>CAZXYP010000187.1:0-10251 GCA_964644955.1 uncultured Anaerolineales bacterium | reverse complement strand
GAACCCATCACCACCGCGATTTGCGGAATGCCCAACGCGCTCATGCGCGCTTGATTGTAAAAAATTCTGCCAAAGTGGTCGGCATCGGGAAACACTTGGTCTTGCAAAGGCAAAAATGCGCCGCCCGAATCTACGAGATAAATGCACGGCAAAAAATTTTCCTGCGCGATTTCTTGCGCGCGCAAATGTTTTTTCACCGTGAGCGGATAATACGAACCGCCTTTGACCGTCGCGTCGTTCGCCACAATCATCACTGGTTGCCCACTCACGCGCCCGATGCCCGTCACAATTCCCGCGCCCGGCGTTTCGTCGTCGTACACGTCGAACGCCGCGAGCGGCGACAATTCCAAAAACGGCGAACCCGCGTCGAGCAAACGGTCAATGCGTTCGCGCACGAATAATTTTCCTTGTTGCTCATGGCGCGCGCGATATTTTTCACCCCCCCCTTGACGCGCCGTCTCGAGACGCGCGCGTAATTCTTGCGCAAGCGCGCGGTGAAATGCCGCGTTGGCTTGAAATTCGGGTGAATGAATTTGGAGATGAGAATGAAGGACAGACATGGGATTTTAGTTGCAAAGCGCGCGCACGAGAAAAATGGCGCTGAGGATGCTTAGTTGCATGCCCAACCCATGAAACGTGACACTGCGCGCGCCAAAAAATTGCGCGACGAGCGCGTGTCCGAACTCGTGCGCGAAAAACGCGCCGACGACAAAGACAAGGATAACGAGCGCGTGCGGAGCCATTCTCCGCAGTGCGTCGAAACGATTCCACCACGCACGTTGTTCAGAGAGGACACTCGGTTCAAGTGTGATAGATGCCACATACAGTGCCTTTGAAAATGTACGGTAAATTTGAAATTTTCCCTACGGCTCCTTTGGAATTGGGTGAGCGATGGTGACGGAATTGTAGCACAAGAAAAAAGAAAAAACTCCGCAGCTGCGGAGTCTAGTCTGGCACAACCACCACTTTTCCAAATTGCTTTCGCTCAATCAAATGTTTCTGTGCCTCTCCAAGTTCTGCCAGCGGAAACGTGCGATCAATCACGGCGCGAAATTTTCCCTGCGCGTACAAATCCAGCACTTGATAAAATTCGCGATGCGTGCAGCCGTTGGAACCCATCAAGGTCAATTGCTGCCAGAACACGCCCCAAATGTCCGTTTCGCCCCAGCGTCCCGATGAACCACCGCACGTGACCAATCGCCCGGTGGGACGCAGGGAGGCAATTGACGATTTCCACGTTGCCTGTCCCACGTGTTCAAAAACCACGTCCACCATGCGCCCGTCCGTGATGCGGCGGACCTCGTGTTGAAAATTCGGATGGGTGCGGTAATTCACGACGGCGTCCGCGCCCATTTCCTTTGCCATTTCCAATTTGTCATCGGAACTCGAAGTCGCAATCACGCGCGCGCCCAATGCTTTTGCCACCTGCACCGCCGCGCTGCCGACGCCCGAACCGACTGCCAGGACCAACACCCATTCCTCCCGCTGGACTTTGGCGCGAAAATTCAACATGTGCCATGCCGTACCGAATGCGGCGGGAATTGCCGATGCTTCCACAAAGGAAACATTGTCGGGCAAACGCACGCATGCGCTCGAAGGCACCTTGACATATTGAGCAAAACCGCCGTCCACTTGTACGCCGATGATTTTGCGATTGAGGCACAAATTGTCGTGTCCAGCCAAACAGAGTTCGCACGTCCCGTCGGAAGTGAACGCGCCGACCAGAACGCGCTCCCCCATCTTCCAATCGTACACGCCGGGACCCAATGCCGCGACCTCGCCCGACGGCTCCAAACCGCCAATGTGCGGCAGCGGCGCTTTAACGCCGTGCGACCCCTCGCGCGTGTAAATGTCCAAATGATTCACCCCGCACGCGCGCACACGCACCAAAACTTCGCCCGCCTTTAATTCGGGTTCCGGCACATCTTTATATTGAATGACATCCAACCCGCCGCGTTTGTAATAAATCGCTGCCTTCATCGTTATCCGTTTCTCGTGGATTCTGTTTCGCAAATCACGTGTCACGCATCGCAAGTCGCTTGCCGCCTATCGCATATCGCCAATCGCGTTTCGCATCATCACCCCATCACCCAATCACCCGTTAACCCCCTCACCCTGTCACCTTTTCACGCCCTGCCAACCACTCGTCTCGAATCATCGAATACACGCGTGTATCACGCAATTTTCCATCCACCGTCCGCGTATCATTTCGCAAAATACCTTCGAGTGTAAAGCCCGCGCGCTCTGCCACGCGCCAACTGCGCGTGTTGTTTTTGTCCGTGCGAATTTCCACGCGTTCTGCAAACAAATGCTCGAACGCGAAATTTGTAATGCCAATGACCGCTTCTGTAATGTATCCTTGTCCCTGAAATTTTGTTCGCACCCAATAGCCGATTTCAAAACGCGGCACATCCCAATCGAAACGATGCAGTCCGCTGCCGCCGACGAGTTCGCCGGTATCCTTGTTGAAAAGCCGCAGCGGCAAATCTTCGCGCGCCAAAAAACTCGCGTGCATACGCCGCGAGATGCCTTCTTGAATTTCGGGCGACATTTCATGATGCGCCCACGGCATCCATGCTTTCAACTCTTGGAGCGATTCCATCACTGCTTCGTACACCATTCGCCCTTCGCCAGGGCGCGGCGAACGAATCAACAGACGTGCGGTTTCAAAATGGTCGGGAAAATCTTTGAGAATGGGATTCATGGGAATCAATGGACAATGCGCAATGGGCAATGCACATTGGACATTGGACAATGGACATTGCACAATCAAAAACTGATTACCGATAACCGATGACTGTCCACCGCTTACTGTTTACTCCCCGCTCATCGGCAGAGTGAACTTGATCTGCGTCCCGCTGCGCGCGTCGCTGGCGACCACAATGTCGCCGCCGTGCGCTTGAATCAACAATTTGGAAATGGCTAGCCCGAGTCCGCTGTCGGCAGTTGCATCGGGCACAGGATTGCTTTGATAAAAGCGGTCGAAATAACCCGCCAACAATTCCGGCGCGATGACGGCGGCGCGATACGCGATTTCGACTTGGGCGAACGCGGGCGCTTTGGAATTTTCGGACGCGAGTCTTGTCACTTCGACGCGCAGGTCGCTTTTCAAATGACTGCGCAGCGCGTCGTCGAGCAAATTGCCCAGCGCCTGTTGAATGCGCGCGGGGTCGGCGTGAATCAGGTATGGTTCTTGCGGCAGAATCGCGTGCAGACTGATATTGCGTTTCGACGCGTCGCGGTGATACAACGCCACCGTGTCGCGCACCAGCGCGTTCAAGTCCGTCGGCTCGCGCTGCAAAATCAAACCGCCGCTTTCGGCGAGCGCCAACATGCGCATTTCTTTGACTAGATTCGAGAGCCGAATTGTTTCACCGAGAATCAAATTCAAATGCGCATCATCGCGCGCAAAATTGCCGTCGAGCAGTCCTTCGATATTTTCTTGCAGCATGGTCAAGGGCGTACGGAGTTCATTCGCAATGTTGGCAACCAGCGCGCGCCGCGCCGTATTGTTTGCATCCAATTCTTGCGCCATGCGATTGAACGAGCGCGCGAGCGCGCGCAATTCACGCGGTCCCTGTTCCTGCACGCGTGCGGAATAATCGCCTTGCGCGATGCGTTCCGCGCTGCGCGTCATTTCATCAATCGGCAGCGTGACGCGCCGCAGCGCGCCGATAATAAAAAAGATTCCCGCCGCGCCGAGCGCCAATGCAATCAAGCCGACCGCGCGAATCAAAAACAGTTCTTGCGCGCCGATATTGAACATGCCCGTCGCGCCGGCGAGAATCCAAAATGTCAGCGTGCAGCTGCCGACTGCCAGCACAAACAGCGTGCCCCAGTACAAGCCGAGACGTACAAGCAACCCGCGCGTCACGGGCGCGGGACGCGCGGGAGTTGGGACGGGTGGGGATGAACGCGAACGACTCAAGTTTTACCCTTGACTTTCGCGATTGCGCTCCGATGCAGGAATGAAACGCGTGTCCACCAAATCCGTCGCCGCTTCCAGAATGACCGTCAGCTCGCTGCCATCCTCCAATTCCAGCACCAACTGCAGAAAATCGTCCATATTTTCCTTGCACAAAACCGCGTCGTCGGGCATTGTGCTGGGCACGCGCAATTCCAACGTGCCACCTTTGACCTTAACCAGCACCTGGTCGGGACCGCGCTCGTCGGTTGCGAGTCCCTCTTGTTCCATGTCCGGTTCGCCGTGAAAAGCTTGACGTAAAGAAACTCGTTCCATAAGTTCTCCTATGCGGAATAGACCACCTGTCCGCCGCTCAGCGTGTATGCCACGGTCGCATGTTGAATTTCACGTGCGGGAAGCTCAAAAATGTTTTGGTTCAATACGACGATATCGCCGCGCTTGCCGACCGCGAGTGCGCCGGCGCGCATTTCGTCGCCGCCCGCTTGCGCCGCGCCGAGGGTGTAGGCGCGCACCGCGTCCATGACGGAAATTTTTTGCGCGGGATACCAACCGTCAGCGGGTTCGCCCTGCGCGTTCTGGCGCGTGACGGCGGCGTGAATGCCCAACAGCGGGTCGAGTTTTTCAACGGGCGCGTCGGAACCAAAGGCGAGCGCCGCGCCTGCGTCCAATAAGGAGCGGAACGCATACGTCCACGCCGCGCGTGTGGGACCCAAGACCGCGTCTGCCACAAACATATCGCTCGGTTGGTGAATGGGCTGCATCGAAGCAAACACGTTCAACGCGCGAAAACGTGTCACGTCCGACGGGCGCAAATGCTGTGCGTGTTCGATGCGAAAACGCGGCGCGGTGAAACCTTCTGCGCGCAGTGTTTCGTACACGTCCAACACGCGCGTAATCGCGCGGTCGCCGATGGCGTGAATCCAGATATCCATGTCGGCATGCGCCGCGCGTCGTGCGGCATCCATCATCGTTTCGGAATTGGTAACGGCGATGCCGCGCTGGTCGGGCGTATCGAGATACGGTTCGTGCATTTCGGCAGTGTGCGAACCCAACGCGCCGTCGGTGAAAATTTTGACGGCTTGAACGCGAAACCATTCATCGCCCAAGCCGCGCTGCACGCCGAGCGCTTGTGCGAACGGCAATTTATCAATGGGGATGGAATGGACGACGCGCAGGGTGAGCTTGTTTTGCGCGCGCAGGGATTGGAACGCGCGCATGGAATTCGTGTCTTCGATATTGTGAATGGCGGTGACGCCGCGCGAGTGCGCGTACTCAATGGCGCGCTGTAACGTGTCTTGTCGAATGGCGCTGCCAAAGGCGCCGATGCCGCCGCCGAGGAGTTCTATCGCATTTTCGCGCAGGATGCCGTTCGGTTCGCCGTCTGCGTCGCGGTCAATGACGCCGCCGTCAGGCGCAACAGTGTCGCGCGTAAGGTGGGCGTCTTGCAGCGCGCGTGAATTGAGCCAGATGCTGTGTCCGTCTTTGCGCGTGAGAATGACGGGGTGTTCGGGCGCAACGGAATCGAGCGCGCGCTTGTCAGGAAACGCGGGATTGTCCCACTCGGCGTTGTTCCAACCGCCGCCCCAAATCAATTGTCCGGGCGCGGTTTGGGCGACGCGGGCGCGGACGCGTGCCAATGCTTCATTCAGGGAATGACAGCCGCGCAAATCCACATTTTCCAAACTCTGCGCGAATCCCGTAAAGTGAATGTGCGCGTCGGTGAAGGCGGGCAGCGCAAGTTTGCCCTGTAAGTCGAGCACGGCGCTGTCGGATTGTTGATACGCGCGCGCGCCGTCATTGTCGCCGACGTAAACGATTTCGTCGCCGCGCACGACCAACGCGTCGGCGTGCGGTCGGGATTCATCGAGTGTGACAACCTTGCCGTTGAGCAAAAGCGTGTGCGCCGTCATCGGGCGCGATTCTAGCATATTCGTATGGGAATGACAATCCGATTCGGGGGGGGAACGTCACAACGTTGAACGTTTGAACGTTTTACGTTATTCCGCGATCCATTCCATCCAGCGTCCGAGATGGTCGCAGATGGCAAGCGGCTGTGCGGTGTGTGCGCCGTTTTCATACTGAGTCAGCGTCATGGGCGCGGGCCAATCACTCGGCTCGAGAGCGAGGTCAAAGAGGCGGCGTCCGGCGCTCATTTCGGTGAGCAGCGCGAGATACTGCGCGCGGTCGGGGTCGGTGAATTGATTCAACACAAAACTGTGAAACAGCAGAACGGGCGCGTCGGGCGCAATCGCTTTCAAGGCGCGCGGCACCACATCCAACGCATCGCCCGAGAACACGAGGGGGGGGTGCCGCCGCGCGAGTTCAATGGCGGCGGCGAGGCGGTGTGCGCGTTCCACCTGTTCGGGATAAATCAACGCGCGCAGCCACAGCATCGCATCGTCGTCCAGCACGTCTTGAGGGTTGAGGTCAATGCCCATGCGCAAAGTGACACGCGGCGGCGGATTGCCCAACGGCGGCCGCAGGTCGCCGCGCAATTCGCAGGTCAAAAGAATGTTGGACGCGCGATTGCCGTACAACACGGCATCGCCGTAATCATACGCGTACTCGTCCCAAAACAGATTCAAGCCCGCGCTCGCGCCGACTTCGATCAGGATAAAGGGTTCGCCGTCCAATTCCCGCGCGAGTACGTGAAACGCGGGCAAGAAATAGGCGCAGCGTCCGATTTCGTTGACCTGCACGCTGCGCGTGCGGAGGAGTCTTACCATTTCCTGATAATGGGTGAGACAGAATTTGCGAAAGACGGGATACGGGTCGTCGCGCGTATTGAGTTCGGCGGCGAGGTCGGGAAAAAATTCGCGCAAGGGGTGCGCGGCGTTTTCGGGTTTCATCAAGAGATAGTGGACGGAGGAGAAAAAGAGATTGGGCGCGGGCTGGTTCGGCGGGATGTTGGACGCGAGGACGAGCAGTTTGCCGTCGCCAATCAATTCGCGCGAGAGGCGAAAATAGAGCGACGTTTCATCGCCATAAACATTGCGCGCGTTCCATTCGATGCGCGGGATGAGTTTGTGTCGGTCGGGCGCTTGCAGGGGATTGGTCATACGTTTCGGGCGCGATTGTAACACAGGCGCAGAGGCGATTCAATGCAAATGGGGTATTCGGCGTAAATGTTCATGGAATTGAAATGTTGGAAGGGGGAGCAGGGGGCAAGAGGCAAGGGGGATAGGAGATTGTGAGGGCGGATTGAAATTCACATGGCGCGCGCGTATAATTTGTCGGCAGTGCCTTGCGCTGGAAACCTTGCGCCGAAAGTGTTTTGCCCGAAGCGCAATGGTTCGCCTACGAGGCGGTTTGGAGAAGGGGCGCGGCGGATTCGGGCGAGTTTTGATTGGGTGGGTTCGGGGAGGATGGCTTTGACGTGTACGTTTTTTTATTCGGGCGTCCGACGGAATTTTACGGAACGGCTCAACCTGCGCGTGCGGGTTGAGCCGTTGTGCTTGTCGCGGGACGCGTTTTTTAAATTGTTCAAAAAAGCCGGTCGCTGTTGCCGCGCGCGCAACACGCATGCCACACTATGTAGGTATCCCAATCAAGGAGAACCTACATGTTTGGCAGCAAGGCAGCAAAACGCGAACGGCTGGCGCAATTGATTGATTTGGTCGCGACGAACCCCGGCATTACGCAAGCCCAATTGGCGCGGCGTTTAAGCGTCAATCGCTCTACAATCCTCAAAGACCTCATAACGCTTTCGGAGATGGGGATTCGGCTGGCGCAAGACGAGCAGGGCGGATTGTATCTGGACCGCTGAGCCGCGGAAAAAATCGGTTTGAAATTCGTCGCGCGTGTTGCCATTTTTGCAACGCGAGTGTGATACCCTGTGCGCGCAAAGGAGTCATTATGTCACGAGCCGATGAAGAACGGATTCGTCAGGAACTGCTTCACTCGCGCGAATTCATCGAGCAAGCGGAATTGGCGCGCCGGTGCGAACTCAGACATCGTTCCACGCTCAAGCGGATGTTGGAACGTCTCCATTCGGGCGGGTTTGCGCTGGAATGGGATGAGCGCAAGCGGGTGCGTCTCGACCGCACCAAGTATCTGCTCGATTTGAAATTAAACGAGGACGAAGCGTTGGCGGTTTTTATTGCCTGTCGTCTTTTGGCTCGGCACAGTGACCGTCCCAATCCGCACGCGGTGAACGCGTTGGCGAAATTGGGAACGGCGATGCGCGGCGGCGCGCGTGTGATTGGCGAGCATGTGCTTGCGACTTCGGAACAGCTCAAGCGCAAACAGAATCAAGCCGCGCGCGAATATGTGCAAAATCTGGAAGCGCTCACGCGCGCGTGGGCGGAGCGTGCCAGTGTGTATTTGTACACGCGCAAGGAACCGCACCGCGCGCGCAAGTTTGACCCGTACATGATTGAACCTTCAATGTACACCAACTATGTCATCGGCTATGATCATACGCGGCAGGACTATCGCACGTTCAAGATTCAATGGCTCAAGCGCGTGTCGGCAACGGCGGAGCATTTTGAGGTACGCGCGGATTTTGATGTCGAGAATTATCTCGGTCACGCGTGGGGCATCAATTGGGGCAAGGGGAATTTGGAAACGGTGCGTTTGCGTTTTACGGGTCGGGCGGCGGAACGCGTGCAAGACAATGTGTGGCACGAATCGCAAAAACTTGTCGTGCGTGACGACGGGGTTTGCGAATTGACCGTCAAGGTGGGCGACACGCTGGAAATGATTCCGTTCATTCGGCAATGGGGACACGAGTGCGAGGTGTTGGAACCGGCGCCTCTGCGCGAAACGATTGCGGAACACGCGCGCAAGATGGCGGATTTGTACGATAACTGATATTACGCATTATGCCTACACAAAAGCATCTTTGACACAGTACATCACAGATTTGGGTTTGGGACACAGATTTCACAGATTTTCACAGAAAAAACAAATTGAAATCTGTGTCATCCGTGTCATCTGTGTCCAAAATTGTGATGTACTGTGACAGGATTAACGGGGTTAACAGGATGGCAAAAAATAATCTGGTAAATTGCGATGCAGTTCATCGCCTTAATCCCGTCGAAAGGTATTCTTCACTGCCTAACGTGAATGAATAGACGGCGCAAGAAATTTTTTTGGACGCGGAGGAACGCGGCGGAACGCGGAACAAGTATGAAACAATCGAAAGTAAACGCGCAAACTTTGATTGCGACGTTGGGCAGTGAGCCGCAAGTGGTGACGATTGTGCTGGACCAATTGTTGGCGCGCGGCTATGCGATTGACCAAGTGGTCGTCGTCTATACTGCCGATGACGTGGTGCTGCAAGCCATGGCGCGCGTGGCGAGCGAATTTGACGGCGCGGTGTATCGGCGCGTGACGCTGCGAACGGCGCCGATTGTGGACGAACGCGGCGCGGTCCAAGATTTTCGCGGCGACGACGACATGCGCGCGCTGTTGCGAACGTTGTATCGTGAAGTGCGTGAGCAAAAACGCAATCGGCGTGCCGTTCACTTGTGCGTTTCGGGCGGGCGCAAGGTGATGGGCGTGATGGCGATGGTCGTCGCGCAATTGTTGTTTGATGCGAATGACCGCGTGTGGCATTTGATGAGCGAGGGCTGGACGCCGGGGAGTGAAAAGCGAATGCACGCGCGTTCCCAAGACCAAATCTGGCTCGTTCCCGTTCCTGTTTTGCGTTGGACGGATTCTGCGGGCTTGCTCGCCGCGTTCGGGGAATTGGATGACCCCGAAGAGGCGATGCGACGGCAAGAAGAGTTGGCGCGCGCGGATGATTTGCGGCGGGCGCGCGAGTTTGTGGAGAAAAAGTTGACGCGCGCGGAACGCGACGTGGTCGTGTTGACCTGCCGTGGTTTGGACAATGCGGCGATTGCGCGGCGTTTGCATAAAAGCCAAGCGACGGTGGCGAATCAGTTGACGAGCGCATACGGCAAGTTGAATGAATTTTTGGGATTCCCCGAACGCGCGCCCGACCGCGCGGTGTTGGTGGCGACAGTGGGTTTGTATTTCGCGCTGCGGGGAGGTGGGCGAGAGTAGGAGGTTTTCGACAGGATTAACAGGATTAACAGGATGAGGACTGGAGTTGAAAATGCGGGGGAAAAGATGGGAATGGGTGTGGATGCGCAGGGATACGGAAATTGATAAAATCTCTTCAATGACTAAATCAGAATTATGCGTGATATTCTTACTGTCTTTACATTGCCAGATGACTGGCAGAGCCAGCAACCTCTCGTTGATCGGGCTGAAGAAGATTTGATGTGTGCGATTTGCTTGTATCGTGAGGGCGCGTGTGGTTATCCACGCCTATTGAATATTTGTTACCTGCTACTTCAAGGCATCGAAAAATGGCTCAA
>CAZXYP010000186.1:0-10252 GCA_964644955.1 uncultured Anaerolineales bacterium | reverse complement strand
GTCGCCGCGTTTCAACGCGCGCAGCAAGTCGGTTTGCCGTGCGTGCCGCACGCGGGCGAGACCGAAGGACCGTCAAGTATTTGGGGCGCGCTCCGCACGCTGAACGCGGCGCGCATCGGACATGGTGTGCGCGCGATGCAAGACCCGACACTGCGCGCGTATTTGCGCGCGCGGCAGATTCCCCTCGAAGTATGTCCGACCAGCAATGTGCGTCTTGGCGTCGCGCCCGACATCGCGCATCATCCGATTCAACCATTGCTCGACGCGGGCATCTATGTGACGCTCAATTCGGACGACCCGCCGCTGTTTAATACGACGCTCACAGACGAATACTTGTTGTGCGCGGACGCGTTTGGTTGGGATGCGGCCATGTGCGAAAAGTTATCGCTCAATGCGCTGCGCGCGTCCTTGTTACCACGCGAACGCAAAACCGAAATGGAGCGCGAATTTCGCGTCGCGTTCGCGCAGCTGCGAGAGGCATTTGGTTTGTAACATGTACACCCCCCCCCATAATCGCGAACCGGACCGCGCCAAAATCATCGCGTTCATGCAAGCGTACCCGTTTGCAACATTGGTCACGACGCGCGCCGACAAAATTTCCGCGACGCATTTGCCCGTTTTGATTGACGAACGCGGCGACGAGGTTTTTATTTGCGCGCATCTTGCGCGCGCCAATGCCCAGTGGCATGATTTTGAAAACGACGCGCCGACAAGATCGGACGCGCTGGTAATTTTTCAAGAACCGCATGCGTTCATTTCCACGCGCCATTACGAACGCGCGTTCAGTGTGCCGACATGGAATTATGTCGCCGTGCATGCGTACGGCACGCCGCGCATGTTGGAGAGTTTGGGCGATCGCCTTGCCATCGTCGAGCGCACGGTCGCGCGCTTTGAAGGCAATCTCGAGCAATGGAACGCGCTGCCGCACGATTTTCGCGTCGCCAAGGCGAACGGCATTGTGGCGTTTGAACTCTGCGTCACGCGCCTCGACGCGCGTTTTAAATTGAGTCAAGACCGTTCCACAATAGAACAAGCGCGCATTGTCGAATCCCTCACGCACAGCGCGGCAAGCGTCGAAACGACGATTGGCGAAATGATGCAAGCGCGTTTGAATCTCGCCACATAATTTTCCTCGAGTCGAAAACAGATGGATGTTTCCGCTCCCGACCTCCCTTCCGTCATTCGCACACTCGAAGACGAATTGACATTGCCGCCCGGCTTTATCGCGGCGTTGTATCAAGAGGACGATTGGTCGTTTGTCATCAAGAGTCACGCGCTCGTCGAGGCGTTGTTGACGTACCTGCTTTCGGCGCATTTGGAAAACAGCGACGTCGGCTCGATTTTCGCGTTTCTCGATACCTCGAATCCGCGCACGGGCAAACTCGCGTTTGCCAAAGCGTTCGGGCTGTTGAATCAGGACGCGCGCCGTTTCGTTCGCGGCTTGTCCGAGCTGCGCAACAAATTGGTGCATGATGTCGCAAACGTGCGCTTTACCTTTGGCGAACATGTCGCGCAGTTGAATAAACAGACACGACGCGAGTGGGTACAGGCGTTCGGCTTTGGTCTATTGGCGGTGGGAGAAACGCGTTTGGGAAAACTCGAACCGAAAGCGCGACAGCATTTGGACGCGTTGGTGACGGATGAACCCAAAATGGCAATCATGGCAAGCGTCGCGTGGCTCGCGCTCACCATCTTTTCGCACGGGCAAAATGTGGACATGCGCCGCGCCATGGACCGCCTCGCCGATATTTTGAATGACGAATACGAGCGCAAACAATCGGCGAAACAGAACGCGACGGAGCAAGCGCAATGAGTTTGCCGTTGATTTTGGCGCATCGCGGCGCCAGCGCGTACGCGCCCGAAAATACGATTGCGGCGTTTCGCCTCGCGCACGAACTCGGCGCGGACGGCATTGAACTCGACGTGCAGTTGACGCGCGACAAAATTCCGGTCGTCATTCATGATGATACTGTGGAACGAACGACGAACGGCAAAGGACGCGTGTGTGATTTGACGATTGCAGAGATCGCGCGTCTCGACGCGGGCGCGTGGAAAACGAATGATTACGCCGGCGAACCCATTCCCACACTGGCGCAGGTGTTTGACGCGCTCGCCGATTGGCTGCGTCCCGTCGGGCGCGTGAGGGCGTGTCTCATCAACGTCGAATTAAAGACCGAACGTTTTTTCACTGACGGTTTGGAGCAGCAAGTTTTGAACGTGATTGCGCGATACGGTTTGCAAGACCGCATTTTGTTATCCTCATTCAATCCGTTGTCTTTGCGTCGCGCGCGTGCCATTCACCGCGACATTCCGCGCGGCTTACTGTATGATGCCGCAATGCCACTGCCGTTACGCAAAGCATGGCTGCGTTTTTGGGCAGATCCGCAAACAATGCATCCCGAAGCGCCGATGATTGACGCCGCGTACATGGCATGGGCAAAACGCAAACGCCTTCAGGTCAATACATGGACGGTGGACGACCCCGCCGAGGCACAGCGGCTCGCGGCATTGGGTGTCCACGCCATCATCACCAACAAACCCGATGTGATACGCGAGGCATTGAAATAAAAAAAATCGCGGAACATTCCGCGATTTTTTTGTTGGGTCGTGCGGCTGTCGGTTGAAGGAGCGCAGGAAATTTCTATTCGGGCAGATGGAATTTAAAGCCCATCCATTCCAATCCTTTGAACAGCGTCATTAACATGGTTGCCGCAAGCCACAACAAAATAAAGGTCAAGAACAACACGACGCCCCATACAATCGTCTCGATGTTGGCACGCCAATTCTGCACGGTGGTTTGAAATGCTTTGACCTGCGTTTCGTATTGTTCGACGACACCGACCAATTGCTGTAAATCGCGCTGCACTTGCCCCAGACTGCTCGCCAACGATAATGCATCACTGCCCACCTGGTCAAGCCCGCCACCCGATTCCGCCAAATTCTTTTCCAAATTGGAAAGCGAATTGGGCACCGTCGCCAGCTTGTCCGTCAAGTCACCGACGCTCGCGCTGAGCGATTTGGCAGGGTCGTAATTGATACTGACGAACGGAAGTTTGGAAACCCCGGCAAGAAAATCGTCAATCGTTTGCGCGGTGTTTTTTACGGCGTCCAATGTGCCGAGCGCCGAATTGATGGTGCCGGATAAATTTTGTCCAACGATACCGCTCAGCGCACTCACCGAATTGCTCGCATTGTCAATCGTTTGCGCGGCGGACGCCACCGTGCTTTGCAGCGCGCCAATCGTATCGGTCACGGAGTTCAAACTCGTCTTGATAATTGCCAGACCTTGCGCGGTGGTGTCCAGCGTGCTGTTTAACAAATCGAGCGTGTTGATGGCGTCTTGCGTGACCGGTTCGCGCAGCATCCAAATCTGCACCGTGCTTGCGATTGTAATCACCAAACTCACCACTGCCGCGATAGAGAGCAGCAATCCGAGAACGCTTCGCAGATTCCATTTGATGTTCATGGCTCACTCCAAAAAAATTCGCGCCCAATTATTCCGGCGCGCCGCCAATTCGCCGCAGTACAAAAAAAATGAGGAACGCGGACACGAACGCGAGCAGCCCGATAGCGACCACGCCAAAAAACTGCGCTTCCATTTGTCCGGGCGAATCCGGCACGAAACCGGTCTGCACAAAAATCCCGCTGACACCCTGCCCCGTCACGCCGAGATGTTTGCCGATGCCGGTTTTGTTCCAGCCGACGCCGTACGTCCCATCCGCAAAAATTGCAAGCGCCAACAAACCCCAAATCCCTGCAACACCGAACGTCGGCACGAGCAAGGCGCGGTCATCCGCGCGAATCCACCGCTCCACCGCATACGTCGTCAATGGCAGCAAGAGACCCGCGACGCCGCCAATCACCAACGCCGCCCACGCAGGAATAAAGGGCAGTGACGCGGCAACCGCAACCACGCCTGCCACCGCGCCGCGCGAGGCAAGCATCGCCAATGGTTCGCCCGACACAAACCAACCGTACAGCGTCGCCACCACCAACCCCGCCATTGCCGCGTTCATCAAGTTCAATTGAATTTGCGAAATGGGCAAATCCGCAACCTGAAACGGGTCGCCCAAGACCATCACCCCCGCGCCGATGAGAAACAAGAACGCGCCGAGAATCATAAACAGCGGCAAGTGCGCGGACGGAAATTCCGGCGTGTTCGCCGCCGTCGTCACGCGCGTATGACTGCGCACGCCATAGCCCAACAATGCGCCCAGCGTCGCCAATCCGCCGAACATGAATACAACGCCGCTGCCTGCAAAATCAACCATGCCGTGACCGAGCGCGGAGGTCAAACCAAACTGTTGGAGCCACCCCCCCCCCCAAACCCAATTTGCCGCTAACGGATACGCCACGATGCCCAGCAACGCCGCGCCAAGCACCAACACGCGCGAACGCACGCATGCCGCCAACGCAAGCACCGGCATCAACACGGCTGTCGCCGCCAATGCCGCGTGATACAAATACAGATTGGTAATGTCGGGATTGATAAACAAAAAATTGATACCAAGTGCATCGAGCCCGATAACACCCCAACCCAAGCCGAGTACGGTA
This sequence comes from uncultured Anaerolineales bacterium, assembly GCA_964644955.1. GTDB lineage: Bacteria > Chloroflexota > Anaerolineae > UBA4142 > SHND01 > SHND01. The sequence goes on along the minus strand of CAZXYP010000186.1, from coordinate 5,698 downwards.
TCGAGCGGCGACCATTCGCGCACCAACGCTTTCAAACCCGGAGCATCGTTGACCAGACCGATGCCGCCGAATTGAAAACCAAAACCGACCGCGCCATACAAAAGCATCACCAACGCGAACGCGACCAGCGCTGCGGTTGCGGCACGCGCAGTCCGGCGCTCTTCGACGGCGCTTGCCGCAACCAACAGTACGGCAAGCGGGATGAGGTACATGAAAAGAACGTTCAAGTGAAATTTTCCTGTGAAATGGGAATACGCGCCACCGCGTCAGCTTGACGCGCGGCAATTCGCCTTAGCGCAAATTGCAGGCAAAAAAGAGCGCAATGTCGCGGTTATGATAATAGCGGTCATTGAATCCGCAAAACATAAAGCCGTGCCTGGTCAGGAAATTGGAGGCAGGATAATTTTTGGTCGAAAGAGTGGCGACGACGGCGCGCATTTTTTTTTCGCGCGCCCACTGCAGTGTTTCGCGGAGCAATTGGGTGCCGACGCCGCGCCGCCGCGCGTCACTTGCCACAATCAAAAAATGCAGCCACACCAAACGCTGGTCTAAATCCGCCGTGGCGTCCACAAACCCCAATAAACGCGGATATTCTTCTGCGACCAAAAAACATTCGCCCAATTCCAGATGGTCGAGCATGGCATCGCGGGGCGCATTGCCCGGCACGCGCATGGCACGCGGCAGCCGCGTCGTGCGAAACGCGAGTTGAATGCCGCCATCCGTGCGCGCGGTTTCCATTTGCCAGACGTATTCGGTTTCAAACGATTCATCGAGGGCGAGACAGACTTCAAGGTCACGCGCTTGCGCGAGGCGTATATTCATGCCGTACAACAAGAACCTTCGAGCGTCGCGTGGCGCGCACACTCGAAGGTTCCAGAACTGACTGTCTTAGCGAATGGCAATTTCGCTCTTTTTATCAAAGACGTGGACTTTGTTGATATCCATCGCCAAACCGATATTGTTACCGGAGCTCGCCTTGCTGCGCGGGTCAACACGCGCCACAAATTGACTCTCGCCGGAGAGGAGGTTCAAGTAAATTTCCGAACCCATCGGTTCGACCACATCCACTTGCGCCTCAACGACCGCGCTGTCAATTCCCGGCGCTTGATACGCCGCGTCATAGACATCCTCGGGACGAATGCCGACCACATACATATCGTCGTTCCGCGCGCGCAAATTCTCGCGAATGTCCGCCGGCACGGGCAGCTTGAAAGTACCTGTATCAAACATCATGTCGCCGTCCGAACCAACCAATTTGCCATTGAAAAAGTTCATGGACGGACTGCCGATAAAACCGGCGACAAACACGTTCGCGGGGTGATTATACAATTCGCCCGGCGTGCCGACTTGTTGCAACACACCGTCACGCATTACCGCGATACGCGACGCCATCGTCATGGCTTCGGTCTGGTCATGGGTGACGTAAATGAACGTCGTGCCAAGACGCTGATGCAGTTTGGAAATGCCGGCGCGCGTTTCGACGCGCAATTTCGCATCAAGGTTTGACAACGGTTCGTCAAATAAAAACACTTTTGGTTCGCGCACAATCGCGCGACCGACCGCAACGCGTTGGCGCTGACCGCCGGACAATTGCTTGGGTTTGCGGTCGAGCAAGTGGGTGATGCCGAGAATGCCTGCCGCTTCCTTGACGCGTTTGTCAATTTCGGTCTTGGACATTTTGCGCAATTTCAGACCGAACGCCATGTTGTCATACACGGACATGTGCGGATACAACGCGTACGATTGAAACACCATGGCAATATCGCGGTCTTTGGGCGCAACATCATTGACCACGCGGTCGCCGATACTGATGGTGCCTGAAGAAATATCTTCCAAGCCCGCTAAAAGCCGCAGCGCGGTAGTTTTGCCGCAGCCCGACGGACCGACAAGGACGAGGAATTCTTTGTCCTTGATGTCAAGAGACAGGTCGTTCACCGCTTTCACGGTTTCACTAAACTGTTTGGTAACGTGGTCGTACTGGACACTCGCCATAACAAAATCCTCCATCGAAAGAAAAATGGCTTTCGACCCTGTGGATGGTGAGATTGTATAATGGCGCGCACGCTTTGTCAAGGCAAATTTTTTTGGTGATTGCCCACATCTCAGGAAATGGATTTATTTTCAAACCTTCGAAGTTTATGAAACCCTCGAAGGTTTTCAAAATTCAAAGTCACGGCTTGAATTTGGACGCGCGCGGCGGCATGGATACAATTAGCGTTCATGCGAACACTCTTGCTTTGGTTCGTCGCCGGTGCGACGCTCCTGGCATCCGGCTGCACCAATCCCGGCGCGCTGCGCCAACAACCTGCCCTGCCAAGCGCCCCGCTTTATCCGCGCACGCCCACACCCCTGCTTGTCGCACGCACGCCCACCGCCTCAGCACACTCCGTCCTCTTGCAGGCGAACGCGCCGCGCGTCTCCACTCGCGCGCCGCTGCCTCCACTTCCGCCGCGCAAACCCGCGCGGGACGCGGCAGCGCTCAATCAATACCGACGCGGCATTGCGTACGTGGCGATCCGTCGCGGCGAATATCAAACCGAAAAATCGCGTCAGGCGCTCGACAAGTTATTCGCAACCGGGGCAAATTACATCAGTCTTTTGGTAACGTGGTATCAAGCGGATATTCACTCGACCGAAATTGCGCCAACGGCAGATACGCCAACGGACGCGGAATTGGAATTTGTGATTGCGTATGCGCACGCGCACGGCGTGCAAGTGCTGCTGAAACCGCAATTAGACCTGTCCGCCGATGAGGAGCATTGGCGCGGGGAAATCGGTTTTGACAATGTCACGGATTGGCGCAAGTGGTTTGCATCGTATCGCGAATTTATTCTGTACTACGCGCGGCTCGCGCAAACCAGCGGGGTTCAAGAATTTGCCGTCGGCACAGAATTGTTTACCACCACTGCGCGCACGACAGAATGGCGCGCGTTGATTCGCGCGGTGCGCGCAGAATACACCGGGCTGCTCACTTATTCCGCCAACCACAGCGGCGAAGAAATGCAAATCGAGTTCTGGGATGATTTGGATTATATCGGCGTGAATGTTTTTTATCATCTGACCAATTATCGCACGCCGACAATGCAGCAAATTTTGGAAGGGTGGCAAGCACCCATCGAAACCTTGACGCGCCTGCACGAAAAATTTCCACGACAGCCGATTGTGTTTACCGAAGTCGGGTATCCGAGCATGGACCTTGCAAGCGTCTGGCCCTGGAATTGGGAACGTGACGGCGCGGTGGATTTGCAGGAACAAGCAATGTTGTATGAAGCATTGTTTCAAACGTGGTGGCACAATTCGGAACGCCCGTGGTTTCGCGGGATGTTTATTTGGAATTGGCTGCCCAACCCCAATCAAGGCGGAACGAATGACGCGGACTATACGCCGCATGGCAAACCGGCGCAAAAAATTTTGGAACGCTATTTTCAAAACCAAGTCGAATAGTCGCACCAAACCAACGGCGGCAAATTGAATTTGCCGCCGTGCTTTTTATCCCGTCAAAAAACTTTTCACCAACGCCAAACAGCCACCGCCGGTGGGCGGAGGTTGCGGCGTTGGCTGTGGTGAGGGCGCCGGTTCAGGCGAGGGAGCAGGAGCAGGCGTCGGGGACGGTTCAGGGGTTGGCGCCGGTACAGCAATGGCGTCAAACACTTGGGCAACCAGCACCCGCCCCTTGCCCTGAGTGTTTTCGTCCAAATTCAGATTCTTGGCGTGCGCCATAAACAGAGCTTTGATTTCGGCGGGCTTGAGCGCGGGCGCTTTTTGCAAAATTAGCGCGCACGTTCCTGCGGCGTGCGGTGTTGCCATCGAAGTCCCGGACGCAGTCGTGTAAAAATCATTTTGCGGCGAACCCATCGCGGTATTTTTCGCGCGCGCCGAAGTGATGCTCGAACCGGGAAAACACACATCGGGCTTGACGCGTCCGTCCAACGTCGGACCACGCGAGGAATAACCTGCAATTGCGTCCTGCTTGTCGGTCGCCCCAATCGTAATCACTTGACGCGCGCACGCGGGCGAACCGACAGTCCTCGCACCCGGTCCGGAGTTTCCGGCGGCGACGCAAACGACAATGCCCAAGCCCACTGCGTTGTCACATGCAACCGAAAGCGCGTCGGTGCCATCGTTCACACTGCCGCCGCCGAGTGACATGTTAATGACCCGGACGTTTTGCTCGACACAAAACTCCAAGCCCGCAATCACATCGCTCATCAAACCGCCGCCGCTGCCTTTCAAGACTTTGGCGATCACAAAATCGCATTCATATGCCACGCCGCGAAATTTGCCTTGACTCGCCGCGCCGGTGCCGCCGACGATTCCGGCGACGTGCGTACCGTGTCCGTTGTTGTCAATTTCGCCTTCGCCCGTGAAATCTTTGAACGCTTTGACGCGTCCGATTACATCCGGATGGGTTGGGTCAATGCCCGTATCTACAATACCGACGACAACGCCTTTACCGGTGAAACCGCCGTCCCAAACCTGCGGCGCGCCGAGCAGCGGCACAGATAAATCAAGCGTGGTATGCACCTCCTCGTCGAGCCAAATCATTTCGACATCGGGGCGCTGCGCCAGGACTTTGATGGCATTCGGCGTCGCAATCATAGCAGAGCCGGGCAAGAGCTTGTCGAACGTTTTTGTCGTCGTTGTGCCAACAGCGGCGGCAGCCATCATGGTCTCTTGAAACGGCTTGTGTTCGACAATGATATTTACCTCACGCGGCTCACCGCGCGCCGTGGCGCTCATTTCCGGCGATGCCAGCAATGCCGCAAGCGTGGGGTGGATTTTATTGGGAGAGGCGGACATGGTTCACTCCATCGGGCGCGACTTGGAATAATAGAGCTCGCGATACGCAAAACCGCGAAATCCTCTTTCACTCAAGCGCGCCATACATTGTTCCCGAATCGCTTGTGTATGAAATTCAATCATGCGGACGCGCGTTCGGGAGAGCCAATCGTCACTGTTTTGCAATGTACATTGTATCAAATCTCTGGTGACAACCGTCATTCAGTTTTTTTGAAACCAGCCGACGTAATACGCCAGATTCGCCAAGTGCGTTTGACGCGGCGCACCATCCCAATAACACACGCCAACGCGTCCCACATCCAACGCGAACGCAAACCCAAGCGTGGTGTGAATTGCCTGCCACGCGCTGAACATGCCGTGTGACCAATGAATGTCGTCCAAAATCAAAAGCGACGGTGTATTCAAGTGTGTCAAAACGCGCCGCGCCAACTGCATTGTGGCTTTCTATGTGTGGTCGCCGTCCAAATACATCAAGTCAAAGTTGGCATCCTTCGCTCCAAAAATGTCATCCAATGCCGCGTTCAGGTCCATCTGCAACACACGCGCCGGCGCGCCCACTGCCTTCAGGGTTTCGCGGGCAAGCGCCGCGCGTGCAGCTGAACCCTCAATCGTCGTCAAGGATTCACACGACGGCGCGGCAGACAAATACGCGCCCGAGATTCCCGCGCCACTGCCCATTTCCAAAATCCGTTTCACCCGAAAGGATTTGGCGCACAAAAACAAAAACGTGCCCCACGCGCGCGGGATACTCACCCGATGCGCCATCACCGCGCCATCCGCCGGAGGGCTTGAACTTGCACTGACCGGCGGATACGTTTGTTTTTGCCGCGCCAATTGCGCCCGCAAATTTTCGATGGCGCGAACGCGGTCAGCATCATCAGGCGCAAGCTGTCCGGTG
>CAZXYP010000185.1:0-10281 GCA_964644955.1 uncultured Anaerolineales bacterium | reverse complement strand
TTCTCGAATCTTGGATTCGCTTGAACGCCCCTACATTTATTGCACCGTCACATTGAGCGTGTAATTCACCGTCCCATTTCCGAACGGCACGACTTGAATCACATAATCCTGCGTCATGGGCAATTGTCCCGTCCAACTCGTCGCGCCCGATTGCGAACGAACCAACGGCTGTCCGTCCTGCATCCCGTAAATGGTGATGCCCGCGCTGTTGGGCGGCGCAGTCAAATTCACGGTCATGGTTTGTCCGCCCATCGCTTTGAGCAGGTATGTGACGACGCGACTCTCGGAAGTTGTGCCTTGCACTTCTGCCGATGTGCCGCCCGGCGCAAACGTGATGCGGACAGGAATCGTAACATTCAAACCAAAATTGGCGACGGGTGCGGCGCTGCCTGCCAGGACTTGAATGATGTAATCGCCACTTGCCGTCAGCGTGCTTTGCCAATAGGTGCCTTCGGGATTGCCGCGCTGCGGCGCCAGCGGCACGCCCGTTGGCGAAAGTACGGCGAGACGCGCGCTGGGACTGTTGGACGAGAGCGTCAATTCCATAGATTGCCCCGCTTGCGCGTTGACAGAATAGCTGGCAATGCCGTTCGCGGGAACTTGACCTTGCACTGCCGCTTCGGTTGCACCGGGCGCGAATTGAATCGGCTGCACCGGTCCGGGCGGCGGCTGTGTGGTGGGCGAGACCGAAGTCGGCGGCGGAACAACGGTCGGCGGCGGCGCGGCTTGGACACGAATGGAAGCGTACAATGCCACATTGGACGGACCGACACCGATGAGTGTGCCGTCATCCGCGCGCAGTTTCCAATTGCTCTTGTACGACCCGGGCTGCGCGGGCGCGGTCATTTGAATCGAAAGGTCGGCGGTTGCGCCGGCGGGAATTGCGTTCGGAATCGGAACGAGATTGGGCGCGCCGAGCGGATTGCCGCCGACGAATTGGAGATTTTGCAAACCGCTGCCCGGACCCCACGAACAGGTGCCGGTATTTTGCACGCGCCACGTTTTGATGAATTGTGTGTTGGGCAGCATCAACTGTCCGTCCGGCACGGTGACATCTTCAACGTACGCGGCTTTGAATACGCACGGCTGGGGCGCGGCAGTGGGCTGGACGAACGCCGTCGGTGTGGGAATGATGGGAACGGCGGTCGGTTCTCCCGCGACCTGCGTGGGTTCGCCCGCGGGTGCGGTGGGTTGTTCCGGCGGCGGCGTAGTTTGCCCGAGGACGCCAAACGTCCAACCAAAGTCCACGTTCAATTTGTCCGCGCGGCGCAGTTTCACATTGTCCGTGATTGTGCCTTGCGCTTTTTGCGGCACAGTCCATTCGCCCGCGCCGAGAATGGCAGCGTTTTGCGCTGACGCGGCGTCAATCGAGATGCAAAAGTCGCCGCTGTCGAGATTTTCAAATTTGTACGACGGTTGATTCACGGTGCTGGTCGTGACCGCCAAGACTCCGGCGGGACATGCGCCCGCGCCGATTTGCACAATGACGCCCGCGATGATGGGTTCGTTGTCGTCGCGTTTGCCGTCGCCGTTCGAGTCATTGAAAACGTCGCCGCCAATCGCGGCTTTGCCTTCCATTGCCGCAGGCGTATCCCCGGCGGGAACGGTGGCGACGACGACGGCGGTGGGGAACGGCGGCGTTGGCGTTGGGTTCGCGGGGGGATTGCTGCCCAAACTGCCGCAGCCGCTGAACGCCAGCGCGGCGAGTACAAGAATGCCAAATACGAACAGGTGCTGATGCTTCATGTTTTGCTCCAAAAGTGGAGACTAGAGACTAGAGACTTTGCGGTTTCGAATCTTCAATCTCTGGTCTCTAGTCTCCAATCTCTAATCTTAAAATTCCTTCGCGCTGCGCCAGAATCTTGTCGCGCGACCATAACAGCGGATGATGTTCGCCGTTCAACCACAATGGCAGCATGTCGGCGTAATGCCGACTCGACGGATGACCCGATTGCCCGGTGGGATGAATGCCGCGCGAGGCGTCCCAATCGCTCACGTCCATGATTTGCCGCCACGATGCCGAAAAAACGGCATTGTCGGAAATGGGCAGCTGCGGCACAAACGCGGCTTGCCACACGGTGGACGTATCGCCGCCGTAGGGGAACGGACCGCGATTGAAAATTTTGTCGAGCGGTTTCACTGCGCCCAACACGTGCGGAAACGAAACGCGATGCAGTTTGCCCCACTGCCATTGGCGCATATCAAAGGCAACGTTGGTTTCCAAATACTTTAACGCGTCGCGCAGCGCGTGCGCGAGAATATCAATGCTGGTCAAACGTTTGCCGTTCGCGTCCGTCATCCATTCCGATTCTTCATTGTTCAAAATGCGCAAGGCGATGAGATAGGCGCGGTCAATATATGCGCTGTTGATGGGATGCAGCAGCGGATGCGTGCCGACACCGATAAAGCTCTCGGTCAAATCGCCCAGCCACGGTTGGAACAGGTGCTGCATCGCAAAATATAACGTCACCTCATACAACGCGCCCGGCACCGACTCGGGAGTGAGTTGACAATCCCACGCGTCGAGCAAACGCAAGGCATCGCGCGCCGACGCGCCGCGCCCGTGCAGCGCGGGATGCACAATGATTTTGTCGCCGAACGCGCGCGTTAATTTTTGAAACGTTTCGGCGGGAATGCAGTAAACGTCGGTTTGGATGCGCGCAAAATCGTCGGCGGATAATTTTTCTTGCGCGCTGAGCAAATCAATGATGCGTTTCGCGCGAAAGCCATTCATCGTGTCGAGCGAGAGATGATGTTTGTATTCTTTGCCGACGACGCAATTGTTTGCCGTTGCGTAAAAATGGTCAGTGCAGTTGTGGCTGTGCGGCAGTTCGTCAAAGGGGACCCAGCCGCTCCATTCGTAATCGTCGGTCCAGCCCGGCACCGGCGTCGCGCCATTGCCGTTTTTGCGAATTGGTGTGTTGCCCGCGAGATGATAGCCGATGTTGCCGCCGCGGTCGGCGTACACGAACGACAGCGCGGGTTCGGTCCAATCGCGCAGCGCGGCGGTGAACGCGTTCCAATTCTTTGCGCGCATCAGTTGCAGACCGGCGTGGACGGTGCGCGAGGCGTCGTGTCCCACCCAGCGCAGCGCGAGCCGCATTTCATTCGCCGCGCCGGGGGCGGCAGACCCGATGCCCCAATCGTTTATCACCGGTCCGTGCCGCGTAACGGTCACGTCCAAAACGCGCGCCTGCGCTTCGCCCTTGACGCGAATTTCTTCGCGCACCACTTGCGCCGTTTCCCAGCCGTCATTCACGCGATAACGTGTCGGGTCGTTGGCGTCGAATTGTTCAATGTACAAATCTTGCGTGTCCACGAACGCGTTGGTGACGCCCCATGCAATGTCGGCATTGTGTCCGAGAACGACGAGCGGCACGCCGGGCAACGTAGCGCCCGCGGCTTGCCATTCCGGCGTGACCAGATGCGCTTCGTACCACAGCGAAGGCATTTGCAGGGGCAAGTGCGGGTCGTTGGCGAGCAGCGGTTGTTCGGTCGCGGATTTGGTGCCGTCCACGACCCAATTGTTGCTCATGCCGACGGGCGCACTGACATTGAGAAATTTTTTCGCGTCGTGCAGTTCCGAAACCAGACGGTCGAAACCGGGAATGGGCGTGTGATTCAAAATGATGGGATTGGTATCGGCAAGGTCGCTGCCCAATAATTTCGCGGTGCGTTCGGGACCAAGTTTGTCCAAAATCGCCGCGCGCAAAAGTTCCGCGTCCCAATTCAGTCCCTGTCCCCACGCCATCATTTTGATCCAAAGCAGCGAATCAAGCGGACGCCACGGTTCGGGCTTGTAGCGCAGGATGGTGAATTCGAGGGGCAGTTTGTTGGCGTGTGTTTCGAGAAAGGCGTTGACGCCGCGCGCGTACGCGTTCAGCGCGAGCACGGTATCTTTGGACGCGTGCATCCAATCGTTTTTTGCCGCGCGCTGTATGCCGACGGTGCGCATCAGCTTGTCGGTGCTGAATGCAATTTCGCCAAAGAGTTCGCTCATACGTCCCGCAGGCAAACGGCGGTTCATTTCCATGTGCCACAAGCGGTCTTGCGCGTGAACGAATCCTTGCGCGAAAAAAACGTCCTCGTCGTTTTGCGCGTAAATATGCGGCACGCCCCAGGTGTCGCGAATGATTTCGACATTGGCGCGCAGTCCGCGCAATTTGAATCGTCCGTTGATAATGGGCAAGGGACGCCGCCACAAATACGCCAGTCCGACGATAGGGGCAATGACGGCAGCGGCGAGCGAGGCGGCGATGAGTAGATTTTTGTTGGACATGGTAGTAATTGGAGACTGGAGATTGGAGACTGATGGATGGATGATAGAGTGATAGAGAGAGTGAACGGGAATCAGTAATCCGTAAGCCGTAATCCGTAATCGGTCGAGCAATCGCGCGCTGTGCGATGCGTGCTGTGCAATGCGCGATATGCGATATGCGATACGCGATATGCGATTTGCGAACCGCGACCTGAACGTTATCACAAACGCGCGCGCGTGTCAATGAAAATAGAGTTCCGCTAAATCAAAAAAAGCATCTCTGGTAGAGAGATGCTTTTTGTTTCCGTCGCCCGCGTTCGACGCGCGAATGCTATTTTCCTTCGTACGCCTGCTTGAGTTTCCCAATGTCGAGTTTTTTCATTTGCAGCATCGCCTGCACGACGCGCCCGGCTTTAGCGGAGTCCTTGTCGCTCATCAACTCGCCGAGAATGGGCGGGACGATTTGCCATGACAGCCCGTACTTGTCCTTGAGCCAGCCGCACATACTCTCTTCGCCGCCGTCGGCGGTGAGCGCGTTCCAGAGTCTATCAATCTCTTGCTGGGTCTCGCAGCTCACCAAAAACGAAACCGCTTCGGTGAAACGATACTGCGGTCCGCCGTTGAGCGCGACAAAATTTTGTCCGTCGAGTTGGAACTGCACCGTCATTGCCGTGCCAACGCGGTACGGCGAACCCTCTCCCCAGGGCGTGACGCTTGTGATTTTGGAATTTGGAAACAGCGAGACATAGAGATTGGCTGCCTCTTCGGCTTGACCGTCGAACCACAGATAGGGCGTAATTTTTTGCATGACCGTTACTCCTTGTATGTTTTTCTCGAACGTTTGAATTATAGCGGCGCGCGCGGCGAATGTCTTGTATAAAACGGCAATGCGGGAGAACGGGTTACGCGGAAATCGGATTTGACGCGGTGAGAGCTTGGCGCGCAATTTCCGCCGGGGTGAATCCAATCCACCGCTTGAGCGCGCGCGTGAGATGCGGTTGGTCAAAGTAGCCCGCTTCTTCCACCGTGTCGAGAATCGAGACTCCTTGTTTCAGCAGCTGTTCGGCGCGCTGCGCGCGCTGCATTTGACGAATGTGCGTTTGCGTCAAGCCCGTCGCGCGCAAAAAACGATGGCGCAGTGTGCGCGGGGAAATGTCATTGCGCGGATTCTGCAGCGCGGCGCCGATGCTCGGGTCGTATGCAAGGGTTTGCTCGCGCGCGAGACGATGCAAAAACGTGTCCGCGTTTTCAAAATTGGGAAACGGCATGGCAGCCCCGCGCAGCCAAAACGATGGTCCCGCCGCTTTAGGCAGCATCGTTTCCGTGTTTAGAAAATTGCGCGCGGGCAGGTGCGGCATGAATACGCCGAGTTTGAATTTCACCCACAAAATTTCCGCGCCTTGTCCCCACGATACGACGCCTGCGCTTGGCAGCGCGCCGACGACAATGGCATGGGCTTGACCTTCCACTCGTACAAACACCATGTGCCAATGACTTTCAGCGGGACGAATGGTCGAACCGTCGTTTAGTGTTCGCCCGGACGTGATGGATTCGACAAAGGGTGAATCGGAACAGCGTGTCTCGGAAATGATGCTCATGCTTGCTCCCCGCGCTCGAGTACGGGTAACCGGATGCGGCGCATTAAAGCACATTTGTTCTGTTTTGGCAACAGCCCCGCCCGACGCTTACTCGCATCTCTAAATCGGACAGGAATCCGCTGTCGGCGCGGTTTTTGCGGCGCGCTGTGCGCCGTCGGTATCAATCGTTCGTGCGGCGGATTGGCGTTATAATGCGCGCGTTCTTGTGAGGCAAAAAAAAGGAGCGGTAAAATGCAAACCTATCATCTCGTCACGGATTGGTTTTTTCATGCGCCGATTGAACGCGTGTGGGAGGAAATTATGGCGGTCGAAATCTGGCCCCAATGGTGGTCGTGTTGGAAGCAAGCGAATTTGCTCAATCCGGAAAAACGCGGGCAGGTCGGCGCGCGCATCGAGAACGTGGTCAAAGGCACACTGCCATACTCGCTGCGTTTTACGACCAAAGTGACCGGCATACAAGCGCCGCATCGTTTGCGTGGATCTTCTTCCGGCGAATTGGTCGGGGAGGGTGAATTTGTTTTGGAGGAACGCGACGGCGGTACGGCGGTCCGGTACACCTGGGATGTCGGCACGCCGAGTCCGCTCTTTAATTTTTTTGGCAAGTTCAGTTTTGCGCGTGACATGATTATCAAGAATCACGGTTACGTAATGGCGGAAGGATATCGCGGGCTCCAACCGCGCGTAGAAAAAAATCCGTGACGCGCAAGCATCGTTTAGCCGGATTGTCCATGCGAATCGAGTTTCAAGGCGAAATTTTTTATTGGCGCGGTCCCGCGCCGTTTCTGTTTATTGCCGTGCCGGACGGACCGAGCCGCGAAATCAAAGCGATTGCGTCCGCCGTCACCTACGGCTGGGGCGTGATTCCCGTCACCGCGCGCATCGGCAAGACGGAATTCAAAACGTCGCTCTTTCCAAAAGACGGACGCTATCTCGTGCCTGTCAAAAAAAGCGTCCAACTCGCGGAACGCGTGGACGTGGGCGACACCGTCACCATTCAAATGGACGTGGGGCGAGACGGCAATGACTGAACCATCCTACGGCATTCTTTTTCATCCCACGTTTCCGCCCGAAACATTGGGCGAGTTTGCGCGCCGCGCCGAAGGGGCGGGCTTTGCCGAATTGTGGTTGTGGGACGATTGCTTTCTCCCCGGCGCGCTGACCTCTGCCGCCATCGCGCTGGCGGCAACGCGTACCCTGCGCGTCGGCATTGGCTTGATGCCCGCCACCGCGTACAATCCGTTGTTTGCGGCAATGGAAATCACCACGCTCGCGCGCGCGTTTCCGGGACGCATTCTCCCCGGATTCGGACACGGCGTCCCGTCGTGGATGACCCAAATCGGCGCCGCGCCGAAATCTTCGCTCAAGACGTTGGGCGAAACCGTGAACGCGGTGCGGCGTTTGTTGGCGGGCGAATGCGTGAGCGTGAATGCCAATGATGTGCATCTGGACGCGGTGCAGATGCACGTGACGCCGACGGAAATTCCGCCGTTGTATGTGGGCGCGATGCGCGAAAAATCATTGCAGCTCGCGGGACGCGTCGGCGACGGAACGGTGTTGACCGCCATGTCGTCGCCCGATTACGTGCGTTGGGCGCGTGCGCACATTCAAGCGGGTATGGCAGAGAACGAACGCCGCACGCATCGTGTCGTCGTTTATCTCGACGTCAAGGTTTCGGCGGACGGGCAAGCCGCGCGTGACGCGGTGCGTCATGCTTTTGCGGCGCGGCTCCCGTGGGCGGATGTGCAGCTCGACGCGTTGGGCATTGCGGGCGACGCGGCGAATTTGCTCGCGCAGCACGGCGCAGAGAATCTTGCCGCGCACATTCCCGACGCGTGGGTGGACGCGTTTGCGGCGGCGGGCGCGCCGGAACACGTCGCCCGCGCGCTCGCGCGCTGGCGTGACGCGGGCGCCGACACGATTGTGTTTCAACCGTTGAACGGCGACCCGGACTGTTTGGACGAATATGCGCGCGAACTGATGCCATTGTTGAAACGGAATTTGTGAACACGCGTTGACCGGAAAATTTCACAACGATTGCGCAAGAAAGGAAATGCTATGGCGACGATTCGTGCGGGGACGCAAACCGTGCTTTTGGTGGTGGATGTTCAGGTCGGGGTCGTGCGTGCGGCGTGGGATGCGCCGCGTATTTTGGAGAACATTCAACGCGTTGTGGACAAGGCGCGACGCGCGGGGATTCCGATTCTCTGGGTGCAACATGCGGATGAAGAATTGGTGCACGGCAGCGCCGCATGGCAGCTGGCGCCGGAATTGTTGCCCGCGGAGAATGAACTGCGGCTCGACAAGCATTTCAATTCTTGTTTCGAGCAGACCGCGTTGGATGAAATTCTCGCGCGCATGAACGCGGCACAGCTGGTCTTGACGGGTGCTGCCACGAACTGGTGCATTCGGGCAACCGCGTACGCGGCGCTGGACCGCGGGTATGACCTCACGCTCGTCGGGGATGCGCATACCACCGAGACCATCGAATTTCAAGACGGCACTAAATTTGAGGCGGCGGATATTGTTCGTGAACTCAACATTGCCATGCAGTGGCTGAGCTATCCGGGACGCGTCAACAAGACCGTGTCTGCGGAGGAACTCGCGTTTGCGGGCTGAGAAATTTTTCGGGACCGACCCATGAACAAAAAAAATCCCGCGGTCGCGTTTTTTTTCAAGCAAGACAAATGGAGGCAGGAATTCCAAGCCCTGCGCAAGATTGCGCTTGCGTGTCCGTTGACCGAAGAACTCAAGTGGGGCGCGCCCTGTTACACGTTCGAGGGCAAGAATATCGTTTTGATTCACGGGTTCAAAGAGTATTGCGCGTTCTTGTTTTTCAAAGGCGCGCTCATGCAAGACCCGGACGGGATTTTGGTCCAACAGACAGAGAATGTGCAGGCGACGCGTCAAGTGCGTTTTACAAGTGTGCAGCAAATCGTCGCGTTGGAGACGGTCTTGCAAGATTATATTCGGGAAGCGATTCGGGTGGAACAAGCGGGCTTAAAGGTGAAATACAAAAAGACGGCGGAATTTGAAATGCCCGAAGAATTTCTCGCGCGGCTGGAGCAAGTGCCCGGTTTGCAGGACGCGTTCGATGCGTTGACGCCCGGACGGCAACGCGGCTATCTGCTTTATTTCTCCGCGCCCAAGCAAGCGGCGACGCGCGTGTCCCGCATTGAAAAATGTATTCCGCGCATCCGTGACGGCAAGGGCTTGAACGATTGAGCGCGGCGACTTTGGTTGTCGACAGAATGACGCAGCTTTTTAACAGTTCGCCGGAAATTTTCGCGGCGCACCCGGAGGTTGAATAATGCTGTTACCCGATTATTGGCTGACCCGCCCCGGACCGGAACCGGATGCGGGTACGCGGCTTGCCTTTGACGCGCTGCTTGAATCGTCGCTGCGCGCGAGTGAGTGTCCGACCATCGCATACCATTTGCCCGCACCCAAATGGCAGTTCTTGAGCTATCTTGCGGAACATTACAAGTTTGCCTTGCACGGTTCCGGCAATCCCGACATTGCGCTGTTTGAACCGCGCCAATCGAACGACCTGGGCGAATTTGGCAACCAAAAAGCCGTGTATGCGGCTTCCGACGGCATCTGGGCAATGTTTTTTGCCGTGGTGGACCGCGACCGTATCGGCACTATCACCAATGCCTGCGCGCATCTGACGGATGAAGCGGGCACGCGGCTGGGGCCCTATTATTTTTTCTCGATCAGTCGGGATGCTTTGCCGCAGCAGCCCTGGCGCACCGGCACACTGTATCTCTTGCCGTCGGAATCCTTTGTGCCACAGCCGCCGGTGCCGTTTGGGACGTATCAAGTCCATTTTGCGCAGCTCGCCAGCTTGGCGCCGGTTACTCCGTTCGCCAAGCTCACGGTCGCGCCGCAAGATTTTCCGTTCCTCGCGCAAATTCGCGGGCACGACGACAACCGCTTGCAAGAATATGCCGACGCGCTCATGTCCGGCGCACCCTTGCCCGACGACGCCGCGACGGCATAAGACACGCGCACACAGGATTTTTCGATGAGCCACCGGCTCACTCACGACGGATGAAAATTTTTCGGACACAGATTACACAGATGCCACAGAGGGTCTGCCTATCCGCGCAATCTGTGGTATCTGTGTCCCGTTCTCAAGTGAGACAAACATGCAACCCTCACAACCAACCCTCTGGCAAGTCGTTTACAAGACTGTCGTCACGCACACGGTCACCTATTTTGTAATGGGGCTGATTGCGGCAACCATTTTTGATTACCGGGGACTGTATGCGGATACGTCGCTGAATCTTTTTATGCGGCAGCTCAGTGACCCGCTCGTGATGGCAGGACCCTTGCTGCAGCCGATACGCGGCGCGCTCTTTGGCGTCATTTTTTATCTCTTGCGCGAAATTATTTTTAAACGCAAGCGCGGCTGGCAGGTGTTGT
>CAZXYP010000184.1:0-10291 GCA_964644955.1 uncultured Anaerolineales bacterium | reverse complement strand
CTCTCCCGGTCCGGTGCTCAGCTTTTCGAATGTGACCAAAGAGTTTCCGGATGGTACGCAGGCACTGGAAGCGGTTTCGTTCGACCTTTACGCCGGTGAATTCGTGTCCATTGTAGGTCCCAGCGGCTGTGGGAAATCCACGATCTTGCGCATCGCCTCCGGGCTGCTGAGCGCCACGTCCGGACAAGTCACGCTGAACGACCCAAATCTCGGCTATGTCTTTCAAGATGCGACCTTGCTCCCCTGGCGAAACGCGCAGCAGAATGTCGAGCTATTTGCCGAGCTGCGCGGAATGCCCAAGGAGCAGCGACAGCAGTTGGCGGCAGAAGCCATTGGTCTTGTTGGGCTCAAGGGCTTTGAGCAGCACTATCCCAAGAGCTTGTCCGGTGGCATGCGGATGCGCGTTTCGCTCGCGCGCGCGCTGACACTTAGCCCGGAACTTTTTTTGTTTGATGAACCGTTTGGCGCGCTCGACCAAATCACGCGCGATCGCTTGAACGAAGAATTGATACGCTTGTTCGTGGAGAAAAAGTTTGCCGGACTTTTTATCACTCATTCGATATTCGAAGCCGTCTTTCTCTCGACACGCGTTTATGTCATGTCGCCCCGTCCGGGCAAGCTCCTCAAAGAGTTTCATGTTCCTTTTCAATATCCGCGCTCGTACGAATTGCGCTTTGATCCGGCATTCGGCGAACTGAGCAGTGCAGTTTCACATGCGCTCCGGGAAGGATACGCTCAATGATGAACAAGGCAATCTCAAGTTCAGCGGCTCCGCAAAAACAAGCGCGCGATCGCGCATCCAAAACGCAGCAGGGTCAAGTGCTGCATATACTGCGATTGGCAGCCCCGCCACTCATTGTGCTCGGAGTCTTTGTTGTCATTTGGTACATTGTCTCCTACCTGGTCCTTTCACCCGAACGTCGTTTCCTGCTTCCCCCTCCGCACCAGGTGGTCGCGGTTGCATTCGGCGATGCCACAAATCGCGCCGAGTTATTCAACGGTCTCTTTGTTACTTTTTCCGTGTCAATGACCGGATTGGTTCTGGCAATTTTCTTGGGAGTGTCCGTTGCGTTTGTCATGAGCCAAGAGCGCTGGTTGGAGCGTTCGTTCTACCCTTATGCCGTAATCCTGCAGACCATACCCATTCTTGCTATTGTGCCGCTTATTGGCTTGTGGTTTGGTTTCGAGTTCACCAGCCGTGTGATTGTTTGCGTTCTCATTGCGCTCTTTCCAATCATCACCAACACACTCTTTGGTCTCAAATCGGTGGACCCCTCGCTCCACGACCTGTTCACCTTACAACATGTAAATCGTTGGACTCGATTTCTCAAGCTGCAGCTGCCTGCAGCGCTGCCTGCAATGTTCACGGGTTTTCGCATCTCGGCTGGATTGGTCGTTATCGGCGCTATCGTAGGTGGATTCTTTTTCCGGCGCGGTGAGGCAGACCTCGGGATTCTGCTTGATTCGTACCGTGCGCAGCTCCGAACGGAGGAACTCTTTGGTGCGATTTTTCTCTCCTCGCTGCTGGGATTAGCCGTGTTCTGGATTTTTGGTTGGATGGGTAGTCGTGTTACCCGCACTTGGCACGCATCAGCGGATCAGCCACAGTAAACTGACACATCTCTGTTCACGATTGGAAAAGGGAGGAAAAACCAATGAAGTCTCACAACCACATTACGCGACACTTGGCGTTCGTAGCTATGGGAGTTGTTCTCGCGCTGGTAGTAGCTTGCCAGGCGGCTGCGCCGCCCGCGCCGACCACTGCGCCTGCACAACCAACCAGCGCACCCGCACAAGCCGCCAAACTATCACAAGTTTGTCCGAATCCGCTTGTCATTCAAATGAATTTTTTGCCCGAAGCCGTGCGCGGCGGTCTCATCGGGCTGATTGACCCCGCAAAGGGAACGGTTGACCCAAAGAAAGCCGCATACATTGGTCCGGCAGTCGCTGACCCGAATCTAACGGTCGAAGTTCGCGCCGGAGGACCGGCGGCAGGCAATCAGGATGCGTTGACGCTGATGATTCAGAACCCCGAAGTCTTGATTGCGGACACGAATATGGACCAGATGATTCAACAGTCCCAAGCATTGCCCACAGTCGGAATCATGGCGCCGCTCGCGAAACATCCGCAGATTTTCATGTGGAACCCGCAGGAATATAAATTCAAGTCGCTTGAAGAAATCCGTGATTCGGGCGCGGTCGTGCTCGTATCCGGGAACGCGATTTATGCGGATGTTCTCATCGGCAAAGGACTGCTCAAAAAGGAACAGGTGGATTACTCGTACAATTTCTCGCCCGCGCGCTTTGTCGCAGAGAATGGCAAGATTGTTCAGCAGGGCTTTGCCACCTCCGAACCGTTCCTGTACGAGAACGTAGTCAAGGATTGGAAAAAGCCGGTGGAGTATCTGCTGATTGCGGATTCGGGCTATGAGAACTATGCCAATGTGTTGGCAGTCCGTGCTGCCGATGTAACCGCCAAAGCCGAGTGTTTCAAGGCGCTGGTCCCGGTCATCCAGAAATCGTACCTCGATTTCGTGGCGAATCCTGACGCGGTCAAGGCAAAAATCGTCGAATTCTCCAAAGGCATCAATGCGCCCGCACCGCAAACGCCTGAAGGCGTGGATTTTGCCATCAAGGTAATGCGTGAGAAAGGCATTGTCAGCAACGGCGCGGATTCATCCTACGGCGATTTTGACATGGCGCGCGTACAGCGATTCATCACCGACATCATTCCCGTCTTTACGGCAAAGGGCAGTTCCAAGCATAACCCAAACCTCAAAGCGGAAAATCTGGTCACGAATCAATTCATCAACACCGCGCTGGGGCTGCCTCCGCAATAAAATGGAAAACACATCTTTTACCATCGGCGTAATGCTCTGGCTCGACCAACCCGTCTATACACTTCCCGCGCTAGCGAGGAGCGCAGAGGGAGCCGGATTCGGTGAAATCTGGCTGGCTGACCATTACTTTCTCCGCGATGTCTATGTCAGTCTTGCCATCATCGCACAGGCAACGCAGAAAGCGCGCCTCGGAACCGCTGTCACCGCGGTGCAGCTGCGGCATCCGGCGCTGATTGCGAGCTCTGCCGCAACGATTGACGACCTGTCGTGTGAACGAGCCATCATCGGCATCGGTCCGGGCGGCTTTGAGTTTCCGGCGCAGTTTGGTATGAACCCCAAGTCACCGCTGACTATGCTGCGTGAGGCAGTGGCGGTCATGCGCGGGGTTTTGCGCGGCGATTCGCAGGTGCGCGGCAGTTACTTTTCCGCCGTCGGGTCAAAGCTCACCTGGCAAGCGCGTGAGATTCCGATTCACATTGCGGCGCGAGGTCCTGCCATGACCGAACTGGCAGGCGAAATCGCCGATGGTGTGTTGGTGCATGGCATCAATCAAAAATATGTCGAGTACGTCAAAGAGCTGCTGGCAAAAGGCGCGCAGCGAGCCGGGCGCGCCGCCGACAGCTGCGAGATGGGCGTCATCCTCGATATTGACATGGATGAAAACGCGGCTGCGGCGGTTGACCGATTGCGTTCGCGTTTGAAAATCACGGCGGGCGGTTCGTGGTCCGATTCGTTGATTCCATACTATGACCTTGACGAGGCGAAAGTTGTACGCTTGAAAAAAGCCGTCTCGTCCGGCGACCCGAATGCAGCGGAGTTCGTTACCGATGAGATGGTTCATACATTTGGAATTGCCGGGTCGCGCAAGCACATCACCGAAACGCTCGGGCGACTCCGCGCCGCCGGTTTTCGTCGTGTGATTCTCAAATTCGAGGGAACGCAGGAGGAGGTCATCCATCATATGCAGGCGATGACGCCGCTCATTCAGGAGCTCACAACATGAACAAATTGCCGGAACAAATCCTCGTGCTTGGCGCGGGCGGCGGTGGATTGACCATCGCCGCCGAACTTGGGCTGGCAGGGCATCCCGTAACGATTGGCGATTTGCCCGCGTTCGCTGGCGGTCTCGGCGCGATTCACGAAGCAGGTGGTATCCAAATCACATTTCGCGGACCCGAAGCGACGACACAATTCGCGCCTGTGGCTGGCACGACAAAGGATCCACAACAATCCGTTAAAGGTGTGCCGTTGGTTATCGTCTGTGTTCCGTCTTTTGGACACATGCCGTTTGCGGAAACTCTCGCACCGGTTGTGGAGGATGGGCAAACTATCTTGTGGGTTGGCGAAGGGGGAGGTTCGTTCAGTCTCATTGCGGCTCTGCGCGCCATCGGGCGACATCCTGAACTTGTACTTGCCGATACCAACTCACTGCCTTATGCGGGCGCTGCGGTGGTCGCGCCGGGCGAAGCCACTGCGAAACGCAAAACCGGCGGCACCTATATCGCAGGAGTGCCAACAAGTCAAACGGATTTGGTGTATCAACTCACGTCTCAGATTTGGCGTTGGATCAAACCCGCAAGGAATGCGTGGGAGACGTTGTTTCTGAACTTTAATGCGATTGACCATGTGCCGACAATGCTGGGAAATCTCGGGCAAATCGAGAATCGCCGCGACAAGATGAAACTTTGGGGTGAAGGCGCTTCGCCGGGCGTTGGTCGTCTCATCGGCGCGGTAGATGGCGAGTACGGCGCACTGCGTGAGGGGCTCGGTTTGCCTGTCGAAAAATGGTACCTGGACTTTTTGGTGGAGCAAGGACTGGTGGATTACAAACGCGACACCGTTGCTGAAACCATCCAGGCGAGTCTCCTCAAGAACACCGAGTTCCAGTGCGGCCCCGATGCTCTCAAGCACCGCTTTGTGGCAGAGGATGTTCCTTACTCACTCGTTCTCGCCTCTTCCATTGGAGATGAAATTGACGTCCGGACGCCGGTGATTGATAGTCTCATCACGTTCGGCAGCACCGCTTCAGGACGCGATTACTGGAACGAAGGTCGTACATTGGCAACATGGGGTTTGAAGGGAGCAGGGCGAAGCGGATTGCTCAGCGCGGTCGAGCGGGGTTGGTGGTAAGCGCAAAAGGATAACTTGAAAGCATGGACAATCTTTCCAATCGCCGCAGTGCGCCGACGATACAAGGTCCAAGTCGAGCCGGCGCGCGCTCTATGCTCAAGGCGTCAGGTTTTACAGATGAGGATTTGCGGCGACCGCTCATCGGCGTCGCCAATACGTGGATTGAAATCGGTCCCTGCAATCTTCATCTGCGGCGACTTGCCGCTAAAGTGAAAGAGGGCATTCGTTCAGCGGGCGGCACACCTCTCGAGTTCAACACGGTCTCCATTTCCGATGCAATCACGATGGGCGTCGAGGGCATGAAGACCTCGCTCATCAGTCGCGAGGTGATTGCCGATTCCATCGAGTTGGTCACGCTGGGCAATCAATTCGATGGATTGGTGTGCCTCACCGGATGCGACAAGACAAATCCCGGAGCCATTCTCGCGCTGCTCCGGCAGAATGTTCCCGGTCTGGTGCTGTATGGTGGTTCCATCGCTCCGGGGCATTACGGGGACCATGACCTCACGATTCAAGATGTCTTTGAGGCAATCGGCGCGTACGGACGCGGCAAGCTCACGCTCGAGCAACTGCAAGCGATTGAAGACCATGCTTGCCCGGGCGCGGGCGCGTGCGGCGGACAATTTACCGCGAACACGATGGCAACTCTGATGGAGTTTCTGGGAATCAGTCCGATGGGCAGTAACGGCGTTCCTGCAATGGTCGAGGAAAAAGACCGCGTCGCGTTCGAGGCAGGACAGCTCGTCGTTGACCTCGTGCGCCGCGACCTTCGTCCTTTGCAAATTATTACGCGCGCATCCATCACGAATGCGATTGTCTCGGTGGCAGCGACCGGCGGTTCGACAAACGCGATTCTTCATCTGTTGGCAATTGCGCATGAGGCGGGAATCGAGTTGAGCATTGACGATTTCGATACAATCAGCGCGCGGACGCCGTGGATTGCCGACCTGAAACCTGGCGGGCGCTATGTCGCCACGGACCTCTATCAAGCCGGTGGAATTCAACTCGTCGCCAAACGATTGTTGGAAGGCGGGCACCTCAATGCGGAATGCCTTACCGTCACCGGACGTACGTTGGGTGAAGAAGCGCAAATGGCAATCGAAGCCCCCGGTCAACAAGTCGTCGTCAACCTTGACAAACCGCTTGCCGCTAATGGCGGGTTGGCAATTCTCAGAGGCAATCTTGCGCCCGATGGCTGTGTCATCAAACTCGCCGGTCAACATGCGCTGTACCATCAAGGACCGGCGCGCGTTTTTGATTGCGAAGAAGATGCATTCGCCGCCGTGCAGACCGGTTCAATCCAATCGGGCGATGTTGTGGTCATTCGCTATGAGGGACCCAAAGGCGGCCCGGGAATGCGCGAGATGCTCGCCGTGACCGGTGCGATAGTGGGCGCCGGGCTTGGCGAATCGGTTGCGCTTGTGACCGATGGGCGTTTTTCAGGCGCGACGCACGGTCTCATGGTTGGACACGTTGCCCCCGAAGCCGCGCATGGAGGTCCTATCGCAGTCGTGCGCGACGGCGAAACAATCACCATTGACATTGCCGCGCGCCGCCTTGAGGTTGTCCTCTCTGCCGATGAAATCCAATCCCGTCTCGCGCGGTTCGCGCCGCCTCCTCCACGCTACACGCGCGGAGTGATGGCGAAATACGCCAACGCGGTCGCGTCCGCATCCATCGGCGCAGTGACGATTTGACATGGAGAAGCACATGCCGGATCTACGCATCAAGAATGGCACGGTCTTGACGTTGGAGCAAGATGTCCCGCCGACGGTCATGGACGTTTATGTTGACCAAGGACGTATCGTCGCGCTCGGCGGACCCGCGCAGGACGCGCAGCAGACCATTGACGCGTCAGGTATGGTTGTCATGCCGGGCATGATTGACTTGCACGACCATTTGCGCGACTTGACGCCGGGGTTGAATGTCGGAGAAGGACTGAAACTCGACGACATTTTGCGCGTCTATTGGCGGCTGGGTGAGTCCGCAGGTGAAACCGAATATCGCATCATGGCGGCGTTCAGCACCGCCCGTCTTTTAAAGGCAGGCGTAACCTCGGTTGTTGACCACATTTATCCGTTTCATCTGCCCAATTTGGCAGAGGCGACCGTTGACGGATACTCCCAATCGGGGATTCGCTGGTTCATGGCACGCGGCATCATGACGAAAGGATATCCGCCCATTTGTGAAACGGCGGCGGATGCTTGTGCCGCGATTCGTGAGTTGGCGGACGGACTGGTGCCCAAAGAAAAGTTGTTTGTCGCGCCGGTCTCGTTTCGGCAGGCAGAGCCGGATGTGTATGTCGAAGCGCGCCGCCTTGCCGACGAGCTGGGCATCGGACTTTATACACATATCGCCGAGACTGCGCAAGAAGTGGATTCCATTCTCAAGGAACACGACGCGCGCCCGGTCGAGTTTCTGCACAAGTTGGGCTTTGCAGGCAAGAACGTGATTTTTGTTCACTGCGTACTCTTGTCCCCTCAGGAAATTGACCTGCTTGTCGAAAGCGGCACGCATGTCGTTCACTGCCCGACGAATCATATGAAACTCGCCAAGGGCTATACGCCTGTGCCGCAATTGCTGCAGGCAGGAGTCAATGTCACGCTTGGGATTGACATGATGACCGACCTGTTTGCCGAGGTGCGACAAGAAGTGCTGCTTCAGAGCATTCACAATTCAAATCCCGCGAGCATTCCTCCTCTGACAGCATTGCAAATGGCGACGACGCGCGGCGCGCGCGCACTCGGACTGGAGAATGAATTAGGTTCGATTCAGGTTGGCAAGCGCGCGGATTTGATTTGTGTTGATTTGTCCGCGATGCGCAATCAACCGATTCTCGATCCCATCTGGACGCTGGTGCATCGCGCGCAAGGCAGTGATGTTGCCCACGTCATTGTAGATGGGCGCGTGGTCGTGCAAAATCGTAAACTCACACTTGTGGATGAAGATGCGCTCGCCAAAGAGGTTGCGAAAGTGAGCAAGAATTTTCTCAATCGTGTTGGATTTGCGGAGCAGCCCGTTTGGCTCTAGCGCAGATTCCGATGGGAAAATGACGAACGACGAATGAAAAACAACCATCACGAAGCGCATAACAACTCATCCCGCGTCAAGGGTGCGGTATTGGGTTCGGGCAATATTGGCACGGACTTGATGTACAAGCTGCTCCGGAATCCGGGTCACATCGAACTCACCACCGTTGTAGGAATTGACCCGAACTCGGATGGGTTGGCGCGCGCGAAATTTCTCGGTTTGCGAACAAGCCATGCCGGAATTGACGCGATTCTTGACGATCCGGACATCAGAATTGTGTTCGATGCGACCAGCGCCAAAGCGCATGTGCGTCACGCCAAAGCGTTGAAAGAAGCCGGCAAGATTGCGATTGACCTTACTCCTGCCGCGCGCGGACCGTACGTTGTGCCGCCCGTCAATCTTGGCGAACACCTCGACGCTCCGAACGTGAACATGATTACGTGTGGTGGACAGGCAACAATCCCGCTCGTTGCCGCCGTCAGTCGTGTCACAGCGGTTGCCTACGCGGAAATGGTCAGCACGATTGCGAGCCGTTCGGCGGGTCCCGGCACACGACAAAACATTGACGAATTCACGCACACCACCGCGCGCGGGTTAGAGACCATTGGCGGAGCGGAACGCGGCAAAGCCATCATCATTCTCAATCCTGCAGACCCGCCGATTCTGATGCGCAACACGGTTTACATTGTTCCCAAAGCGGACGAGTTCGACCGTGATGCCGTCACGCGGTCGGTGGACGAAATGGTGGCACGTGTGCAGGAATATGTGCCGGGCTATCACCTCAAAAATCCGCCGGTCTTTGACCGGAGAAAGACACCTATTGGTGAAAAATCCATCATTGTGCTTTTACTGCAAGTGGAAGGCGCGGGGGATTATTTACCAACCTATTCCGGGAATCTCGACATCATGACTGCCTCGGCGCGTCGCGTCGGTGAACTTTTTGCGCAGCACCTTCTCGAAAACGAGTGGGTGAGCCAAGAAAGAATGGAGACGGCACAATGAAGGCGCCACGCATCACCGATACCACATTGCGCGATGGCTCGCATCCGATGCGCCATCAATTTACCGTCGAACAGGTTCGCGCGGTGGTCACGGCATTGGACAGGGCGAATGTTCCGGTCATCGAAGTAACACACGGCGACGGTTTGGCGGGGTCGTCTATTCAATACGGACCTTCGCAAGAGAATGAGATGGAGTTGATTTCTGCGGCGCGCGAATGTGTCCAGAACGCCAAAATTGCCGCGCTGCTCATTCCCGGAATCGGAACGCGCGAGGAGCTCAAAGAAGCGACTGCGCGCGGCATTCAGGTTGTGAGAATCGCCACTCAATGCACGGAAGCCGATATTTCAGAACAGCATTTTGGCATGGCAAAAGAAGCAGGACTGGAAGCGGTGGGATTCTTGATGATGGCGCACATGATTCCGCCTGCCGCTTTGGCGGAACAAGCGCGGCTGATGGAGGCGTATGGCGCGGATTGCGTTTACGTTGTGGATTCTGCGGGTGCGATGCTGCCCTCCGATGCGGGAGCGCGGGTCAGCGCGCTCAAGGAACGGTTGCAGATTCAAGTTGGTTTTCACGCGCACAACAATCTCGGTCTTGCGATTGGCAACACGCTGGCGGCGCTTGAGGCAGGCGCCGACCAGATAGATGGAACTTTACGCGGGCTTGGTGCAGGCGCGGGCAATGCGCCCACCGAGCTCATCGCCGCCGTTCTCGACCGATTGGAAATCAATCCCGGCTTGGATGTGTTTGCATTGATGGATGCTGCCGAGTATGTTGTCAAACCCATCATGCCATTTCAGCCAATGCCTGACCGCGATTCCATCACGATTGGGTATGCAGGAGTGTATTCCACGTTCCTCTTGCACGCCCAGCGCATCGGAGAAATGTTCGGCATTGACCCGCGCGATATCCTGGTTGAGCTTGGACGGCGCAAAGCGGTTGCCGGTCAAGAAGATTGGATCATGGATGTTGCATTGGACCTTGCCAAGAAAAAGCCCGCTCCCCAACGCGCGGCTGCGATGGTTACTTGACAATCGAACGGGGTCACCATGAACAAGCCCAAAATATTAATCACACGTCAACTGCCCGGGGTGGACGTGACTCCTTTACGAGAACTTGCCGATGTGAACGTATGGAGTCAGGACTGTCCAATGCCCAACGATTTACTGCTCGCGCAGGTACAAGGCATTGATGGTTTGTTGTCTATGGTCACGGACCGTATTGACGACCATTTGATGGCGACAGCCGGCGTATCCTTGCGCGTCATTAGTCAAATGGCTGTGGGGTAT
>CAZXYP010000183.1:3822-10401 GCA_964644955.1 uncultured Anaerolineales bacterium | reverse complement strand
AGGTCAACGCCGATATGGGACCGGCGGAAGTGCGAAGATTTTGCGAGTTGGATGAGGCGGGGAAACAGTTAATGCGCGCGGCGATGAAACAAATGAACATGAGCGCGCGGGCGTTTCATCGCATTTTGAAATTGGCGCGCACGATTGCGGATTTGGCGGAGAGTGAAACAATCGAGACGCATCATTTGGCGGAGGCGGTGCAGTATCGCCCGCGCAGTCAAGAGTAGAATCTCGAAATCGCGTTAATTGACCAACCAACTGGCGATGCGTTCTGCCACAACGAGCGCGGGAATGTTGGTGTTCGCGCGTGGAATAATCGGCATAATGGATGCGTCTGCGACATACAAATTCTCAATCCCCTGCACGCGCCCGCGCGCATCCACAACCGTATCCGCATCTACGCCCATTTTGCACGTGCCGATGGGATGATAATAGTGCATCACGTTCGCGCGGATCGAAGCGACATCACGAATCACGGACGTTTCAGATAATTCTTGTCCGAGCAAATCGCGCAGCGGCGATGTGTTTGCATATGCGCGCGCAATCTCCAATCCACTCTCCAAAATTCTTACATCGCGATCTTCTGCATCGGTCAAATAGCCAACATCAATGAGCGGTTTCGCATTGGGTTCCGGGCTCGCTAGTTTGACCGAACCGCGCGAACGCGGTGTCATGTTCCCAATCGGCAGGACAAACTGCCACCCATCGTTTTCGGCGATGGAACTCCCGCCCGCGCCGGGAAACGGTCCTCCGATGGGGAATAAATGCAAATCGAACGCGCTATCGCAATACGCACTGCGTAATTTCGCGATGGATTGCTCGCTGTAAATCATTCCGCCGCGCGTTTCAAATTCTTGCATCGCGCGAATTAACTCGCGCGTGCCGCGATATTTCAAATACAAGGTCGGATGATCCTGGAGATTTTTTCCGACACCGCGCAAATTCAAAAGCGGTTCAATTCCCAACGCGCGCAGTTCATGCTCATCGCCGATCCCCGAACGCATCAAAATCGCAGGCGATTCGTACGCCCCCGCGCAGACAATCACTTGTCCCGCTTCAAGTGTTTGCAATCCATTCGCCGTAACAACTTCTACGCTCGTCGCGCGTCCATTTTCTACGCGCACGCGCTGCACCAACGCGTTTCCCATAACCTTAAGGTTTTCGCGCGACCGTACAGGGTCGAGATACGCGAACGCGGTGTTCCAACGAATGTGTTGATAAATGTTGACGGGGGAACGTCCCATCGCCACATGTTCGTCCAAGTCATTCAGGTTTTCCGTCAATGGAATTCCAAAATTGCGCGCCGTTTGCAGACACGCCTCGAAAAACGGCGTGAGTTCATTTTGCGGAATCACGCGCACGCGCAGTCGCTCATTCGCGTTTTGAAAAAACGGCAGCAGTTCGTTCGTTGACCATCCGTCATTCCCCAATGCCGCCCACGCGTCATAGTCGGCGCGACTGCCCCAAATCGCCGCGCAGCCATTGTGCGACGAACAGCCGCCAATGACGCGCGCGCGTTCGAGGGGATGATTGGCAATTCCGTTCCGCGCCGCGCTCGTGTAGCCCCAATCGTGGCTCGGCGGAAGTGACCGCGCGTCGAGCAGTTCCTTCGCCCAACCCCCGTCGCTCAACGCGCCGTAATCGGGACCCGCTTCGAGCAGCAAAACGGAACGCGCGGAATTTTCGGCAAGCAGTCCCGCCATTGCCGCGCCCGCCGTTCCGCCGCCGATGATGATTGTGTCTGCGTGAGATGAAGGCATCTTGATTCTCAAAGGTTCGCCGCGCGTTCAAACACGGGCAATAAGGTGAAATACGTTTCGCGATACAGTTCATACAACGCGCTGTATTTTTTTTGCGCGTCCGCGTTCGGCTCAAAGCGCTGCACGATGCGAACGATGTGGTCGCTCGCTTCTTGTAATGTTTTGTATGCGCCGACACCGACGAGCGCGAGAAACGCCGCGCCAAGCGCAGTGGTTTCGGAGGTTTGCGGCACCGCAACCGGCAAGCCCGTCACATCAGCTTTGATTTGATTCCACAACGCGCTGCGCGCACCGCCGCCCATTACGCGCAGTTCGCGCGAGGGCACGCCCATCGCCGCAAAACGGTCGGTGATGTCGCGCACGGCGTAGGCGGAACCTTCCATGACTGCCCGCGCAAAATGGGCGCGCGTGTGCGCGAGGGTGAATCCCATAAACGTGCCGCGTGCCATATCGTTCCACGTCGGCGCCATCGCGCCCATGAGACAGGGAAGAAATATCAAACCCTCAGAACCGGCTGGAATGTTGTGCGCGCTTTCGTCAAACAATTGATACGCGCTCACGCCGCGTTCCTCTGCCGCGCGCATTTCCGCCGCGCCAAATTGGTCCCGAAACCAACGCAAGTTGCCGCCCGAAACAAAGCCGGGATTTTCAAGCAGCCATTGCATTTCGTCCGCGTGGCAGTGCGACTCCACCAAACGCGTTTCATCGAACGCGAGGACATTGCTCGCCGCGCACACCGGTTCCGCCGTTCCTGCAATATCGCCGACGATGCCGGACACCAAAACGCCCGCGCCCGCGCACGCCGCGTGTTCGTCGCCACTGCCAATCATCACGCGCGTTTCGGGTGACAAACCAAGTTCTGGCGCAACATTTGCGCGCAAGGTACCCAACACCGCGCTCGCCGCGCCCACCGGCGCGAGGTTTGCCAAATCAATCTCGAATACATCGCACATGTCACGCGACCACTGCTTGGTGCGTACATCGAGAAGCAATGTTGACGACGCGTTGGAATAATCCACTGCGCGTTCGCCCGTCAGATGGAATGCCATAAAACTGCCGGGCAATAAAAAATGCGCGGTCTGTTCGTACACGCGCGGTTCGTTTTGCGCGAGCCATTGAATTTTCGGCGCAACGTGGGTGGCGTCGAGATTCAATCCGGTGAGATTGAAAAATTTGTTTTCGTTCGCGGGATTGCGTAACGCATCCGTCTGCGCGGTGGCGCGGCGGTCCATCCAAATAATTCCGGGACACAGCGCGTTGCCGTCTTCATCAACAGGCACAACACCATCTACCTGCGTGCCGAGCGCAAGTCCGCGCACCGCGTTTCCATTCACGCGCGTTGTATTGAGCAATTCGCGGATTGCGTCGCGCAGCGCGTTCGTCCAGCGTTCGACGGGCTGCTGCGCCCACAACGGATTCGGGTAATCAATTTCATAACCCGCGTACGCTTCGCCGACGATTTTTCCGTCGAGCGAAATCAATACTGCTTTGGTTCCTTGCGAGCCAACGTCGCAGCCGATGACGTATTCCATACATGTCAAGACTCCAAGTGTTTTCAACGCGAATGCTTCAAATGACGCGCACGCGAAAAAAACACTTGGGGTCTCTATCGAATCACGCGACCTGTTTGTGATTCACGCGCTCTTCCAATTCTTGCAGCGCGTCGTTTGCAGTCCAATGGTCACGGAACACGCGGCAAATCGCGCGCGTAATCGCTTCGGGATGTGTGTGTTGAAAAATGTTGCGTCCGACGGAGCAGCCAATCGCGCCCGCGTCGCGTGCAATTTCCATGCGCGTCAACAATTCGCCGTCGGTGATGAGCGAGCCGCCCGCGAGCACCACGGGACGCGCGCACGCGCGCACAATTTCGCCAAATGATTTTCCGTCGCCCGACCAATTCACTTTGACAATGTCCGCGCCCATTTCCGCGCACAAACGCGCGTTGCGTTTCAAATAGTCCGCGCCGTATGTTTCGCCCATCGCATTCAAACTTTGATACGCGTTCGGATATTCCGCTTCAGCGATAAACGGCATGCCTAATTCTTCGCACGCCGCGCCGATGGCGGAAAGATATTGAATCATTTCCGGTTCGTTCTCGCCGGCGAGGGCAACATAAGTCACTACCGCGTCTGCCGCGAGGCGCAATGCTTCTTGCACCGAACCAATCGGCGTGACCACCGCGCCGGAAGGTTTTCCCGCCGCCGACGCGGTGAGCATCAACGCCAGCGAGGTATCGCGGGAAAAGTCCGCGCATGAATCTTTTGCCACGCCGCGTCCGAGCATCAATACATTCGCGCCGCCGTCAATCGCTTCGCGCACGCGCGTTTTGGTTTCGTACAAACCATCGAGAAAAAGCGGCGACGTCATCCCATGGTCAATCGCGCAAATAATGCAGGTATTGGTCTCGCGTTGAATCAACCGATTCAGCCGAATGATTTTGCCTGTGGAATTTGCCATTGTAGTGCCTCCTAGAACGTGGAATAAATTCAGGTGGAGGAACATCATCGCCTGTTCCTCCACCCGGAAAGCGAGGAGAAGAATCAGATTTGCATTGCAGTCAGCGCGCGACTGGAATCATAAATGCGCGTCCATAAACGTTCCATATCCCAATTCAAAAAGATGAAAAAATCGCCGAGTGTGAAACGACTGCGAATGAGCGACGCGTTCTCGAATGCAAAGCGCAATTGCGCTTCGGGCAGTGGCGTTGGCAATTGTTCAAAATGCGTCGGCGAATCCATCCGTCGCAAAATTTCAATCAACAGTTCGGGCGGACGCACCATCAATTTCAATTGTGCGCGCATCTCGTCCCACTCGCGCAAAAATTTTTCAAACTGCGCGCGCTGTGCGTACCACACATCCAATTTCTTTTGATATTCTGCCCAACATTCGTTTGCAATCGCGCCGGAGGAATCGAGCGACGCAAACGCGCGTTGAATGCGCGCGTGCATTTTTTCGCGCGTTGGAAAACATTCGCCGAGATGAATTTTTGATGGCTCGAATTCGTCAATAAAGTCTTGATAGGCGAGCGTCGTGAGAATGGTCAACAGCGCGACTTGGGTGCCGTGCAAAATCGGCGTTTGTTTGTTGTGCTTCACCATCAGGTCGAGCAAATGCGAGATGGAATGTTCAAAGCCCGAAAATGGCGCGCTGGTGTGCGCGAGCGATTGCGCGATGCCTTCCAGCGCGAGCAGTTTCGCCAAGAGCTCTGCGCCATGCGGTGTGGCATCGCGCACGTCCGCTGCGTTCTCGAGAAAAATTTCGTCGAGCGGACCGATGAGCGTACGCGGCAAATCGCTGTAATTTTTGTCGTGACCGACGCGCGCTGCGAGAAACCAATCGGCAAAGCTGCCGAACGCGACGACGAGGTCACCCACGCCCGCAACCGTGGCGGCACGCGGCGCGGAGGACAGGGTTTCGATGTCGCATACCAACGCGTCGAGATAACGCGAGGGAATCGTTTTCTTGACGCCGCCTACTTCGACGGACGCAGTGTTGGAGGTGTACGCGCTCACGCTGTTTGCCGTCGGCAGTACCACAAACGGAATTTTTCCGCCGCCCTCTTGTTCGAACAAAAACGCCGCGTGTTTTGCAACATCCGTTACCGTCCCCGAACCGATTGCGAGAATGGAAGTGCCGCGCAAGAGTTTTGATTTCACGCGTTCGATTTGGAGCATGTCGGTATGCACAGGCGAATTGTCGTGTGGTGTCAGTATAATTCGTTCGGCGTTCCAGCCCGCGCCTTGCAGAAATTCGAGGAGAAATGGTTTGAGTTCCGCGCCCGCGCGTCGAATCGGCAGTTCGTCCACGACGACCAACAGCGGTAGCTCGCGCCGTGCGCCGATTTGCGCGAGCAGTGCGGGAATTTTTGCATAGGCGTTCGATTCAAACACCATCGCTTGAATCGGCAGCTCTTCGTTTGCGGGATAACCGGGAATGGTATAAAGCGCGTGTTTGAAATTCGGCGCGGCGGGGTCGAAGGTGAGAGACATAGAGATTAAAGACTAGAGATTGGAGATTGGAGATTGGAGAGTTGCGTTCAACACATCGGGTCTGTCGGTCATGATTCCTTGCACGTTCAGCGCGAGCATGGTTGAAATTTCTTTGAGTGTGTTTGGCGCCCAGGGCCAAAGCGCGAGCCCCGTGAGTTCTGCTTCGCGCACAACCGCGCGCGTGACGAATTGAAAATCGTACGAAATGATGTTGGCGTACGCGGCAAGCGCTTGTTCGCAAATTTCGCGCGGCGTGAGCGAACCATCTTGCGGCGATGGGTCGAGCAGGGTTGCCAGATGCGGTTCGAGCTGTTTCGCGCGGCGGAGTGCGTTTGGAAAAAACGAGGTGACGACAGCAAAGGGGACAAAATTTGCGTGTTGAATCGCGTTCACGACAACGTTTGTGATTTCCAAACTCGCGTTTTCGTCCACACCCTTTATTTCGACACACAATCGAATTTGATGTTCACGCGCGAGTTGAAACACCTCGTCGAGCGTTGGCACGCGTTCACCGCGTCCCGCATCCAGTTCGCGAATTTCTGCGAGCGAATGTTCGTGTACAAATCCCGCGCCGTTCGTCGTGCGCTCGAGCGTTTCATCGTGCATCACCACGAGTTGCCTATCGCGCGTAAGTTGTACATCCACTTCCAAATAGTCCACGCCCATTTCCATCGCGCGTCGAAACGCAAGCAAAGTATTTTCGGGATATTCGTACGATGCGCCGCGATGCGCGATGCGAATGATGCTCATCAACCCTTTAGCCCCGTCATCGCGATCCCTCTGATGATGTAACGCTGTAACAAAAGATAAACGATGGCGATGGGAATAAT
>CAZXYP010000183.1:0-3722 GCA_964644955.1 uncultured Anaerolineales bacterium | reverse complement strand
ACGCGCGCCGCATCCACCAAATCGTTCGGAATGGTGCTGATGTATTGGCGCATCAAGAAAACGCCAAAGCCGCCGGCAAGGAATGGCAGAATCAGCGCGGGCAATGTGTTCCGCAGTCCCAAATCGGTGATTAAAAAGTAAAGTGGAATCATCCGCACTTCAAACGGAATCATCAGTGTCATGAGAATGATGAGAAACAAAATGCCTTTGCCGACAAATTGTCCTTTGGCGAACGCGTAGCCCGTCAGCGCGCTCAAGAACAAATAGCCGACAGTGGTGACGGCGGTGACGATAAAGGAATTGAGATACAAACGCGCGAGCGGTAGATTCGTGATGGCAACTTGGTAGTTGAACCAAGACGGGTCGGCGGGCCACAAACGAATCACGCGCGGCATTGCCAAATTTGCAGAGCGCGAAAACGAGGTGGCAATCATCCACTCGAACGGCAAAATCATAATGACCGCGCCAACGGCAAGAATCAAAAAGATGATGAGTTGGCGGAACTGCGTCGCGCGTTTGTGCGACTGAAAGAAATTGCGCAGGGTGACGCGTTCAACAACAGGTTTGGAAAGTGAAAGGTCGCTCATGGTCGCTGGAGGTGGGAGCAAACGTACAGGATGCGTTACGAATCGCGGCGACTGAACTCGCGCTGCAAAAGCGCACGGAAATTAAAGATGGTGACGCTCAGCATGATGACAAACAAAACAACCGCAATCGCAGAAGCAAGGTTGAAATCAGTGGACTCGAATGCCGTTTGATACAGATACATCACAATCGTTTGCAAGGAACGCGCCGGCGAACCGCCCGGACCCCCCAGCGTGTACAAATCGCCAAAACGCGAGAGCGCTTCAATCGAACCGGTGATAATCAAAAAGATAAAGGTGGGACGCAAATTCGGAATCGTAATGTACCACCATGCTTGCAAAAAATTTGCGCCATCCACGACGGCGGCATCGTACATTTCTTGGGGAATTGCCTGCAACCCCGCGAGGGTGACAAGCATGTAATAACCGAGCGCGACGTACACTGCAAGAATCGTCGCCGCCGCGCGCGAGCCGGTCAGACCGTACGTCGGGTCGGCAAGCCACAGCGGCAGGGGGTCAACGCCCACCGCGCGCAAGCCATTGTTCAAGAGTCCCCAGCTCGGTTGAAAGACATAGCTAAAGATGAGCGCAATCGCCACCGCCGAAGTGATTTGTGGCAAGAAGTAAATGACCTTGAAAAAATTGGGCGCGTATTTAAGATTGTTGAGCAGCGAAGCAAGAATGAGTCCGAGCGGAATGACAATAATCAAGAACGCGCCGCCGAGGACAACGGTATTCAACAATGCAGAGCGAAAGATAGCATCCCCGAACAACCGCACATAGTGCGCGCCGCCGACAAATTCCTGACGCGTCGCTACTTCACGAAACAGACTCAACCGGAAAGTTTCGACGGTCGGATACGCGACAAAAAGGGCAAAGAGGAGAAACGTCGGCGCGATGAGCACGTACCAGATCAGACTCTCGCGAAGTTTTTTACGCATTGCTTTGGAGCCCCCAAGGGTTTGGCGATGAAATTCATCGCACAAAACCCTTAGGGGCTTTCCAACCTAACTTATGGTGCTGCCGCTTGTTTTTGTTGTTCCAACCATTCTTGCGTTTCTTTGTCCGCTTGCTCGATGGCTTGCTGCGGTGTCAGCGTTCCCGCGAGCATCGCTTCGAGTGCGGATTGCAAAGACCAGCGCGGTTGTGAACCGGTCCAGGGATAACGTTTTTCCGCGTGCGCGTTTTGGTCCAAAATCGCTTTGGCATCATTGAGCTCGGCAAGCTCGGGAATCGTTTGCATCGTCATTTCGGCGTTGATGACAGGTAGGTTCCCGCCGGTCACAAAGTTATAGCGCTGCGATTCGGGACTGCCCGCGAGCCATTTCATCACGACCCACGCCGCTTCTTTGTTGTCACAGCTGGCAGCCATCGCGAGCGGGTCGGCAATGAACAAGCCGCCCTTACCATCCGGACCGCGCACGTTATAGACGGTGCGGTATCGTTCATCGAGCGCCGGGTCCGCGAGAAACGGCAAGAGATAGTACCCGTGTTCGCCTTCGGGAATAATGGCGACGACATTCTCGTCCGTCAGGAAACCATCGGGCATTACATCCGAAGCCAGCGCGCCGGGCGGAGCGTATTGTTTCATTTTGTTCAGCCACTCGGCTGCCGCCAGATATTCAGGCGTGTTCCATTTGATGGTCCACGAGCCGTCAGCGTTGATTTTGCCCCAATTCGCGCCGAGCGCATGGGCAATTGCCTGGAACTGCCAGTTGAGGTATTTGCCCTGATACCAATACCCGTAATTCTGTTCACCGGTCTTGGGATTTTTGCCGGTCATCTTGGCGGCTTTTTCTTCGATTTCTTTGAGGGTCGGCACCTCGCTCAACGGCTCTACACCCCAATCCTCAAACAGTTTCGCGTCATAATGAATCACGCGATTGCCGCCGCTGTACGGCAAGCCCCATTGATTATCGGGATTGCCGGGACCCCAACCGCGCCACTGCGCGAGATTGTCGCCCCACACGTTTTCAAAATTGGGGTCGTTCTTGATAAACGTGTCCAGATTCTGCAGATACCCGCGTCGCCCATAATCGAATGCGCTCGGCATCAAGTACACACATGCCTCTTGCGCTTGAATCATCGTTTCGGTTTTTGGACCGTACCCTGTCGAGCCCGAACCCCACGGGATATTGATGATTTGCAAATCTATCGTGGGATATTTTTCTTCAAACATCTTTTCGAGTTGCGCGACGCCGGGAATTGGTTTGCCGGTCACCTGGTCAATGCTGTCTTCATCCGGCTTGCCGATGAGCAACACCTTGACGGCGCCTGAAGGCGGCGCGGCGGTCGGTTCGACGACCACCGTTTTTTCCGCCACAACTGTTTGCGGCACCGCGACCGTTTCTTTGACGGTTACAACCGACGTTTGAACTTTTTCGACAATCTGTGTGGCTTGTACGACCACAGTCTCTTTAACAACTTGCGGCGGCGCGGGTGTCGCGGGCGTACCACATTGAATCAGGACAAACGCCGCAATCATTGCTGCCGCCATTGAAAGAATCACTCGCATTTTCATTTCTCCTCCTGTGTGTATCGTTCTGTGATGCCAGCATCGTTTGGGATGCAAGCTTTCTCGAACGAATGGGTTGATGCAGTCCGAGAAAAGTTTCCTGCAGCTCGCGGCCTCCTCCTCTGATGACGCGAACGAAATCAATTTGCGTTATAATCACAAAACACTGCGCAACACATTGATAAAACACGGCGAGCCAGCCAAAGTTTTGTTCCTGTGCCTGCGTTGTGTGATTGGTCGAGGAGCTTGAAATTGCTTTCCACAGCGCAAGCTCCTCTCTTTTTTTTCGTTCGCGCGTTTTTGCTCGCGCAACGTTTTCCGACCTCAAACAAAATCTCTACATCAATTCCGCGCGTAACAATGCCTCTCGAATCGTTTCGCGTTCCGGCGCGCTCACCGGTAATAACGGCGGACGCACCATCGTATTTTCAATCACACCAATCAGTTTCAATGCCTCTTTGGTGCGCGCGCGATAATCGGTGACGGGCGGCGCAAAAATCACGTCCGCCAATGCTTGCAAGCGCTTGCCGAGCATTTGCGCCGCCGCAAAATCACATCGTCGCAGCGAGTCCAACATTTCCACATGCTCGCGCGTGCCGAGTGTGGCGAATCCCAACAACGCG
>CAZXYP010000182.1:0-10407 GCA_964644955.1 uncultured Anaerolineales bacterium | reverse complement strand
CGAGCGGCTGCGCCGTGAAACGGCGCAGCCGCTCGTTTCATCGTTCGAGCCGGATGGTGATGTTGACAACCTTGTGCGGCGCAGCAAGGTTCCCCGCGCGGCAGCACTCCCCTTCTACCAGCCGCAAGTGGAGGAAAAGTTGTAAAGCGATCTTGATTTGGTCCGGTTTGTGACCTCTAGGGGGGGGAACGGTCGCAAAGAGGTGTCAAAAGAGCGCCGCGGGCGTATGAAACACCGCCATGAGCATAAAAAACATCGCCACGGTGTCATAAAACACCGCCGCGGGAGCATCAAACACTGCCGTGGAGGTATCAAACACCGCCGTGGAGATATCAAGCACCGCCGTGGGGGGATAAAACATCGCCCTGGGAGCATCAAACACCGCCGTGGAGGTATCAAACACCGTCGCGGGCTCAAGAATGACCTGTCCGGGGTACGGAACAGCTTGTTTTGCCCCGCAGCCACAAATCTGCCCCAAAAGCGGTCAATCCGGGCTTGTCGCCAAGTTAACTTGTGGGTTTATGCGACGCCGGTCTCGCGCGGCGATGTTATCCTGCTTGTGTTCGGTCAATGCACGCCCAACAACACCTCGACCGTCAACTGGTCCAACCGCTCGTATTGCAAGCCGCGCCTGCCCAACGCTTCGCGGTCGAACTGTTTTGCTTTGAGCGCGTCCGCTTTTTTTGCGGAAAATTTTCCGAGCAAACGCATTGACGCGGAATCTTGCGCATGGATTTCGTCGCGCAGCGCGCGAATCTCTGCGTCCGCATTCCACTGCGCGGCTTTTTCTTTGAGTATCAAATACGTCCGCATACAGCCGCGCGCGAAATCTTTTACGCCTGCCGTATCTTCCGTGCGGTACGCGTGTGCGTCGAAATGGCGCGAACCCGCGTAACCGACCTCTTCCAGAAATTTCACAACAAAAAATGCTTGCTTGAGGTTGTGCGAGCCGAAACGGAAATCCTGGTCGTAGCGCGCAAAGTTTTGGTCGTTCAAATCAATGTGAAACAATTTGCCCGCGTCCCATGCCTGCGCGATATTGTGCAGAAAATTCAAGCCCGCCATTTGTTCGTGCGCCACTTCGGGATTCACGCCGACCATTTCCGGATAATCCAATGTTTCGATAAAGGCGAGCATGTGTCCCGTCGTGGCGAGATAAATATCTCCGCGCGGTTCGTTCGGTTTCGCTTCGAGCGCAAACTTTAGTTTGTATTTTTGCGAACGCGCGTATTCGCACAAAAAGTTTAGCGCTTCGCGAAAACGCTTGCCTGCGTCCAGCGGATTTTTCGCCGCATCGGTGTCGGTGCCTTCGCGTCCGCCCCAAAACACATAGACGTTTGCGCCGAGTTCGACGCCCAAATCTATCGCGTGCATCGTTTTTTGTAACGCGTACGCGCGCACGCGCGCATCGTTCGAGGTGAATGCGCCGTCTTTGAACGCGGGGTCGCTGAATAAATTGGTTGTCGCCATCGGCACGACGAGTCCCGTGTCGCGCAGCGCGGTTTTGAATTCGCGCACGATTTGATTGCGTTCGTCGCGCGTCGCGTCAATGGGCACCAAATCGTTATCGTGAAAATTGACGCCGTATGCGCCAACGTCCGCGAGGAGATGAACGAGTTCGACGGGGGACAAGACATCACGCGTCGGCGCGCCGAACGGGTCGCGTCCGATATTGCCGACAGTCCACAGACCGAAAGTGAATTTGTGTTCGGGGAGAGGTTGATAAGAATGGCTCATGCGAAAGTTCCTTTGTGAGGGTAAAGGTTGGGTTGCAAAAAGGGCTTGGCAACTTGCACCCGCCGCGTTGTATGCAAGCGCCAAGCCCATGGAGGAGAAAATGCAGCGCGTTAGGTTTTCAATTCAAGCTGATAATAAAACGATTGAGTATGCGCCACTGCCGCGAGGTAGGTCCATTTTTCTTGCGCTTCGAGCAAGCCCTCATAGGTCGCGCGGTCGCACAAGAGCGCCGCGGCGGGCGGTTTAAAGCGCTGCGCAAACGTACGCCAGAACTTTTCGAATGCTTCCGCTGAAAGGATGCGCGGCCGGTCCAGATGTAACTGCTTGCACGACGTGACCGTTTCAATGTTGCCCTCCTCAAAGTGCGCGACAAATTCGACCACCACCCGTTTGCCGTCCAGCGCGACCAGCGCCAGCGTGACGGACTCGCTCGCGTGCGGCGCGCTTTCGCAAAGCAACTGCCGCAGCAGGCGCAGCGATTTTTGACGCGTGACAGTATTCATTCTTCCACAAGGCGCGTGACGCTGCCGAACGCGCGGCGCGGCACGATACGCGATTCAGCGCCCACAATTTCAAATGTGTCGCGCAGGTGAATTGCGCGCGCGGAACTGCCGACCATCACTTGAAAGGTTCCGGGCTCGACGACGAGACGCATGGCATCGTCATAAAAGGCAAGCTGCGCGGCGGACATGACAAACTCGACCGTGCGCGTTTCGTTCGGCGCGAGCGGCACGCGTAGAAATGCTTTGAGTTCTTGCACGGGACGCGGCACCGAAGCGAATTCGTCGCGCACATACAATTGCACCACCTGGTCGCCTGCGCGCGCGCCAATATTTTTTACATCTGCCCGAATTGTGACATGTCCGTCAGCACGAATTTGGCGCGGCTCGACGCATAGATTACTAAACTCGAACTGCGTGTAGCTCAAGCCGTGTCCGAACGGAAACAGCGGCGTCGTGGACAATTCAACATAGTCGTTGTGCCAATGCGAACGTCCGCCGGAAGGTTTGTGATTGTAATAAATTGGAATTTGTCCGACGCTGCGCGGAAAGGTCATGGGCAATTTGCCGCCGGGGTTGGCATCGCCAAACAAAACGTCCGCAATCGCCCCCCCCCCTTCTTCGCCGGGCAGCCACGCTTCGACAATCGCGGGAATGTTTTCGGCAATCCAGGAGATGGAAAGCGGACGCCCGTTGACGAGTACGACAACCATTGGCTTGCCGATGGCTGCCAATGCTTTTACCAATTCCTCTTGCACACCCGGCAAATCCAGGTCGGCGCGGTCGCGCGTTTCGCCGGTCGTGCAGTCCGCCGTCAAACCCGCTTTGTCTCCGCCGACAAAAATGACGGCATCGGCTTGTTGCGCCAGTTGAATGGCTTGCTCAAAACCGGAGCGATCGGTGTCGTTCACGCTGCAGCCGCGCGCATACAGGACGCGCGTTTCGGGCGATACATGGTCTTGAATGGCATCCAAAATGGTCGGCGCCTGTACCGAACCTTGCACGAGCCCGTTCGGCTGCAGATACGGCAATAGCTGCTCTTTGGTCTGCGGCGCAAATTCAATCAAGCTTTCAATATGCGCGGGGTGCGAATAATCGGAA
The DNA here is from genome assembly GCA_964644955.1 of uncultured Anaerolineales bacterium. Lineage (GTDB taxonomy): Bacteria > Chloroflexota > Anaerolineae > UBA4142 > SHND01 > SHND01. The sequence continues at coordinate 7,069 of CAZXYP010000182.1, read as the reverse complement.
AAGAGATTGCGCGGCGAATCGGCATTGGGTCCAATCACGGCGAGCCGCGACAGCGTCTTTGGGAACGGCAGTACCGCGTCGTCATTTTTGAGCAGGACGATACTTTGGGTTGCGATTTTGCGCGCGAGCGCGCGCTGCGCCGGTGTGTCGTACACGGCTTGAACGGCGTCAACATCCACATACGGATTTTCAAAGAGTCCGAGTTCGAATTTTTTACGCAGAACGCGTTCGACAGCCGCATCAATCAATTCGACGGAAACACTGCCTCTGTCAAGCGCTTCGCGCAGCGGCGCGCCGTAACAATCCGTTGACGGCAATTCCACGTCAATGCCCGCGCGCAAAGCGAGTTGCGCGGCGATGGAAGCGTCGGCGGCGACATGATGAAAATTATTTATCATTCGCACCGCGAAATAATCGGACACCACCAAGCCGTCAAAGCCAAGCTCCTCGCGGAGCAGCCGGGTCATCATCTCATGCGAGGCAGCCGGCACAACGCCATCAATCTCGCAATACGCGTTCATGATGGAAGCAACATTCGCCTCGCGGATGACTGCTTCAAAAGGCAAAAGCATTGCTTCGCGCATTTCGCGTGCGCCAACATGCAGGGGTGTGCAGTTCAAGCCGCCTTCCGAAATTCCGTGTCCGGGAAAATGTTTCGCCGTCGCCATCACACCTTCGTGCAAATTTTCACCTTGCAAGCCGCGCACATACGCGACGCCCATTTGCGCAATGAGGGTCGGGTCTTCGCCGAACGTCTCTTCGACGCGTCCCCAGCGCGGGTCGCGTGAAATATCCAAGACGGGCGACAAGCCCTGCCGTCCGCCGACGGCGAGCATCTGCACGCGCACTTGAGTCATCATCTGTTCCAACAATTCGGGCTGCCATGTGGCGGCGACGCCGAGCATTTGTGGAAAGCTGGTTGCGCCGAGCGCAAGATAACCGTTACAGCATTCTTCGTGCAGAATCGCCGGAATGCCGAGCCGCGTATTTTCGACCAGAAATTTTTGGATCGCGTTGCCCATGCGCGCAATTTCGGGCGGGGGTAGGATGCTGCCGCCGCCAACGCGCGTGATCTGTCCGATTCCTTGACTCAATAGCGTTTCTGCTTTTTCCAAGGACAGTCCTTGGCTGTCCTGCAATTCATACACCCAGTACGAACCGAGCTGTGCGATTTTTTCATTGAGGGTCATGCGCGTCAATAAATCTTGGACGCGCTCTTGCACAGAACGGGTCGGGTCTTGAAACAACATGGTTTCAGTCGCAGAGGCAATCAACGTAGTAGCTCCTTGTCCATAACCGGCGCCTTTACTGCGGCGCATAGATTTGAAATTTGCCGCTTGCATGCAAGAGCGCGAGAAAATACAGCAAGCCATCATAATAGCGCCACTTGCCTGTCGGGATCTTGGTGTCCCATAATGCTTGCACAAACGCGGGCGCGTGTTCACTGGTTGAAGCGAGCGCGGCGACAGCGTTCATGGCGATCAAACCGGGCGAACGGTCGGATGAAAGCGGCTCGCCGTCCAAGGTGTATTGATTGACATAGCTGTCAATGCCGCGACTGTAAAAGAAATCGAGCATCCGATTGCTTTGTTCGATTTCCCATTCGTCGGCGGCGAACCACGCATAGTCCACCGCGATATTGGACGCGACGCGAAACGCGTCGAAACGAAAATCTTTGTGTTCGCCGCCGGTCGGCGTGCCGTCAAAATTCGCGTAATCGGGATTCAACCCGGTTTGCGGATGCGAAGAGGTTTTCCAAAACGCGCGGCTTGCTTTTGCCGCGTCCGCCCAAAATTGATTGTCGCGTTTTGCCCAGCGCGCCCAGAGTTCGTAATACGCGGGCAAGTGATACGAGGGGTCGGTGAACGTCGAGTCGCGTCCGAGTTTTGGCACAAAGACGACTTGATGATTTTCTGTGTTGAACATGTTTGTTGCCAAACTGCTCGCGCCGTCTTCGGTATGTAAGGTGGTATCGAGAATATTTTGCGCTTGCTCGGAATAATTGAATATACCTTCGCCATCGCCCCACCGATTCGACGCGAACATGAGCGCCATGATGAACCATTCTTCGCCATCGGACGCGGGATTCGCATCAATCTTTTCACCGTCGGGTTTGTTGTGCCACGAAAAATATCCCTTGTACGCGCCTTCCTCGTGGTACATGTACGTCTTTGCCCATTTCCAAATGCGATTAAATTCTTCCTGTTTGTCCAATTGCACCGCGAGCATCATGCCGTACGACATGCCTTCACTGCGAATGTCGTCGTTGCCAATGTCCATCACATACGCCATGTCATCGCCGACGGGGTAATAGACGCGCTCGTACGTATCGTCGCCGTAAAACAACTGCTGCCACGCGTCGTCAATTTTTTTCTGAATCTCGGCGTCGCTCTTGCCCAACATTTCCTTGAACAAATTGCGATAGGTTCCCGATGTGAATGCTCCAACCTTCGGCACAACAATCGGCGTCGCTTCGGGTAAAGCAGTTGATTCAACAGTTGGTTTCACGGTCGGCTGTACGGTTGGCATCGCGGTTGGTTCTATCGTTGGGGTTACAATCGGCGTCACAAGATTTCCAGCGCAGCCGGCGAGCACGAATAACACAAACAGCAAGAAAAATCGTCGCACCACAATCTCCAGTCTCCAGTCTCTGACTTAGCCCTTCACTGCGCCCGCCGTCAAGCCCGCGATAATTTGGCGTTCTGCGAGCAAATAGAAACCGATTGTCGGAATCAACGCAAGCGAAAGATACGCCATCATTTTCGCCCAATCGGTGCCATATTGTCCTTGAAACTGCATGATGCCCAACGGCAAGGTATAAAGTGCTTCGGTGTTGAGAACCAACAGCGGCAAAAAGAAATTGTTCCAACTGGCGACAAACGTGAGAACCACCACCGCCGCGAGCGCGGGGCGCACCAAGGGCAACAAGATACGCCAAAAGAATCCGAATGTGCTGCAGCCATCAATCGCGGCGGCTTCTTCCAATTCGTTCGGCACTTGAATAAAAAAGCCGCGCAGAATCAAAATATTGATGGGCAGCGCAAACGCAATTTGCGGCAAAATGATGCCCCACAAGTTATCTACCAAGCCCGATTGTCGAATGGTGATGTATAACGGAAGAATCGCGACCGCAATGGGAAAGAGCAAACCGAGCGTCATAAAATTGAATAGAATTTCGCGTCCGCGAAAACGAATCCGCGCAAACACAAATGCCGCCATACTCGCCAGCACCACGACCCCAATCGCGGTTGCAAGCATTACGAGTGTGCTGTTGAGCAGCTGTCTCCAGAACGCGCTGCCTTGCAAAACATCCGTATAGTTTTCCGTGCGCCACACATTGGGCAGGCTGAACGGCGACAACAATAATTCGCCGCTCGTTTTGAAACCCCCGAGAAATGTTACCAGCAGAGGCACAAGAATAATGAGCGACGCGAGGATGAGGATGATGTATTTGAGCGCCGTGATAACAAAATTCGAAAACACAATTGGACGACGGTAAGCTTTAGTCATACGAGTACCTTTCGGGAGACCCTAATCCAAATCCGGGCGCATGACGAACCGTTGATACAACAACGAGAAACTAAACGCGACGAGGAAAATGATCACTGCTACGGCGCTGCCATAGCCCAATTGAAAACGGATAAAACCAAATTTGTACAAGTACGTTGCCATCGTATCGCTGGCGCCTACCGGTCCGCCCGTTGTCATGATCCACACCAAATCAAACACCTGAATCGAACCGACAATGGCGAGATAGACGCACAAGCGTGTCGTGCTGCCGAGCAAGGGGAGGACAATGTGGCGGGTGACCTGTCCCGAACTGGCGCCGTCAATACGCGCGGCTTCTTCCAATTCAATTGGGATATTTTGCAAACCGGCGATAAACAAAATCAAATAGATTCCAAAATATTTCCACGAAAGCGCAAAAAACAATGCCCACATGACCGTATTCGGATTGCCGAGCCAACTCACGGCTTTGAAACCCGGGATGAGGGCGATAAGGACGGTGTTTAGCAAACCACCATCTACGCGATAGATAAATGACCAGATTACGCCTGTGACCACTTCGGACAACACAAACGGCAAAAAGAGCACCACGCGAAAAAACGCGCGTCCGCGCATCCGACGCCCAATCAACAATGCCAAACCCAGCGCAAAGGGCAGCTGCAAAAAGACCGAAGCTGCCGCAATAAACAGGTTGTGCGAAAAGGCATTGCGAAAAACCGGTTCACTTAGCAGCTTGGCATAATTATCCAATCCCACAAAATTGGTTAGCGGACCCAGACCGTTCCATTTATAAAAACTGTAATAGACCGCTTGCACCACCGGCACGATGACGAGATAGGTGTACACGATGAGCGGAGGGGTGAGGAACAAGACAATGGTAAAGGTCTTGTCCCAATTGATGCGCGCGCGCGTACGAACCTGCGCTTCTGCGCGCGATGTCGTTTGAGTGGTGCCAATGGGTTGCATAACAAAGGTACGATGCCGCGCACGAGTTGTGTTGGGATGTACGACGACGTTTGCATTGAACGCCTCGTACGCGGCATCGTTTGTAAAATACTACTTGATTTCTGCGGCGGCTGATTCTTCAATCGCCTTGGCGACTTGTTCCGGTGTCATGGTTCCGGCAAAGAGCCCTTGCACCGAATCATTGACCACCGAGCCAACCGCGGGCGGCAGATATTGGTCGTAATAGAGCTGATAGTATTTTGCCGCGCCGAGGGTCTTGATGAGTTCTTTGATGAGCGGATCACTGACGGCTTCATCTGCGCCCTTGACGGTGGGAACGCTCATGTTCGCTTTGACCAACGCTTCCTGCGGGCCCTTGGCTACCAAGAAGCGAACAAAGTCAATCGCTTCCGGTGAGGCGTTCTTGCCAATCGCGAAACCATCTGCCCCTCCGAGAGCGTCGCCCGGGTCACCTTTGCCGCCGGGGATCGTCGGGAAGGGGAACCAACCGCGCGATGCCATATACGCGTCAACATCTTCGGCTTGACCCTGATTCGCGCCGGGTGCCCACTGTCCCATCAATTCCATCGCGGCTTTACCATTCGCCATGAGCGCTTGATGGTCACCATACGTTGCGGCGAGGAAACCTTCCTGGAATGGTTCGAGGTCAATCAACTGCTTCAGGTCTTCGCCCGCTTTGACGAATGGCGCGTCGGCGAACGAACCTTCGCGCTTGTATGCTTTTTCAAATGCTTCGCGTCCGCCTTCGCGTGTTGCCAAATAGACCCAGTAAAAATGTCCGGGCCATTTGTCTTTTTCACCGAGCGCGATGGGCGTGATGCCTGCGGCTTTGAGTTTCTTTACCGTGTCGAGGAATTCGTCCCACGTTTTGGGCGTGCCTTCGATGCCGGCTTGCTTAAAGAGGTCTTTGTTGTACCAGAAACCAACCATGCCGGCTGTCCACGGCACACCATACACTTTGCCGTCAATGGTGTACAACGAAAGCGGTCCGCTTGCGATGGTGTCCCCCCAGCCGTCTTTTTGCGTCGCCGGGGTGAGGTCCTGGACTAAACCGGCTTCGGCATATTGTCCCAAAACACCGCCGCCCCAACTTTGGAAAATATCCGGCGGCGCGCCCGACTGCATCGCGGTGGCGAGTTTTTGTTTGAACGCTTCGTTTTCGAGTACGGTGATTTCGATTTTGACGTTCGGGTGTGCTTTCATGTATTCGTCGGCGAGCCCCTGCCAGACAGCTTTTTGGTCGTCGGCGGTGTTGATATGCCACCATGTAACGGTGACAGGTTTTGCGGCAGGCGCTTCCGTGGGCGCAGGCGCCGCAGTCGGCTGCGCGGGTGCCGCGGTGGGTTGTGCAGGCGCGGCGGTCGGTTGCGCGGGCGCGGCGGTGGGTTGCGGCGCCGGAGTGGCGGGTGTGCCACAAGCCGCGAGAATCGCGGCAATCACTGTCACGAGGACAATGACAAAAACAAATTGTCTTGCGATGCGCATGGCATCCTCCTTTTCGTCAATGAAAATGATTGGGCAGCGCGAACGCCCGGGCGTTGCGCGTGTCCGTTGTTTGATGCGTTGTGAAAAAGTTTGCGGTATAATGCGAGGAGTGTTTGGGACTCCTTTCTTGGGATAGGATTCCACACGCTGTGGAAAGAGGCGCATTGGCTTGGCGGTCACGCGCCTCTTTCTTTATGTGGCGGATTGTGTCAACAGCTCCGGCTAAAACAATCCGCGCGTGGATTCGCGCATCACCAGTTCGGTTGGCAATTCAATTTTTTCTGCCGGTCGTTGCGGATGTTCGATAATGTCCAACAGCATTTGCGCGGCGCGTCTGCCCATTTCTTCCAACGGTTGATGAATTGTGGTGAGGGGGGGGTGTACTTGCGCCGCTTGCGGAATATCGTCAAACCCGATGATGGAAATATCATCGGGAATTTTTTTGCCGCGTTCGCGCGCGGCTTCCATTGCGCCAAACGCCATTACATCGTTCGACGCAAAAATGGCAGTGGGCGGATTGGGCAAGTTCATCAATTCGAGCGCGCCGATGAAACCGCGCGGCTGTTGAAAATCGCCTTCGCGTATCAACGCATTATCCACCGCGACGCCGTGGTCAAGCAGCGCCGCGCGGTATCCGTCGAGCCGTTCGCGCGAGCAGCCCAAATCCATCGAGCCGGTAATGAAACCGATGCGGCGATGTCCGAGCGCCAACAGATAACGCGTGGCGTCGTACGCGCCCGTGCGGTTGGTCGCGCCGACGGCGGGACCGCGTTCGTCAATGCCTTGATGGTCAATCAAGACATGGGGAAATTTACGTTGGCGCAGAGTTTTGAGATACCCTTCGGGGTGTCGCGGGAGCACGAGCAGCAAGCCATCGGTCATGCCGCGCGTGAGCGCGGTCACATATTCATTTTCTTTGGCTTGACGGCGATGTGTGGTGTACAGCATGACATCGTATTTCTGTTCCGCGAGTGCGGCGTCAATGCCGCGAATGATTTCACCGATATAGGCGGTGCCGAGGTCGCGGACGAGGAGCCCGATGAGGCGGGTGCTGCCGCCGCGCAAGCTGCGCGCTTGGAGGTTGGTGGTATAACCGAGGCGTTTGACCGCG
>CAZXYP010000181.1:0-10440 GCA_964644955.1 uncultured Anaerolineales bacterium | reverse complement strand
CTGACCGCTGCCATCGTCAGGACAATTCGAGATTTAGCCACTTGCTGCTCCCTTGAGATTTGACAAATTCAACCAAAAAGAAAATAGTGCCAGCGTAGTATACAAATCGGGTGTTTGAGGATTGTTTAATCGCAGCGTCCGACCGCGAATTAGGGGCAGGGGAACAAAAAAAATGCGAGACACGCGCTGTGCGTATCTCGCAGCAGGATAACCGATTTGCTCCGAAAAGTTTTCGGTTATGGACAGAAGGATGAGTCTACGGGATACAGCCACATGACTTGGTGCCGCCATGACCGGCGCAAAACGTGTCGCACGGAATCCCGCACGCCAGACTTTGGTCAATCGAGTTATCATTGCATTCGCAGCATGTAAAAGCTGACTGGGCATGTGCGGGCGTCGGCGCAACAATTTTCACGACAACCGGAATCGCCGCCGCAGTGGCAAGTCCGGTGCGTTTCAAAAAGTCGCGGCGCGACATGCCCAAAAATTCTTTTGGCGCAATCGCAGGTTGTTCGAGCAAATCGTTCAACTGTCTGAGCGCATAATACACGGCTTGTTCGTCCGTAGGCGTCGTTTGATTCAGATACTGCGCGATTTCCTGCACCGAGCGTTTGCCGTTGCACGCGCGCCAAACGGCGGCGGCGGACGGATTCAGTACATACGCCTTGTCCGTATTGGTGTCGTACACGACGAGTTCGTTGTTGGCGTCCTGTACGAATAAATTAGTTTTGCGCGCAAGCGGGCGGGTGGTGGTGGACATTTCTCCTTCTTTGAAATGAATCAACAATCGCGCCCGTCACCCGCATTTGACAGGGGAACGCTATTTCATAATCGTATCGCTCAATTATAAAATAGGGGTGTTTGAGAATCGTTTAATGGCAAAAAAGGCGCGCATCCTCCATCTCGGTTTTTTGGGCGGCGTAGAGGTCCGCGAAAATGACGCGCCCGTGACCGGCTTTGCCACGCAAAAAGTGTTGGCGCTCTTGATCTATCTTGCCGTCACCCGCCAACCGCACACGCGCGACCATCTCGACACGCTGCTCTGGGGCAATCTCGACACGCAAGCCGCGCGCCGCGCGCTCCGCTATGCCCTCTGGAAGCTCCGCCAAATTCTCGGACCCTATCTGAGCGCTACCCCGCAAAACATTGCATTTGACACCTCCGCCGCGCATGTTTGTGACGTCACGGATTTCATTGCCTGCACCGCGCCGCTTGCCGAAAGCGCGCCGCTCGACGCGCACGCGCTGGAAAACGCGCGCCGCGCCGTCGCATTGTATCGCGGCGAATTTTTGCGCGGTTTGCATGTGCGCGACGCCGAAGACTTTGACGCATGGATGTTGTCAATGCGCGAGCGTTTTCACCGCGCCATGTTGGAGGCACTGCGGCGCCTCATTGCGCACGAAACACAAGAACGCAATTTCGCGCGCGGGATTGAATATGCGCGGCGCGCGTTGGAATTGGAACCGTGGGACGAGGACGCGCAGCGCGCCCTCATCCAACTCTATGCGCTGAACGGCGATGAATCTGCCGCGCTCGCGCAGTACGAAACCTGCCGCCAAATCCTTGCGACAGAATTGCAAACCGAACCTAACGAATCCACAAACGCGCTGGTGGCGGAAATTCGGCAAGGGGCATTCCGCACGCGCGCCAACCTCTCCGTTCCGGCTGCGCCGAAACACAACCTGCCAAGCGCGCTCAAACCTTTTTTTGGACGCACTGCCGAGTTGGAACGCATTGTCGAAAAATTCCGCGACCCAACCTGCCGCTTGATTACGCTGATGGGCGAAGGCGGCATCGGCAAAACGCGGCTGGCATTGGAAGCCGCGTCGAAATTGACCGACCATTTTGCGGATGGGGTGTGGTTTGTGCCGTTATCCGGTGTTAGGGCAGACGCGGGCGATGTCCCGCGTGTACTGGCGCGTGCGATTTCGCAGGCGCTCGGGCTGGTATTCGACACAGGTTCGGACATTGAACAGCAGCTCCGCGCGCATTTGCAGTCGCGCGAATTGCTGCTGCTCTTGGACAACTTGGAGCAATTCCTCAGCGCGCCTACCACCGACGCCGCGCCAAGCCAACAGGGCGCGGAATGGATTCATGCGTTGTTGAATCAAGCGCCCGGCGCGCGCTTGCTCGTCACGTCGCGCACCCGCTTGAATCTGCAATCGGAATTTGTCCTGCGTTTGGGCGGGTTGGAGGTGCCCCAAGATGAAAATGCCGCTACGGCACAAACCTGCAGCAGCGTGCAGTTGTTTCTGGAACGCGCGGAACGCGCGGGCATCTCTGCCGGAGATTTGGAGCTCGCACCCATTGTGCGTCTCTGCCAATTGGTCGAAGGACTGCCGCTCGCGCTTGAACTTGCGGCGTCGTGGATGAATCGCGCCGCGCCCGCCGAAATGATTCAGGCGCTGCAAACGAATCTGGACCGTCTGGCAACCGCGCAGCGTGATGTTCCGGCGGGGCATCGTTCCTTGCGCGCCGTGTTTGAAAATTCGTGGCGTTTGCTGTCGCGCGCAGAACAGACGGCTTTGGCGCAAGCGTCCGTCTTTCAACACCGGTTCACGCGCGAGGCAGCGGAACGAGTCATGGATGTCCACGAGGCGGCGGAGGTGTCCGGCGTGACGGGTGCCGACGACAGTTCGCAAGTGTTGGATGCCCTTGTCGAAAAATCACTCGTGCGTTGGGTTGCCGCCCGCCGGGTTTTTCGCCTGCATCCGCTCGTTCGCCAATACGCGCAGGAAAAATTACTGCCGCCGCCGCGAGAAATGGTGCGCCAACGCCACGCCTTTTATTTCCTCGAATATCTGGTAGAACGCACAACAGCGTTGTTCGGACCCGGGACGCGCACCGCCATTGATGAAATTTACGATGCGCTTGCAGATATTTTGGTCGCGTGGGATTGGTGCGTCCAAGCTCGCGAGACCGAAAAACTTGCGCAAGCCGGTGACACGCTCGCGGCATTCTATGAATATGCGGGGTTGGCGGGGGAAGGGTTTGCCCTGTTTGAACGTACAGTGCAAGCATTGGAAGGGAGTGCCGATGTTTCGCGCGGATTGATTCTGCGTCTCGAATTGGCGCGCGCCAGATTGTTACTGCGTCTCGGTAAACACGCGGAAGCACATACGTTGGCAGAGCGCGTACTGCAAGAAGCGGAACAATCCAACCACCGTGAGTTGATGGCGTGGAGTCGCTATGTACGCGCGCTGGCGTTGGCACGTTTACCGGACACGGAGCAGGAACTTGCCGAGTTGGAACGCGCGCGCGATGAAGCGCAGAGTACGAATCAAACACGGCTTGAAGCGCTTTGCCTCGTTCGCGAGGGGATGGTCGCCATGCGCGCGGGTGAATATCGCGCCGCCAAAAACCATACGCTTCAAGCATCCGAGATTTTTGAACGCGTCCTTGACGTGCGCTACACCGGCGGTTGTTTCGCCATGTTGGGGCTCATCGAATTTACTCTCGGCGAAATGCAGGAGGCGATTTTGGTGCAAACGCGCGCCATCGAGATTGCCGACCGAATCCGGGACGAGTATCTCAAAGCGGTTACACTCCACAATCTCGGTAACACGCTGGCGAGCCAAGGGCAATATGAAAATGCCCTCGCCTCTATGAAGCAATCCGAACAAATCTATCGCACGGTCGGGACGACCGCGCTCGTTATCGGGTCGCAAGCACAAGCGGGGTTGTTTTTGGCTTTATTGGGGAGATGGGTTGAGGCACGCGGCACGCTGGAACATGTCACCCGGGTCGCAGCCGCTGAGGGAATGTCGCGCGAGCTGGGCTGGGCAAACGTCGGCTTGGCAGTGCTTGCGCGCAGGCAAGGACAACTCCAAGACGCTGTTCGTTTTGGTCGGTTAGCGCTTGAACCGGCAATGCGCTGGAACGATGCGCATGACCGGGCAGATGCCGCCATCGTTCTCGCCGATACACTGATTGAGCAAGGCGCGTTGGACGAGGCGGAAGAAAACTATCGCGCGGCGCTGGCGCTCCGCGAACAAATGCAGCAAACGCATTTGTATCCGGAAGCGTTCGTAGGTCTCGCTCACGCAGCCATGCAGCGCGGCGAAACAGAAACCGCCCGCGCTTGGATGGAAAAAGCATGGAACGGCGAATCATTGCGTTTGCTGCCCGGACCGAAGGAACCGTTTTGGATTTATTGGACCGGGTACCAAGTCATGCGCGCGCTCGGCGACCCGCGCGCGGAGCGTCTTGTAGAGACTGCGCAGATGGTGTTTGCCGAATACGTCTCACAGATTTCCGACCTCGAAACACGCGACCAATACCTGCTGGTGCCGTGGCATCGCGCCATTCTTAAGGCAACTCATGCCTCCCCTTCCCTTCCCTTCTTTGTGTTTTCCGATGCGGCAGCTTTGCGCGCCCAATAGCGCCTCACGTAAAACAGAATTTACGGCTGAAAAAATGCCGTTGACGAACACATCCCCGCGCGTCTATAATGTTCCCCATTCCACCGACGCTATCCAATCTCCAATCTCCAATCTCTAATTTCAAGGAGTCTGCTATGCTCCGTCCCATTTTCCGCGTCTTGCTCGTGGTCGGCGCGTTGTTTGCGCTCATGCTTGTTTTCAACGCCTCGCAAGCGAACGCGGACGGTCCCGATTTTTCCAACGTCAATGACATTCTCAACGGACGACGTACCTTGTTGCCGATGGACGATATCGTCGTTACGCTCCAACCGCCCAACAACCCGGTCAGTGTGTATATCAATCAGACGCGCTTTAGCGGTTTCGGCGACCAGGTTTCGTACGAAGTGACGCAAGGTCCCGATTCGTTCGTGACGCGCGTCGGGCGCATGTTTTATACGCCGTATGATGTGACGGCGACCTTTACGACCGGCGCACTCACGTTGAATTATTTTTTCGAGGACCAATTTTATATCGGCGAGCAGTTCCCATTGAGCGCCAACGCGCCGGTGAACCAAGACCAATTGGCAATCGCGGATTTTACCGGCGATGGGTTGATGGATTTTGCGTATCTGATGCAGGGCGCGGTGTATGTGGTCACGGCGTTGGATACGCACGACGTCACGTCAGGCATTTTCATCAGCAGCGCGGGCAATCCCTCATTCAGCACAACGGGCTGGACGACGCTCACGGCAGGCGATTTTAACGGCGACGGCACATCCGAAATCGCGCTCGCGTCCGCGCAATCCAACGCCGTCGCCGTCGAAATTTTTACCGTCACGCCCGTATTCAATACGCAGGGCAATCTGGTGTCCATCAATCTCGCGGGCGCGGGCAGCGCAAAATTGAGCGTTCCCAACACACCGGCGCCGTTGTACATTGCCGCCGGAAATTTCGCGGGCTTGGTCAATCCCAACACGGCGTATCCGTATCATCAACTCGCGCTGCTGTACGAATATGCGGGCGGCGTGAACGGACATGTCGTCGCCTTGATGTCGGTGAGCGTGACCGCGCAAAATACGAAACCGGTGACATTTGCGCTTACGACAGAGGACACGACCGAGTTGATTGATTCGCAAGACCTGCTGGACGCGCTCACACTGACGAGCGGGTATGTCAATGTATTTGGCGAGACGGAACAAATCATCGCGGGGTATCACGAGTTTCTGTTTGATTCGTACATTGCCGTCCTGACGCTCAATCAACAATACGACATTACGACCAACTCGTCATCCAAAGTGTTTGACGTGACCACCGGCGCGCTGCAGCAAATCGCGCTCGGCAATTTTGACCAGGATGAAGGATTGGCGAACGAGTTCGATTTGGAATTGGCGGCAGTAGATTTCAAACCCATCACCCTGCAAGGATGCGGTCTGGCAGGCGTGCAGCCGCGCATCACAATTTATCAAATTGACGCCGCCAACAATTTCGCCTTGAGCGAATATGATTCGCAGGAAGTCGGCGACTGTGCCACGCTTGATAATTCCAATCCGTTGCCCGTGCTGACGCTCACGACAGGCGACACACAAGGACGTTCACTGCTGCTCGGTCCGCCGTCGCGCGTGGTCGCGCAGCACATTCAACCCGCCATCGTTTTGGAAATGCCGCCGATGCATGTGGATTACATTGCGCCGTATAACAACAATACACCGACCACGTTGAATTTGAGCGCGGTGCCGCTGGGATTTTTTGCCAGCTACCAAACGGCGGTCTCGACACAAAAACAATCCTCGCACACCGGCACGACGAGTTATACCAATGCCATCACCGAAGCCACAAGCGAAAAAGTTGTGTTGGGAATTCCGGATGAGGACGACCTCACCCTCAAAACTTCGACGAGCGCGACGCAAATGTGGAAAAACAGCACGTCAAAAACATACACCAATTTCGACAGCATCAGCTTTAACGCGTCCACGCAGACCGGTTTCGACGATCAATTGTGGTACAACAGCGAACGCCAAAACATTTACATTTATCCCGTCATCGGGCAGTACGGCTGTCCGACGGACAACCCAAACTGTTCCGGGAATCAGCAGGTCCCGCTCACGGTCATGTTTTCCGGACCCGACCAAATCTTTCAGACCAGCATCAGCGGCTCGACGGTGGAATGGTATCAACCCCTGCACGAACCGGGCAATGCCTTGTCCTATCCCGCCAATCTCGCGCAGCTCCAACGGTTGGAGCCGAATATGAATCTGCTCACGGCTGATACGCCAACCCAAATTTTTACCGACGATTCCACCTCCACTGAACAGGCAAATTGGTCCGGACAGCAGAGCCAAAACGTTACATCGGGGTCCGCGCAAAACTATTCGTGGAAGAAATCCATTTCCATTTCCTTTGACATTAGCGCGGACGCCGACGGCTTGCCCGTGACCGGCAGCGGTTCGTTTTCCTTTTCGTACAGCGGCAGCAAAGCCATCAGTACGCTCAATAGTTCCACCACCACACTCGGTCAAGCCACCGGCATCGGCATCAACAAACCCGGCACCTTTCCCATCATCGGCGAATATCAATACCCGATGCAGCCCTTTATCTTTGGCACGAATCCGGTGACCGGCACCGTCCAGACGCTGAACGTCGGCACCCAGATTCAAACCAATGGCTTTTTGCGCGCCGCGTTCACCGCCGACCCCACCGACCCGCAAGTGGGCAGTTGGTGGCAGACCGCATACTACGCGCCCGACATTGCGCTCAATCATCCGTCGCGCTGGAACGTCCAGCCCGTGACCGGTGCGCCCATTGCCGACCATTGCCTGCCGATTGGCCCCGGCACGACCACCCTCAATTGCGCCACGTTCAACGCGCCCGACACCAACATCTGGAATTCCGAGTTTCACCATATGAAAGGATTTTTTATCACGCCCATTGAAGCGAATGGAGAGGGTCCGCAGATTGACAGCGCCGTAGCGGGGCAAAAAGTGTTACTCGAAACGCGCGTGTACAATTATTCCACAACGTCCATGCAAAATGACGAGGCAGTAGTTGTGCAGTTTTATGTCCAACCGTGGGACCCGAACAAATTGCAGCCCATCGGCAAGTCGGTCCTGATTGACAATGTGGGCATCGGACCCATTCCCGGTTTCAACGACGACACCGACCCGAACGCGCCGCTCAATTACGCCATCGCAAGCACCGTTTTTGATACAACGCCGTATTCTAACCAGTACTTGCTCTTTTGGGTGCTGGTCGTTCCAAAAGACCAAAACGGTAATCCTGTTACCGAGATGGCCGGGCACGGACTCACCGGCATTCCGCCGCAAGTCAAGAGCATCGCCGAAGCGACGACATGGACGGAACCCTACAGCAACAATCTCGGCGTGTACAAATCACTGTTTCATGTCACCGCGCAAAACACGACACAGAACGCGCCCCCCGCGCCCGAACGTTTGCGGATAGACGCGCTCAAACTTTCAAAAACCACTGCGCTGCTGAACGAAAAAGTGATTGTCAGCACGAACGTGCACGCAGACCATCCGCGCGACGATTTGCTCGTCACGTTTTATCGCGGCGACCCGGACAAAAAAGGGACCGCATTCGATGTCGAACGGCTCTCGCACATTGACGGCGGCGATTTTCATCGCGTGCAGGTGATTTATCGCCCCACGCAGTGCGGCAATCAAAACCTTTTCGCCCGCGTCACACCCACCGGCGGAACCGCGCAAGCGGAATTGTATGTCACCATCAACCCGCGTCCCGTCGTGCGCGACATGCTCGCGCGGCTCAAGCAAATCTTGCCGTCCGAAATGCTTGCGCCCGAAAAACGCGGCGACGGCATGTTGAACGCACTGCGCGCCGCTCAGAAAGCATTCAAACAGCAAAACAACGCGTCCGCGCTCGCCGCGTTGGAAAAATTCCGCGAACGCGTCACGAAACAAAGCGGCGACCTCGTGCCGTCGGACCAGGCGGACATTTTCCTCGCGCAGACGAATCAGATTTTTGATTGCGTGAAACCGTAGGCGTAGGACAAATTTGTTGCGAAACCGAACAAATTACAAATGTGTTCTACCTCCCCAAAATGAAACCCGTTATCTGCGCTCCAGAGAACGGGTTTCTATTTCATCCTTCATCCCTCATCCTTCGTCCTTTACCCACCAGCCAGCGCGGGCAGCAGCACCACCGTATCCCCATCTTTCACATTCGTCTCTAACCCATTCAGAAAACGAATGTCTTCGTTGTTCAAAAAAATGTTGATATGCGCTTTCACGTGCCCGTGCGAATCGAATAACCGTTCGCCAATCGTCGGATACTGCGCGGACAAGGTGTCGAGCGTCGCGCGCACATTTTCACTTGCAGAAATTTCTACCGTTGACAGTCCGTTCGTATGACGACGGAGCGGAGTTGGGATTTTGATTTTGGTTGCCATTGTTGGAGATTGGAGATTGGAGACTAGAGATTGGGAAATTGTCATTCCGAACGGAGTGAGGAATCTCCAGTCTCTAGTCTCCCGTCCTTTTTATACGACCGCAAAAATTTTGGTCTCGAATTGTTCCTGAAACGCTTCGAGATTCGGTTCGGTGTCAATGCGCGTGTGCGCGACGTGTTCAATCGCTTCGCGCGTTTTCAAGCCGTTGCCGGTGAGATAGGCGACGACAATTTCATCGGGGTCAATCGCGCGCGCGTCCGCCAATTTTTTCAAGACCGAAATCGTGACGCCCACCGCCGTTTCGCCGAAAATGCCTTCGGTGCGCGCGAGCAATGCCATGCCTTCCGCGACCGCGCGTTCGGGAATGGAAAAAACACCCCCCCCTGATTTGCGCGCAATGTCAATGGCGTAGCGTCCGTCGGCGGGATTGCCAATCGCCAATGATTTTGCAATCGAACGCGCTTTGACGGGAACAATTTCGCGCGTGCGCTGCGCAAAGGCAGTTGCCACCGGCGCGCAGCCCGCCGCTTGCGCCCCGATCATTTTCGGCAGCGGTCCGGAAATCAAACCCGCGTCGTACAATTCTTCATAGCCGCGATTGATTTTGGTATAGAGCGCGCCACTCGCAACCGGCGCGATCACGCGGTCGGGCGCGCGCCAACCCAATTGTTCCGCGACTTCGTACGCGAGCGTTTTGGAACCTTCCGCGTAATACGGGCGCAAATTGATATTCACAAAACCCCAGCCATATTCTTCTGCCGCTTCGGTAGCGAGACGATTCGCCTGGTCGTAATCGCCTTGCACCGCCACAATCGTCGCGCCATAAATCGCCGCGCTGAGAATCTTCGCGGGTTCGAGGTCGGCGGGAATAAACACATACGACGGCAGTCCTGCGCGCGCGGCGTGCGCCGCGACCGCGCCCGCGAGATTGCCCGTACTCGCGCACGCCAACGCGGGCATGTCAAACTCCAATGCTTTCGCGGCGGCGACGGACACGACGCGGTCTTTGAACGAAAAGGTCGGATTGACCGTATCGTTTTTGAGATACAAATTGTTCAGTCCGAGTTCGCGTCCGAGATTGCGCGCGTGCAGTAACGGCGTCCACCCGTCGCTCAAATCCACGCGCGGCGTGTATTCGCTCGGCAAAAAATCGTGATAGCGCCACAATGTGCGCGGACCTTGCGCAATGGTTTTGTGCGATACATTCGCGTTGCGCGCGGCCTCATCGTAAAACGCTTCGAGCGGACCGAAACATTCGTCGCAAACGAACACGGCAGTAGCAGGATAGGTTGCGCCGCATTCTTTACAGCGCAGTCCTCGCAAGTACGACATTCCTCACGGCTCCTTCTCGTCCGCCACTTTTTCCGTAGTAACGAATTAATTCGTTACTACATTTGAAACAAAAAACCTCTCCAAAAATAAATTGGAGAGGTGGGTTGGTTTAGCGACGCACTGTATCCGGATACACAGATACAGCTCGCTACGCTTGTTTCATCTCGCGAAATCCCTCGCAATCGAGTTGATTCCGCCGGAGTTGGCACCGAGACTTGTCACAGCTTTGTGACAACTGGTTGCCGGGCTTCTTTGGGCCGTAATCCCTCCACCTCTCTGGATGAAAAAGCGCGGACAAATTGATATGTGATTGTGTGCGCGCCT
>CAZXYP010000180.1:0-10467 GCA_964644955.1 uncultured Anaerolineales bacterium | reverse complement strand
TTCTTTGAATTGAACAGTACGGACGTTTCAGCCACGCTTGGTGATTTCAATTTGCGCGCGCCGAGTGAAGTGGTCTTGTCCAGCGCGCCGCTCGTCTTTCTCAACGCGTGCGAATCGGCGGAACTTTCGCCAATGTTTTACAACGGGTTCATGCCGTACTTTGTGGACAAGGGCGCGCGCGGCATGATTGGCACCGAATGCCCCGTGCCTGCGCTGTTTGCGCTCGATTGGGCGGGCAAATTTTTTGACGCGTTTCTCGCGGGCAAACCGCTCGGACAAGTTTTCTTGGATTTGCGGCGCGACTATTTCTACAATCACAACAACATCTTGGGGTTGCTGTACGCCGTGTATTGTGACGCGGATACGCGTGTGGAACCGGCGGTGGGATAAAGCCCCACTCCCATGTCAGACCTCCAATACCTCGATTTCGATTTGACCCTTGAGCGAGCCGCAAACGGCTATCGTGTCGAGGTCACGCGCGCGCCGGCGGGCAACGCGCGCGCGGAATTTACACTGCCGTTTTCGGATATCGAAATCGAGAATGTTTTGTTGAAACTCGGCGGCGCGCGGCGGCGCACACGGCGCGTCGAGTCGCCCGAAATGGACGCGGCAAAAAATTTTGGCGGCAAATTGTTTAACGCCGTGTTCACGGGCGATGTGCGCGGTGTGTATGCGGCGAGTATGCAGCAAGCCAACGCCCAAACTGTCGGCTTGCGCTTGCGTCTGCATTTGGACGAGGCGCCCGAGCTCGCGGACTTGCCGTGGGAATTTTTATACAATCCTTCGCTCAATCGCTTTCTCGCGCTGTCGGTCAAAACGCCCATTGTCCGTTATCTCGAACTCCCCGAACAGATTCGTCCGCTCGCGCTTCACCCCCCCCTCAACGTTCTCGTCATGATTTCCAGTCCAACCGATTATGAAACCCTGGACGTGGAACGTGAATGGCGCAATTTGTCCGCCGCACTGCGTGATTTGACACAGCGCGGCATGGTCACCCTCGAACGCGTCGAACGCGCCACGTTGACCGAACTGCAAAACAAGCTGCAAGCGCGCGCCTATCATATTTTTCATTTCATCGGGCACGGCGCGTTTGACGAACGCGCGCAAGACGGCGTTTTGATTTTGGAAAATGAAAATGAACGCGGCAGACGCGTGAGCGCACAAACGCTCGGCGCAATTTTGCACGACCACGCGTCACTGCGGCTCGCGGTGTTGAATGCATGCGAAGGCGCGCGCACTTCGCGTACGGACCCGTTCGCGGGCGTCGCCTCGAGTTTGGTACAGCAAGGCATCCCCGCCGTGATTGCGATGCAGTTTGAAATCAGCGACGATGCGGCGACGACATTTGCGCGCGGTTTTTATCAGGCGTTGGCAAGCGGCTATCCGGTGGACGCGGCGTTAAGCGAGGTTCGCAAAGCTATTTTTGCGGACAATAACGAAATGGAGTGGGGCACGCCGGTTTTGTATTTGCGCGCGGCGGACGGAAAAATTTTTGATATACCGCCGGACGCGCAAATTGCTGCGCCCGTCGCGATAACGCCCGATACGCCGCGCGCGACATCGTTCGGCACGTCGCTGCGCGCCGTTGCGCGCAAACCGGTGACGTGGATTGTCGCGGCGGCGGTGGTTGTGTTCGCGTTGGTTGCGCTGTATTTGCTTTTGCGTCCCGCCGCGCCGAATGTACAAATCGGACAAATGACCACCGCGGCGCGAGTTGCGACGGGACCGGTTCCTGACACGTACTTGCCGATGGAGCGCGGCGATGAATTTACGCGCGACACGCCCGCGCTTTATGTGGTGTTGGAAATGCTGCGCGTGCCCAAAGATGCAAAATTGGATTTGCGTGTGTGGCAGGCGGGCGGGTTTGAAAAAAACTTTCCCTCGAACACGCGCACGCGCGATATTCAAAATGAAGCGAACGCGTGGTGGTATTTTGTCTTGTCGCCGCAAGAAATCTGTGCGTCGCCGCAGGCGCAGTGCCCCGGCACCTTTCACGCGCAGCTCGTAGTGAACGGCGCGCCGGAAAACAAAGAAGCGGTCTTTAGTATTTTGGACGCGCCCGCGCGCGCGTCACCAACCGCGTTGGCAATTTCGCCAAGCCCCGCGCCAACGGAAACGGTTGCGCCGACGCGCGCGCCGATTGCAGAGACCGCGACCGCGCCCGCCGCGTTGTTTGCGGGAACGATTCAAGCGCGCGGCGCGGACAATGCGCCAATGGTGTACATTCCCGCCGGCACATACACGATTGGAAATGATGCCGGCGCGGAAGAAGAAAGACCCGCGCATGCGGTTTTCCTCGACGCCTTTTGGATAGACCAACACGAAGTCACGAACGCGCAGTATCGGCAGTGTTCGAGCGCGGGCAAATGTATGCCGCCCGTAAATCGCAGCTCGAATACGCGAGAAACGTACTATGACAACCCCAAGTTCGACAACTATCCCGTGATTTTTGTTTCGTGGCAGGATGCGGCAAACTTTTGCAAGTGGGCGGGCAAACGCTTGCCGACCGAAGCGGAATGGGAAAGCGCGGGACGCGGCGTCGACGCGCGTCTTTATCCTTGGGGCAATGAATTTGACGAGGAGCGAGTGAATGCCGGCGGCGCAATCGGCGACACGAGCGCGGTTGGCAGTTATCCGAACGGCGCGAGCGAATTTGGTGTGCTGGATTTGTCGGGCAATGTGTGGGAATGGGTCGCGGATTGGTACAGTTCAATTTACTATCGCAATGCGCCGCGCGAAAATCCGCAAGGACCGGCAGCGGGGACCACACGCGGACTGCGCGGCGGTTCGTGGGACATGCAAGAATTTTTTGCGCGCCTGCCGCATCGCGGCGATTTGGTGCCTGACAATAGCAACGAAAACATCGGTTTTCGCTGCGCGCAAAGCGATGCGCAAACTGCCGAAACTCCAACCGCGCCGCAAGCGACACCGATGTTTTTGCCAAGCGCGCCGAGTTTGATTATCCAATATGTGATTCCCGCCGACCAATTGACGCCGACGGAAATGGAATTGGACAATTCACTCGTGAATCTCGGTCCGAACGCGGCGCAAGAATTTTTGCGCGTCACGCGCGTCGCGTATGGCGAATTGGAAGATGGCAAAACCGCGTTCGATGTACGCGTCGTGGTGAAAAATCCGACCGACGCGGCGATTCGTTTGCAGGTGGATACAAAGTTTTTTTCACTGCAAGACCGATTGGGACGTGAGGCGAACCTGATTTATTTCTGCTGTGCGACGCCCGAAACCTTTCTCGGCGCGAATCAAGAGCGCGAGATTCAGTTGGTGTTCGAGTCGCGCCCCGAGTGGGGCGGCAAAGGCGGCGAGAGTTTGTCGAGTTTTGTTGTGCGAGGATTTTTGCCCGTGGTGCGCGCGGCGTGGGAGGTGCCGCTGCCTGTAACGGCGGAATAATTTTGCGCGCGTATCAAGACGCGGCGCGTTCCATAACCCAATTCGATATTGCGGACGCGGATTTTCGCGGAGGAACGCGGATTTTTTTCTCCGGTATTCCGCGCGCATCTGCCTTGAGGCGCGCCAAAAAAGCGGAGCCGTCACGCTCCGCTTTTTATTTCGTTATTCCTGCCAAAACCAAATTGATGCCGATGGCGGGCTGCGCGCCGGTGCCGCCGCCCGTTTGCCCGATTTGCGTAAAGCGCACTTGACCAAACAAACGCTCGTTGAGCATCGCTTGCAAATCGCGCGCAATTGCGGGAATGGGAATCCAGCCGAAATTGACGCCTTCCGGCGTGGGAATGACTTTCAGCCAGACGCGTTGGATTTCAATCGGCACTGCGTTGGTCGTCACCTGCATTTCGGCGAGAAAGGGCAGACCGCCGGCGCTCGCCAAATTTCCGCCCAACGCAATTTGTCCCGTTTCATCCATCAAACGCGCCTTGCCGTTCGTCACGCCCAACTGCGGTCCGAGAATAAAGCGAAAATAGGAGCTGATTTCGTCTTCGGAAAAAACGACTTGAAATTGCGTATCGGGAGGCAGCGCTTGAATCTGTTGGACTTTGCGCTGCATACTGGCTGCCGCTTCGGGCGAAGATTCGACGGGACGGGCAAGCACATTCAACAGCACGCCTGCCGAAACCGCGCCAAACAGAAAAAAACAGGCGGCAGTCACAAACACCAATCCGCCAACAGTCAACACGAGACGCTGCACATCCGTCGCCGCGAACCCGCGCTGCACGGTGACAGTTTGTCCGCGAATCGAGTCGCCCGCGACATGCACGTCGCCGCCGACGATATCGCCGCCCGCAGAGACTTGACTGTCGGAAATGTCTATCGCGCTCGATGATTTTTCGGGTAGCGAAGAAGGCGGTTTTGGGTCGTCCATGATGGCAACATTATAGATTGCTTTTGTATGCGCGACAAGAGGTGTTTTTGTGATAAAATTTCGCACACCTTTTGGGCAAAGGAGCCGCCGATGGATTTCATCAACCCGCGCGTTCGCCAAATGATTGACGCCGCGCGCAATGACCCCGATGCATTTTGGAATGACGCCGCGCAAGAAATTCACTGGTTCCGCAAATGGGATTCCGTGTTGGAATGGAATGCGCCAACGTTTCAATGGTTCGTCGGCGGACAAACAAACGCGGCATACAACGCGCTTGACGCGCACGTGAACAACGAACGCGGCGGACGCACCGCGCTGATTTATTGCAATGAACGCGGCGAACGACGTGTGTTCACTTACGCGCAATTGTTGTACCACGTCGAACGCGTTGCGGCAGCATTGCGCGGTTTGGGAATTCAAAAAGGCGACCGCATCACCATTTACATGCCGACCATGCCCGAAGCCATTATGCTGATGCTCGCGTGCGCGCGCATCGGCGCGATTCATTTATGCGTGTTCGCGGGATTCGGTTCCGGCGCGCTCGCGGACCGGATTCGCGCGAGTGAATCGAAAGCGATTTTTGCGACGGATGTGATTTATCGCAAAGGCAAAGATGTGCCGTTGAAAGGATTGCTCGACGCCGCGCTCGAGATGAATGTGCCGAGCATCGAACACGCGGTGATTCTCAAGCGAAACCTCACCCCTGACCCCTCTCCTGCGAGGAGAGGGGCAAACGATGTGCCGATGCAAGACGGACGCGATTTAACGTGGGATGAATTTTTGAAACGCGGTGAAGGGCAAAGCGGCGCGCATGAGGTGATGGAATCGAACGAGCCGTTATACATTCTCGCCACATCGGGAACAACCGCGCGTCCGAAATTGGTTGTTCACATGCACGGTGGTTATCAAGTGCATACGGTCTGCATGGGCAAATGGGTTTTTGATTTGCACGCGGACGATGTGTGGTGGGCGACGTCGGATATTGGTTGGGCGGTGGGACACGCGTACACGGTGTACGCGCCGTTGATTCTCGGCTGCGCGTCGCTCGCGTATGAAGGCGCATTGGATTATCCGACTCCCGAAACCTTGTGGCAGATTGTCGAGGAATTTCGCGTCACCGGAATTTTTACGTCACCGACTGCCGCGCGTTTGTTGATGCGGTATGGCGAAGACATTACAAAAAAATATGACAAGTCATCGGTGAAAAAAGTTTTTTGCGCGGGCGAAGTTCTGAACGCGCCCGCGTGGGAATGGTTGCAGAAAAAAGTGTTTGACGACCACGTTCCCGTGATTGACCACATGTGGCAAACGGAAACGGGCGGTCCCGTATTTGCAAATCCGTTTGGAATTTCGATGCTGCCGATTAAACCGGGTTCCGCGACGATTCCGATGCCGGGCATTGAAGCGCAAATTGTCTCCCCCGAAGGCGAACCGTTACCGCCGAATGAAAAAGGCATAATGGTCATTACGCGCCCATTCCCAGGGTTGACGCCGATGTTGTGGGGCGAAACGGAACGCTATGGCGCGGATTACTGGGGACGCATTCCGGGAAAATTATTGTATTACAGCGGCGACAGCGCAATGTTCGACGATGACGGCTATGTGTGGTTCGCCGGGCGCGCGGATGAAATTATCAAAATCGCCGCGCATCGGCTCGGCACGATTGAAGTGGAGACTGCGTTTCTCAAGCATCCCGCCGTCGCGGAAGCGGGCGTCACGGGGCGTCCCGACGAATTGCGCGGCGAAGTGATTGCGGCGTTTGTCGTCTTGAAAGCAGGGAATGAACCGTCTGACGCGCTGCGTCATGAATTGTTACAAGTCGTGCGCGATGAATTTGGACCCGTCGCCGTGATTGGCGAATTGCATTTTGTTCCAATGCTGCCCAAAACGCGTTCGGGAAAAATTATGCGCCGCGTGTTGAAAGCGGTGGTGCTCGAACGCGACCCCGGCGACATTACGACGATTGAAGACGAAGCGAGTGTGGAAGAAGCACGGAAGGCAGCGGTGGAGTTGAAGGAAGAGATTTTGTAATGGAGAGATAATGTGGCGAGGCGAAAGCGCGAGAGAAACGCAGAGCCAGTTTAGAGGCAATGTCCCGAGTAATCAGGTCAATAAGGTCGAATAACTTGAAGGTTGGGCAACGAATGAAAATGCTTGAGGTTCAGTGTGGCAAGAGTCAAATCATGTTCGAGGGCGGTTGCGGCAATGAGGCAATCCAAGAAGCCGATATTATGACTGAGACGAAAACGTTTATACAATTCGAGTGCGCGTTCGCAAATCATTTCGTCGAGCCATAGCATCTCATACAATTCAATTTCGAGTTCGATATTCTTTTGTTCGCGCCGATTACGAGCGCCTGCCAACAATTCGGCTGCGGTCACAACAGAAATTGCGCGTGCCTCCATAGCGAGACTGTCAATCCAATTGCGCGCGCGGATTTCACCGCGCAAGAGGTCAATCAGCACCGCCGTGTCCAGCAGCCAGCGTTCTTTAGCCATCGGTTCGTGACTCGATGCGGCGTCTCAACTCTGCCGCAAATTCCGCTGCGTCCGAAATGTCAGAACGATTTGCCCAGATGCCAAATGCTGGATGCGTTGATTTGGAGCGCCTGGTGCGCGTTTGAGGGCGCGGGCGGTCATAGAGTAATATCACCTCCACCTGTCCCGGCTGCGCGTCATCAGGCAAGGTGACGACCAAACGTTTGTCTGCCGTGACCTTACCTGATAGTTTGTTGGCAATTAAATACATCTTGTTCGGCTCACCTTTCCGACAAATTATACACGCAGTTGCGTGATTTACGAACTGCGTTTTGGAACGAGATATATCATCGTCCCGATGCTGCCCAAAACGCGTTCGGGAAAAATTATGCGCCGCGTGTTGAAAGCGGTGGTGCTGGAACGCGACCCCGGCGACATTACGACGATTGAAGATGAAGCGAGCGTGGAAGAAGCGCGGAAGGCAGCGGTGGAGTTGAAGGAAGAGATTTTGTAGGGATAACGCCTTGTGCTTGCTCGAAACGGACAGCGTGTAAAAAACGAGCCGCACCAAATGGATGCGGCTCACAAAAATCATTTCATTCGATTCACCGGTTTACGCGGGTCGTACCCTTTGGTGTCAATGAGCAGCGGCGGTTTGAAGGCGTTGGCGATGTCTTGCCACGCGACGAGTTCAAAGCCGGTGTGTTCGTTTTCAAAGACGAAATCGTCTTCATCGAGCGTAAAGACCTGCGGCGCATTTTTGGCATCATGCACGACGAACAAGCCCATCGGAAATTTTTCGCCGAGCGCGAGATTCGTCACATCCGCGCCGTCGGAATCTGTCGCGCCGTCGCCCTCGTCATCGCGAACTTGGAAACTGCCGAGATAACGATTGTCGCCGTCGCGTTCGTACACGGCAAGCGTGCTGTCACCTTGACTTGACGCGATGAGATATCCTTTGCCGTTCGCGGCGTAATAGATGGTCAATGCTTCGACATCGGCGGTGAGATTTTTGCCTTGCGGTTTGACGGCATCGAGTAATTTCGCGGTGCTGCCGCCGTCGGGTTCGGCGGACAATTTGTAAATGCCGACATCTTCTTGGGCGATATACAAAATGCCGTACTCGGAATCGGCGACGATGCCTTCACTTTGAATGTAATCGTCCTCTTCGCCTTCCGGCGGTTCGGGCAATAAGATTTCGCGCACCTCTTTCCATGCGACATGCCCATCCGCTGTTGCGGTGAGTTCGAGTTGTTTGACGGGCAAGCCGCTTTCTTGGCTGACGAACGCGTAGGTTTTGCCGGTTTTGGGACTGCGATACAATCCCAATCCGTACACGACGAGTTCATCCTCAATATCTTGTTCGGTCTTGGCAAAAATCATTGGACTGGCATCGTCGGTGACATTTTCCAAAGTGGGCGTGAGCGGGTCGAGCGCATAAATGACGAGTTTATCCGCGCCCGTGTTCGAACCGACGAGCAAATCAACCATCTTGCCGCCCAACTCGAAATTGTAGAGAATGTCAACGTTGTTGACCTCGTCGTCGGTGAACGCTTCGACGAGTTGGCTTTCCAAATCGTACACCGCGATGCCGCCATTTTTCGCGCTGGCAAAGATGAGACTCTTGGCGGGTTCAAGCGGATGCACCCAAATTGCCGGGTCGTCGCCGTCGCCCATCAACGCATTCTCTTCTAACAAGTCCACGTCGAGAATGGGACCGAGATTGCCCGCCGAAGGGACTTGGGGCAGATTGGGAATGGCTGTCGGGTCGGGATATTCAAAGCCGTACACAATCGGCGTGGGCGTCGGGGTGCCTGCGGGAGTGGGCGTAGAGGTGGGTGTGGCAATCACAACGCGCGTGACCTCGACTGTGATTAAACGCGTGACAATTGCCGTCGCTGCGCCCTGTGCGTTTGCAGATTCTTGCGCGTGGGGCAAGGAGAAAATCCCAATGATGCTCGCGGCGATGCCGAGCGCGAGCAGGGAGAGGACGATGCGTTGCATACAGAAACCTCCTGTGTGAATCAACGCGGTTGAATGAAATTTTAGCGCAATTTCGTGGAATTTCAAGAGGGATTTTTCAGGCAATCCCAAACACTCTTTTTCACAACATTTCTCAAGGAGTCCATCAATGAGTGGCGAACTACACGGCGAAGTGTATTATCCATCCGCACAAATTGTCCAAAACGCGAACGTCCAAAACGCGGACGAATTGTACCAATGGGCGTTCGACCATCCGCTTGAATTTTGGGAACAGCGCGCGCACGAATACGAATGGTATTCCAAATGGGACAAAGTGCTGGACGATACCAACAAACCGTTTTTCAAATGGTTCACGAACGCGCAAGTGAACATTGTGCATAACGCGCTCGACCGTCACCAAAACACGGAACGCAAAAATAAAATCGCGTATTATTGGGAAGGCGAACCGGGCGATTCGCGCGCAATTACGTACGGCGAGCTGTACGTCGAGGTGAATAAATTCGCGAATGTGTTGAAATCACTCGGCGTGGTGAAGGGCGACCGCGTGACGATTTACATGGGACGCATTCCCGAAATCGTCGTCGCAATGCTGGCGTGCGCGAAACTCGGCGCGATTCATTCGGTGGTGTTTGGCGGATTCAGCGTGCCGGCGCTCGCGGGACGCATTGACGATTCGCAGTCCAAAATCATCGTTACCCAAGACGGCAATTGGTTGAACGGCAAAGTGATTGCGTTGAAACAAATCGCGGATGAAGCCGTCGCGCAGTCGCCCAGTATTGAAAAAGTTGTTGTGGTGAAACGTGTCGGCAACAATGTGGCGTGGAACGCGGAACGCGATGTGTGGTATCACGAAGCGATGGCGAACGCGAGCGCGGAATGTGAAACCGAAAAATTGGACGCGGAAACGCCGCTGTATATCTTGTACACGAGCGGCACGACGGGCAAACCGAAAGCGATTTTGCACACGCACGGCGGCTACATGGTCGGCACCGCGACGACATTGAAATATGTTTTTGATTTAAAAGAAAAGGATGTGTGGTGGTGCGCGGCAGACCCGGGTTGGGTGACGGGACATTCGTACATTGTGTACGCGCCGTTGGTTTTGGGCGCGACCAGTTTCATGTACGAAGGCGCGCCCATGTTTCCCGCGCCGGACCGTTGGTGGTCGCTCATTGACAAATATAAAGTCAGCGTTTTGTACACCGCGCCCACCGCGATTCGCGCGTTCATGCGGCAAGGCGAAGCGTTCCCTGCGAAACATGATTTGTCGTCCTTGCGCTTGTTGGGTTCCGTCGGCGAACCGATTAATCCCGAAGCGTGGCGCTGGTATTTCAAACACATTGGTCACGAAAAATGTCCCATCATGGATACGTGGTGGCAAACGGAAACGGGCGCGTTCATGATTACGCCGGTGCCTGCCTTGCCGCTAAAACCGGGTTCGGGTACAAAACCGTTTTTTACCTACGAAGCGGATGTGGTGAATGAATTGGGCGAATCAGTTGCCGCGAACGAAGAAGGATATTTGGTCATTAAACGTCCGTGGCCCTCGATGCTGCGAACGCTGTACGGCGACGACCAACGTTACGTGCAGCAGTATTGGTCAAAATATCCGGGCGTGTATCTCGCGGGCGACAGCGCGCGCCGCGATGAGGACGGCTACTTTTGGATTAT
>CAZXYP010000179.1:0-10577 GCA_964644955.1 uncultured Anaerolineales bacterium | reverse complement strand
TCATCGTCGGCGGTGACGTTTTGCGCGCGTGTGATGCGGATAACGATGGTGTTTGGACGTTGGAAAGCAATGGTTCATGCGGTGGCGTAACCACCGCGGGCGAAAACAACGGGCAAGGTCTGGGCAACGGCGAATTTTATTATGGCGACACGACCACACCGGATGCCACACAAGAAGAAGACAAAGAAGGTGGTCTTGCATTTGTGCCCGGCAAGGGTGAAATCGTTTCGACCACCCAAGACCCCAATCTGGCAACTATCGCTCAGGGTGTCACCAAACAATTCAACAGCGGCGCGAATGCCGGACGCAACATTTATGGGAACCGCGTAAATAACACCACGCCCAACCCATCGGGGTATGAATTGTACGTCAACGGGTCGCCAGACAATATCAATGACGGACGCTTTGGCAAAGCGAACGGTCTCGGCGACCTCATTGCCTTGTGCGATGCCGCGCCGGTAGAAATCGGCAATCGCGTGTGGAATGACGCGAATGGGAATGGGATTCAAGACCCCGGCGAAGCTGTCTTGAGCGGCATTGATGTCACGTTGTGGGTTGACAGTGATGACAGTGGCAGCGTGGACACACAAATCGCCACCGCGCGCACCGACGCGAACGGCAACTATTATTTTAGCAATGACCCGCGCGGTTATCCGTTAACAGGGAATGACAATCCGAATGATGTGACAGGAGATAATGGCGGCTTTTCGGATGACGGGCAAGGCGGACGCGCAAGTACTGCCAGTCACAAGTTCGGTTTGTTGGGCCTCCTCCAAAATACGAACTTTGAGATTCGCCTTGATACAACTTCCGCGCAGAACGCGCCGCTTTTGTCGGGTTTGAGTTTGACCTCGCCAAACGTCGGCGCAAAAGATACGATTGATTCTGACGCCGCGCTCTCCGGTTCGGACGCGGTAGTGGCAGCGACGACAGGCAATGCCGGTTTCAACAATCATACCTACGACATTGGTTTTGCGCCTCCGCCCCCGCCACCTCCCACTGAAGATTACGGCGACCTGCCGGATACGGGCGCAGGCACGGGCGCGGGCAATTATCAAACGTTGGCAAGCGATGGCGGACCGAGCCACACAATTGTCGCGGGACTCAACATTGGCGCACCGGATGTAGTGGATGCCGAAACGGGGTTGTTGCAGAACGCGACGGCAACGGCAGACGACAATTCCAATACCGGTTACGCGGATGACGAAGACGGCATTGCCGGTTTCCCGACCTTCACGCCGGGCGCAGCTGCCGCGATTGATGTGACAGTCAACAATGTTACCGGCAGCACCGCGACGCTGTATGGTTTCATTGATTGGAACGGCGACGGCGATTTTGACGATACGGATGAAGTGGCGAGTGTGGCGGTCCCGGATGCAACCGTCGGCGCGGTAACATTGAACTTTAACGTTCCGGCAAGCGCGTCCACCGGCACGAATCTCGGCGCGCGCTTCCGTCTCACCACCGACACATTGTCGCTGGACAATGACGGCGCGATTGGCGCGGCGAACGATGGCGAAGTCGAAGATTACGTCATCACCATCGGCACACTTGGCACCATTGGCAATTATGTGTGGTTCGACGAAAATTCCGACGGCTATCAAGATGCGGGCGAAGTCGGAATTCCAAACGTGACTGTCCAACTCAAG
Source organism: uncultured Anaerolineales bacterium (assembly GCA_964644955.1). GTDB lineage: Bacteria > Chloroflexota > Anaerolineae > UBA4142 > SHND01 > SHND01. The sequence continues at coordinate 8,928 of CAZXYP010000179.1, read as the reverse complement.
GACAGCAGCGGCAATGTGATTGCGACACAGGTGACTGATTCCAACGGCGGGTATCTGTTCACGGGGCTTGGGGCGGGAACCTACTTTGTGCAAGTTGACAATACGACGATTCCGTCCGGCATGACACAGACGACGACGTATCCCAACAACGGCGCGGATTTCTTTAACCAAAATCAGAGCGTCGGCAATGGATACCAAATCAATCTCGGCGCAGGCGCAACGAATCTCACCGCTGACTTTGGGTACAACTGGAATCCGACCAACGATGTCAATACCGGCGGCGCAGTCAATGCTGTTGCCGCGCTCGGCGACCGCGTATGGATTGACACGAACGGCAACGGCGCGCAAGACGCAAATGAAATCGGCGTACAAGACGTCGAGGTCACGATTTATGGCTCACCGGGTCCCGACAACATTTGGGGCAATGGCGATGATGTGCCTTACACCTCCGGCGGCTATATCCCGACGCGCACGACGGACGCAAATGGTTTCTACATGTTCGATGACTTGCCGCCCGGACAATATCTCGTTCGCGTGACGGACAGCGCGTCCGCGAGCCATGATGTTCTCGGCGCGCTATACACGCAAACCGGCGACCCCGACCATTTCGGCACGACCGGAACGGTGAACGACAATCAAACCACCACTCCCGTTGTTCTCGGACCCGGCGATGTATTCCTCAACGCAGATTTTGGTTATCAACCGGGCGGCACGGGTGGAACTCCTGTCTTGGGCAGCATCGGCAACTTTGTCTGGTACGACCGCGATGCGGACGGTGTGGGTCCGAACGGCAATGGCGCGCTGCCCGGCGATGACGATACGGAATTCGGTCTCGGCGGCGTGACCGTCGCGCTCATTCAAGACTTGAACGCGAACGGACAATGGGATTCCGGCGAACCGATTGTTGCGACGACGCACACTTCGGATGGTACGGAAGATGTGGATGGAGATGGGACAACCGACCCGGTCGGTTTCTATCGCTTCCGCAGTTTGCCCATTACCGATGGCGTTGGCACGGACGATTATCTCGTCTGGGTCAATGATACGAATCATGTATTGGACGGATTGGTCGCAACCTATGATAGAGATGGCAACAGTCCGGTTTCCGGTTTGGCAACAGGTCGGGGCATCAGCGCCGTGGCAAATCTTGGTACGACCGGCGGCAGCCCATACGGGACGAACGATGCGACGGACCAAGATTTTGGTTACACTGACAGCGGAGTACCGGGTGCAGCGAATCCCGGTATGATTGGCGACCGCGTCTGGCTCGACCTGAACAGTAATGGCGTACAAGATGCGAATGAACCGGGCATCCCCGGCGTCGAAATGGAGCTGTACGATTCGGATGGGACTACCCTGTTGGCAACGACCGTGACAGGCGCGAACGGATTGTACTTGTTCCCGAACTTGAACGTGGACGACGGCGGCGGAAGCCATCAATACTATGTGCGTGTGGACTGGACAACTCTGCCCGGCGGGATAACGCAAACCTATGATTACGACGGTCTTGGTACGCCCGACGAATCTACGCGTACTCTAACGCCTGCCGACCCGGTTCAGATTGACCAGGACTTTGGTTACGTCGGCAGCGGCTCCATCGGCAATTTCGTGTGGCTCGATACAAACGCCAACGGAATCGTAGATGGCAGTGATGCTTCACAGGGCATTGAAGGCGTGACGATTGATTTGTACGACGACGTAAATCGCAATCGCGTCGTGGACGCGGGCGACATCAAACTTTCGACCACTACAACCGGCGCGAACGGCGGCTATCTGTTTACCGGATTGCCGACCGAAGACATTGATCAAGTTGACGCCTACTATGTGGTCAATGTTACCGATACGGCGGGGTTGTTGACCGGATTCTGGCATTCGCTCGGCGATGCGGCAATGACATCTGACAACACGAGCAAGGCAAGCCCGTACAGTGTCATTCTTGCAACAGGTTCAACTGCCACCGAGAATGTTCTCACTGTGGACTTTGGCTACTATGTCATTCCGGGCGCGGTCGGCAATTATGTCTGGAATGATTCGAACCAAGACGGCATACAGGATAACGGCGAAGAAGGAATCAACGGCGTAACCGTGACCCTGACGATTACGTATCCGAACAATACTGTCACGACGCTGACAACCATCACGCAGCAAGAACCCGGCGGCACGCGCAACGGCTGGTACAGTTTCGGCAATCTGCTCCAAGACGAAGACTATAACGGACTTGGCACGTACGGTACAGAACCGGCTTTTGAAATCACGGTCACGCTGCCTCTCGGCGCGACGGCATCGCCGTTAGGACAAGGGACGCCAACCACAGACTCGAACGACCCGACAGGCACCGGCGCACAGCCGTTCAAAGGTCAAATCAACACGCTCTTTGCAAACGACAGCGCGTCCATCTCGTCGTACGACTTTGGAATCTATTTGTCACCCACAGCGGCGGATGTCGAAAAGGTGCGCGTCAAGGTCACAGCCGACAACAATGTTCTCTTGCGCTGGCGCAGTGTGAGTGAAGCCCAAATTGCAGGATTCAACATCCAACGCAGTGACGCGGCGGATGGAACCTTTGCCAATGTCAACACCGAATTCATCCCCGCCAAAGCGCCGGGCAATGCGAAAGGCAGAGCGTACAAGTTTGTTGACACCACCGCCGTTACCGGCGCAACCTACTGGTATCGTATCGAAATCATGCACACGGACGCGAGTGTCGGGACTTCAGCGGCGCGCAGTGTGACCGTTGGCGAAACTGCCTGTAACACTGCTCTAACCGCGCCGCTTGCGGTCTCACCCATCAACGACGCGCGCGTTTCGGCGGACAAGGTACGGCTCAAGTGGGAACCTGTGACGTGCGCGGCGTACTATCGCGTGCAGGTCAAACCTGACGCGCGCGATGCCAAGCTCGTTCTCAATCGCAAACATCTCAAGACGGCATTGACTGTCAAGGATTTGGTCAAGGGCGCGAGCTATCAATGGCGCGTGCAAGCGTGCAGCGCCGATAACGAATGTGTGGCGAGTGATTGGCAGACCTTCAAGGTTAAAAAGTAATCGGAGCGAGTGGAGCGTCCAACGCGGACGTTCCACTCCAACCGCAAACTCTCTAGCCCTATCCCGGACACAAATCCAAATAGGGGGGGAAAAGTGCCGTGCCATGTGCGCGGCACTTTTTTGTGGAATCGCACGCAAGATAATTTTGTGGTATTCTTTTAGCCGAAGGGGGCAAGAAAATGGATCTCAATACCAAATTCGGACGACGGGTCAAACGACGTCTGAAAAGCGAACAAGAGATTTGGCTCACCACTGTGGATAAAACCGGCACGCCGCAGCCGCGCCCCGTCTGGTTTTATTGGGATGGTGAAACGTTTGTGATTTATTCACAACCGCGCGCACATAAAGTGAAACACATTGCGCGCAATCCGAATGTCGTACTGCATTTGAATTCGACGACGGAAGATGGCGGCGTGGTCGTGTTTCACGGCAGGGCAGAGGAGGACCGCGCTGCGCCTGCCCCCATCAAACATCGCGCGTATTTTCGAAAATACAAACAGGGCATCCGCGACATCAACATGACGCCGCAGCAATTTGCAGAGGAATACTCGGTTGCAATTCGCGTAACGCCCAAGACCTTGCGCGGATGGTGAATGAATGGCGCGCGCGGCGATTGGTCGTTGGCGCGTGTGCGGCGTTCCTGGTTTTGACCCTCGCGGCGATGCTGTTGTATCCCGGCGGCACGTTCGTCAATCCCAACACGCGCGGGTATCTTTTTCTTGAAAATTTTTTCAGCGACCTCGGCATGACCCGCAGTTTCAGCGGCGAGGTCAATCGTTTCACCCTACCGCTGTTTGTCATTGCCATGTTTTGCGCGGGCAGCGGTTTGATTTTATTTTTTTCCCGGTTTGCCGCGCAATTTCCCGCACAGCGCGCCTTGAGTTACGCGGCATCCGTGTGCGGGGTTTTGGCGGGCGTTTGTTTTTTTGGCATCGCCCTGACGCCCCAAGACCTCTTTTCCGACCTCCACGATTCGTTTTCGGCTGCCGCGTTTCTGTTTTTACTGTTGGCAGCTTTGATGTATGCTATAGTCCTTGCGCGCACACCGACGTATCCGAAAAAATACGCGTTCGTTTTTGCCGTCCTTGCCGCGCTGCTGTGGGCGTACGTCCTGCTGTTTTTTTGGGGTCCGCCGTTGGCAACGCGCGCCGGCATGATGCTTCAGGCGACCGGACAAAAAATTATTGTCCTTGCCGCCATCGTCTGTTTGCTGATTCAAACGCGCGGACGCGCACAGACCTGAGGTCAAACTGTCATGAGTCGTGCTCAAAAAATCCTATTGGCAATTTTGCCATCTGCATGGGCGGCGGACGCCGAACGCGAATCCAAACAATGGGTGATGCAATGCCCGAATTGCGGATTTCAGCTCTCGCTCTGGGATGCGGGGGGAATTCGCTGGAAAGCGTTGGGCAATCCGCGCCGTCGCATGACGTGTCCGCAGTGCGGGCAAACCGAATGGTTCACGTTATTCAAACGCGAAAGAGAGTAACGAGTGCCGACAACCTTTAACTGTCCGAAGTGCGGCGCGCCGCAAGACTATCAAGGCGGCAGCGCGGCAGCGATTCAATGCCCGTATTGTGAAACCACCATCATCGTGCCGCCCGAATTACGCCCCGATGCGGGAATCGCCTCTGCGGAATCGTGGTCACAGCAATCCGCCGTCTTGCTCGAAATCAAAAACCTGCTCGATCAAAAACAAAAAATTCAAGCCATCAAAGTGTATCGCGAACATTTTGGCGGCGGACTCAAGGAAGCCAAAGACGCAGTAGATGCCATCGAGCGCGGCAAAAGTGTGCAGGTTGTGCGTGTGGATATTGACGAGGCAGCGTTCGCACCCAATTCCACAACGATTCAATCAAGCGCGGGCAATACGCGGCAGCGCGCAAACGGCTGCGCGACGGCAATTGTAATCGTGGTTGTTCTGACAGTGGCGGCTTCGATTGTGATACCGTTGTTGGCGATCGGCACGGACATTTTCAATGCGTTCGCGCCGGCAGCGCCGACGCCGACGCGCGTTGTCGCCAAAGCGACTGCCGCGCCCATCGCGTCGCCCACTCGCGCGATTTCGGATACGCCTGCGCCGACGCCCGGTTTTGCGAGCGCGGTCAAAACATTTTCACAACAAGGAACCGCGCCCGGACAATTGAATGACGCGCGGCGCCTCGCGGTGGACCATCGCGGCAATCTATTCGTCGGCGAGTACGTCGGCGCGCGCGTACAGCGTTTTGACGACCAGGGTAAATTTCAAGACCAATGGAACGCAGGCACGTCGAAACAGATTTTGTTGGGACTCGCCGCCGATTTGCGCGGCAATGTGTACGCCGTTGTCAATGGCGGTATTAAAAAGTTTGACGGTGTGAGCGGCAAGGCGCTGGGACAATTGCAGTATGATGTGCCGGGGGAAGGATTCGATGCGATAGCCGTGACGCCCGACGGCGGCGTGGTGGGGATGTGGTACGAACGTCGTTCGGGCTTAATTACTTCATTGGACGGGTATCGCGAACGGCTGGTGCGCTTTGACCGCGAGGGCAAAGTCAAGCAAGTGATTGAAAATATCATTAACGCCCAAACCGATAATCTCGCGTTGGATAATGAAATCGCCGTGGACGCGCTTGGCAATTTGTACATTCTTACCGACGAGCGCGAAGGCGCCATTTTCAAATTTTCACCCGAAGGCAAACTGATTTCGCGTTTTGGCAGTCGCGGGAACGAAACAGGACAAATGAATTCCGGATATGCAATCGCAGTGGACACGCAAGGGCGCGTCTATGTCGCCACATCGGACGGTATCATGGTATTCACCAGCGACGGACGATATCTCGATACCTTCGAAGCGCGGGGCGGCGTTCGCAGTATTGCGTTTGACGCACAAAATCGTTTGTGGGTTTTGTCGAACGACAAAATCACGCAATACATACTCAATCAAAAATGATTCGTTTCCCGCGCAGTCGCGCTGCCCGACGTGATGATTCCATTCGCGGGCAAGACCGCGTTCCAAGAATCACAGACACGCGACGAAAGGAAACATGCGCCAGCTCCAACCAACAGGCACAAGCGGAGAAACAACGGAATGAAAAATGAGGTGTTGTATCACATCGGTTTCGGCAAAAATGATCTCGGCAGTTCCCCCCCCCGCATTGCGTTATTGTCGGGCGACCCGGAGCGCGCGCGCTTTATCGCCCACGACGCGCCCGGCGTGACGCTTGAAAAAAACTTGTCGGAAAATCGCGGCTTGAACAGTTATCTCGCGTGTTTGCCGAACGGTCGCCGTTTTATCTCGGCGACGAGCGGCATGGGCGCGCCGTCGCTTTCGATTGTGGTGAATGAATTGGTACAGGTCGGCGTGCGCGCAATCATTCGTGTCGGCACGAGCGGCGCGATTCAAGTGGATGTCAAAATGGGCAGCATTGTCATTACGCGCGCGGCATTGTGCCGGCAAGGCGCGGCGGACGATATTGCGCCGCGTGAATATCCTGCCGCCGCCAATCCGTTTTTGACGATGGCGCTGGTAGATGCCGCGCGTGAACTCAAGGTGGATTGGCATATCGGCGTCACGGCATCGGTGGACACGTTTTTTGAAGGGCAGGAACGCGCGGAAACGTCCGCGAACAAGGCGCTGCTGCGCGCGCTGCGCGGCGTCACCGAAGAATATCGCGCGCTCGGGGTTTTGAATTACGAAATGGAAAGCGGCACCTTGTTCAAAATGGGCGGCGTGTACAAAATCGCGACCGCGTGCGTGTGCGCGGTGATTGCCAATCGCACGCAAAGCGAAACGCCGGACCTCGACGCCAAAAACCGCGCGGTGCGCGACGCGATTGCGGTCGCGCTGCGCGCGGCGGAAAATTTTGACGACGCGTATTTGGACGCGCGCTTCGCGCACTGATTTTTCACATGTTCCGCCTCGACGACCCTGCCTTTGTGTCCGGACAATACGCGACCGACGCGAACCTGACAGCGCGCAGCGCGCTGCACGAAAAATACAGCACCGCGCCCGAACATTTTCACGATTGGCTGTTTGGGCAAATCCGTTTGCCTGACCATACGCGTGTGCTGGACATCGGCGACCATCCCAACGCGCTGCGTGTCAGGAATGCGGATTCGTTCATCGCGTATATTCTTTTATGGGACGCTTACGGGATTGCACCGACCGACCACGCGTTGATTCAAGAACTGCGGCGGCGTGCGCAAGACGAATCGCAAATCGCACTATCGCACGATTGCACTATCGCACGATTGCACTATCGCACTATCGCACTAAATCAAAAATCTCCGGTCTCCAGTCTCCAATGATGAACCTCACAGGACGCGTTTGGAAATACGGCGATAATGTCAACACGGACGTTATCTTTCCGGGCAAATACACTTATACGGTCACGGACCCGCAGGAACAGGCGAAACACGCGCTTGAAGATTTGGACGCGAATTTCGCGCGCAGCGTGCAGCCCGGCGACATGATTGTCGGCGGCAAGAATTGGGGCAACGGCTCGTCGCGCGAACAAGCGGTCGGCGTTTTGAAAACGCTTGGCGTGCGCGTCATTATTGCGAAATCGTTCGCGCGCATTTATTTTCGCAACGCTGTCAAAAACGGACTCTTGCCGATTGTATGCGCGGACGCGGTGGACGCGATTGAAAACGGCGAAATCATTTCCGTTGACCTCGACGCGCATCAAATTGAATGTCGCGCGGGCGTGTTTGACTTTCCGCCCCTGTCGCCGTCGCTCGTCAACATTATCGAAAGCGGCGGCTTGATTCAAATGCTCCGCAAAAAATTCGGCGCGGAAAATTTGCCGATGCCGGAGATAAAGAGTGGCGACTAGAGATTGGAGACTGGAGACGTGCCGCGAATTTGTGTGATTGAGGGCGACGGCGTTGGGCAAGAAGTGATTCCCGCCGCGCAACATGTACTCGAAGCATTGCAACTCGAGTTGGAATTTGTGCGCGCGGACGCGGGGTTCGAACATTTTCAAAAAACGGGCAATGCCATTCCGGACGCCACTTTGGACACGGTGCGCGCATGTGACGCGACTTTGTTCGGCGCAACCTCATCGCCGATGACGCGCGTCGAGGGCTATCGCAGTCCGATTCTGGCGTTACGCAAGGCGTTGGATTTGTACGCGAATCTGCGCCCCGTGCAATCGCTGCCCGGCGCGTTTTCGCGCGCAAACATTGATTTGTTGATTGTCCGCGAAAATACAGAAGGGTTGTACGCGGGACGCGAACGCGCGGAAGATGCCGATACCATGATTGCGGAACGTGTGATTACAAAACGCGCGAGTGAACGCATCGCGCGCATCGCGTTCGAGTTGGCGCGCGCGCGCAAGCAGCGCGTGACGATTGTGCATAAAGCAAATGTGTTGAAACTCACGGATGGTATGTTCCGCGAAACCTGTTTTGCGGTTGCGCGCGAATTTCCCGAGGTGCGCGCGGACGAAATGCTCGTGGACGCGATGGCAATGCGTTTGGTGACGCATCCGCAAAACTATGACGTGATTGTGACGACGAATTTATTTGGCGATATTTTGTCGGACGAAGCGAGCGCGTTGATTGGCGGCTTGGGCGTCGCGCCTTCGGGCAACATCGGGGTCTCGCACGCGGTCTTTGAACCCGTTCACGGTTCCGCGCCGGACATTGCGGGCAAAGGGCTTGCGAATCCGGTGGGCGCAATTTTGTCGAGCGCGATGCTGTTGGATTATCTGAAACTGAATGATGCCGCCGCGCGCGTGCGGGGGGGGGTGAAACACGCGCTCGAAAAAAATATCCTGACACGCGATTTGGGCGGAACGGCGAGCACGGATGAAATGACGCGCGCGATTGTGGAGACAATGTAAATGCTTTGGCGATTTGTGTTTTTGTGCGGAGGCGCGGTCTTGCTGGCTGCCTGCGGCG
>CAZXYP010000178.1:0-10578 GCA_964644955.1 uncultured Anaerolineales bacterium | reverse complement strand
TACCAGTTAGATACTCGGCTCCTCAATTTTTTACACACAATTCAGTATACTGCCCGGCGGCTTTTGCCTTGACAGAAGTTGACAATCCGTTCAGGAAGGGATTTGCCAGGGTTGGGAGCAGGTAGCAAACCTTCTTACCCTTGATCGTCCCACTTGTCGAGGCAACAGTTGTGGTGGGCGCTGCCGGTTGAGTTGGTGGAGCCGCTGTTGGCTGAGCCATCGTTGGTGGAGCAGCCGTTGGTGGTGCACTCGTCGCGGGGGGCGCCGTAGGGGGAGGAGGTTGACCGGCACAAGCGGCGAGCGCGAAAATGACCAGCAACGAGATGGACGGCAGGACAAACATTGATTTCCTCATAACGAGCTCCTTTTTTGCGATAGACGTTCAGAAAATGAATTGGAATCTAAACTTGCGAAATTTTGCAAATCTCGAAAGTTTGGGACGACCCTTTTCCAAAAGCAAACCTGAACGTCTATAGTAATCTCTGAGTTGAGATCCATTGGACTATCTGCTCGAAAGAATACGCCCAAGTCCTTGCGGCATCAATTCTTTTTTGATAAAATCTATTCCAAAATGGAATAACTACTCTTGTAGAAAAAAGCGATTTCACAGGCATAGCGGGAGATTTGGGTGTGGACCTACGCCAAGTGCAGTATTTCCTTGCGGTGGCAAATGCAGGTTCGTTTAGCGTTGCCGCCGACGAATTGTTTATCTCGCAGTCCTCACTTTCCAAACAGATTCTTGCTTTGGAAAAAGAATTGGACGTGCGGCTATTTGACCGCAGCCATCGCAAAATTGTCCTCACAGAGGCGGGCGAGTTTTTTTATGACCATGCGCTCCAACTCGAGACAACCTATAAAGTCATGTTGGGCGGGCTTGGCAAATATCGCATGACCAAACCCGATTTGGCAATTGCTGCCATCCCTGTCATCGCCCAATACGGGATTACAAGATATCTTGCTCAATTCAAGAGCAAGTTTCCAAACATCCATATTGTGTTGGAAGAAAAAGAGGTCGCAACAATCTTGCCCGCGATGAAAAATCGTCAGTACGATTTAGCGTTGGTGCGCGATCATGATTTGGTTGCGCGTCAATATAACAGCGTTGAATTTCTTCAAGATAAACTCGTGGTTGCGGTATCGAACGAGCATCGCTTTGCCACTCGCAAATCCCTTTCACTCAAAGAGCTGGCGGGTGAGAATTTCATCACCTACAACAAGGGGTCCCATTGGCATGAAATCGTAATGAATGCGTGTCGCGAGGCAGGTTTTGAACCCCGCGTCTTTTATGCCAGCCTGCGCGGCGCAAGCATCGTGGGTCTCGTCGCCGCCAAGAGTGGTATCGCCTTGATGATGGAGCAAGTGCTAAATTATTACAGACGCCCGGATGTTGTTTCCATTCCACTGGATGAAACGATTGAAAGTCGAATCGTGCTTGTCTATCTGAAAAACAAAAAAATCTCAAAACCGGCAAAAACTTTCATACGATTTATTCAAAAAGTTGTCCAAACGGCATGATTGGGGGATTTGTGCAGACACATCCAATCCATTTCAGATGCAGAATCAAAAGGGCGTGCTTGCCTCTCTCTTGAGAAGCGCACGCCGTATGCCTTCAGGGTATTTGGGAAAAATCAGGCGCCCAACTGCGACTCGAGCCCCATCCGCGCCGCCAATGCATCCGACACCCAAAATGTTCACACACATACGCGGTCGCTTTGTCATTCAACTCAACGCGATTCTCCAATAACGGCATTGCACTTTCCGCCTCCGCGCGTTTCATTGCGACAATTTGATTCGGACGATATTGCTCAAACATCACACCCAACAATTCTTGTGCATCGTCACCAACGATTGCAATTTGCTTTGACGGCGTCAATACAAAATCTAATCCACAGAGCCACCACGCAAACCCCGTCGGTGCTGGCGTCAGGGCGGGTTATGATGGCGCATTGGTTTGTTCCACCGCGTCGTAGTTCGGAGACAAGCGGGAAGCGCAATCCTTGCCACTAAGAATTGAGGGGTTCAGACTTCGTTTGGCTGTGCGGTCCGTGCGGCAGAACGGCTTTACATTTCGGACAATGGGGCTTTTCGAATTTGCGCCGGCATGCTTTCGACGAACGTGTCCGCTCCGCCGAGATAATTTGCTTCCGCGTGAGGCGTCTTCCAATCCAACGGGGCGTTTGTACGCTCACGCACAATCTCAAACAGATGCCGCTTTTCAACCGACGCCGCGCGACAGGCATCCGCCACAATCTGTTTCGCCGTGGCACAGGGCATGTGTGCCGCCAACGCAAAACTGAGCGTCTCGGTGAGCATCAGCCCGTGCGATGCGCGCACATTGTCCGCCATACGCGTTTCTTCCACCACCAGATTTTCTGCAAGAAACTGGGCATGCGCTAACGCGGATGCAGTGTATGCAAACATTTGCGGCAGTGTCTGCCCTTCCAATTGTCAGCCATGCGTGGCGCGTTCGTGTTCCCGAATCATTGCAGGGTGCATCGTAGATAACAACGACGCATTCGCGCGCGCGGCGGCGATAACAAGTTCGCTCGCAATCGGATTGTGCTTTTGCGGCGTCGCGCTAGACCCGCCGCGCGCCCCATCATCCGTTTCGCGCGCTTCGCTCCCTTCGGTCTGCGCCGGCAGAATAATATACTGCGCCAACTTTGTCGGACTCGCGCTGACCAACGACAACCAATGCGGCGTTTCTGCGAGACCATCATGCTGTGTGTGCCGCAGGAGCAGCGGCACGTCGAGTTGTAATTCCTGTGCCAACGCTGCCCGCACGTCCAATCCCTTTTCTTCCAACGCCGCCAGCGCGCGCATGACATCCTGCAAACGATTTTCGAGCAGCGTCAGCGCATCGCGCATTTACAGCACGAGCGCCGTGTCCAGAATGTCTTGCGTCCTCGCGCCCCAATGCACATACGGCGCCGCGTCCCTCCTAACAGCCGACCGAATCTGTTTGCCAAGCGCAGTGATGGACTCGCCATCTTGTCGTCTGCCCGTTTGCAATGCGCGCAGCTCGGGCGACAGAGACGCACACGCGTTGAAAATGGTTTGCGCGACAGCGGACGGAGTCACATGCAACCTTCCTTCTGCGCGCGCACATCTTCGACACGCACAAGCGAATTCACAAAGTGCGCGTCCGAAAAAAGGGCATCGAGTTCCGTATCTCTAAACCGCGGCGCAAACCATTCGGAATCGGACAACGAGAATAGTATTGGCTCAGAGTTGGAAAAAGACCGTTTCGTCCGAACCCTGCAAGTGAATGTCAAAACGATATGTCTTGTCCGGTGCGTCCGGCACGCGCACGGCGAACAACGTATGCTGCCGCGCCGGGTCAATCGTTTGGAGCAATGTATCGCCGGCATTTGCCGCTTCATCCGCAAAATACAGACGCGTATCCGCGTGAATCAACATGCCGCGCGCAAAGACGCGCACATTCACGTGCGGGGCTTGCCGCGTGCCGTCCGGCGCGATGACGCTCCCCGGCTTGACCGTTTCGAACCAATAGGCGCCGTCGTTCCGCGTATCGGCGCGCCCGAACCCGCGAAAATGTGGGTCGGCATTTTCGAAATTGGGGTCGGCGGGATGATTGAAATAGCCCTGTGCGTCCGCTTGCCAGATTTCGACCATCGCATCGGGTATGGGTTTATCGTCGCCATCCAAGACCTGCCCCGTGATGCGAATCCGTTCGCCGCGCGTGTTTTCATTCACCAAAATATTTTCGCCGCCGTAAATCAGCCCGTAATGAAAAAACGGTCCGACGGTTTGACTCGGAGATTGTTCCCACATAGCGCTGCCTCATTCAAAGGGTGTCATGCGCGGACCGCACACGACGATATCAAACGTGTAACCGAGCGCCCATTCGGGCTGCGTCGTTTCAAGGTCAAATTTGGAAATCAAACGCGCGCGTCCTTTTTCGTCTGGGATGCCGTTGTAAATCGGGTCGAACGGCAAAAGTGGGTCGCCGGGAAAATACATTTGCGTGACCAGCCGCTGTAAAAAATTGACGCCGCAGATCGAAAAATGAATGTGCGAGGGACGCCATGCATTCGGATGATTGCGCCACGGATACGCGCCGGGACGAATACTGGTGAAACGATATTCGCCGCGTTCGTTCGTCAACACGCGTCCCGCGCCGCGAAAGTTCGGGTCGAGCGGCGCAGGATGTTGGTCGTTTTGATGAATATATCGCCCTGCCGCGTTCGCCTGCCACACTTCAATCAACGCGTTGCGCACGGGATTCCCCGATTCATCCAGCAAACGTCCCGTGACGATGATGCGTTCGCCAAGCGGTTCGCCCGTTTGCACCGCATTGCGCGTGAGGTCATTGTCGAGCGGCTGAATCGCGTCATAGCCATAGACCGGTCCGGTCCATTCCGTCAGGGTCTGGGGGCGCATCACCAGCGGCTGCAAGGGCGCGCGTTTGACGGTAGATTGATACGGCGGATGCAAATAGGGGGGCTGAATGCGCCGGTCCAACGAGTTGAATACGCTTTGCTTCATGTTTCACTCTCACTCCTTTCGTCCAAGACGCGTTTGGCGGTTGCAAACGCGGCATTGGCGGCTGGCACGCCGGCATAGATGGCGACGTGCAAAAAAATCTCTCGGATTTCTTCCCGCGTGACGCCGGTGTTTTGCGTTGCGCGCAGGTGCATTGCCAATTCCTTTTCATTGCCCGCGGCGGCGAGCAGCGCGAGGGTGAGCATGTGCCGCGTTTTGCGGTCGAGTCCGTCGCGCGCCCACACATTGCCCCACGCGGTTTCGGTGATAAAGCGTTGAAAGTCCGCGTCCAATTCTGTTTTATTCGCTTCGGCGCGGTTCACATGTTCATCGCCCAACACGGCGCGGCGAATTTTCATGCCGCGTGTAAAAGATGCATTAGACATTCTTATTCAAACCTCTCGAAGGGTAAGCCGACATAATTTTCCGCGAACGAGGTGCGGGCGGCATCCGAACGCGTCAAGTATTCCAGATTCGCAATTTGCATCCGCGCATCGAACGCGTCGTCATGGAATGTGTGCAGCAGCGTGGTGTACCACCACGAGAAACGCATTGCCCCCCACACGCGGCGCAGCGCGGTTTCGGAATAACGTTCGATTAAATCGGTGCGTCGTTCCAAATAAAACGCGGCGAGCGCGCGCGCCAGATAATAGACATCCGACGCGGCAAGATTCAATCCTTTCGCGCCCGTCGGCGGCACAATGTGCGCGGCGTCGCCCGCGAGAAACAGCTTGCCAAACCGCAGCGGCGCGGCGACAAACGAACGCAGCGGCGCAATACTCATTTCCAAACGCGGACCGGTTACAATGTTTTCGGCGACCTGCGGCGGCAAGCGGCGGCGCAGTTCATCCCAAAACGCGTCGTCGCTCCACCCTTCGACCTTGTCCTCCAAACTGCACTGCACGTAATAGCGACTGCGCGTAGGTGAACGCATACTGCACAAGGCGAAACCGCGCGGGTGCGCGGCATAAATCAATTCCTCATTCACCGGCGGCACGTCGGACAAAATACCGAGCCAGCCGAACGGATAGATTTTTTCGTAAATCGAGATTTTGTTTGCGTCTATGCTTTTGCGCGCAATACCGTGAAAGCCATCGCAGCCCGCGACAAAATCGCATTCGATTTCATGACGCGCGCCGTGTTGTTCGTACAAGACGCGCGGGCGTCCGTCCCAAAAATTCTCAATCGCGACCACGGGCGCTTCAAACTCTATCCTGCCGCCGCGCGCCAGCCGCGCGTGAATCAAATCGCGCGTCACTTCGGTCTGTCCGTAGATAGTCACGGGCAAACCCGCTTGTTTGAGAAAATCAATGCGATGCAGTTCGTCCTGGAACGCCAGTGCGACGCCGTCATGAATCAACGCCTCGCGTGTCATGCGTTCCGCCACGCCGAGGTCGCGCAGTATCTGCACGGTGCCCTGTTCGAGCACGCCCGCGCGAATACGCGCTTCTACATGCGCGCGGCTGACGCGTTCAAGAAGGATGCATTCGATGCCTTGACGCTGCAAGAGATGTGCGAGAAGCAGTCCCGCCGGTCCGGAGCCGATGATGACGACTTGTGTGCTTTGCATTCCAATTATCCGTTGGCGATAATTTGTCCGCGACATTCGCCCAATCCAATTCTGCGAAACCCTGCGCGTTCACAATACGCGCGCATAATGATTTCGTCGCCGTCGTCCAAAAATTTGCGCGTCTCGCCGTTGGGTAACGTGTACGGTTCGCGCCCGCCGCGCGTCAATTCGAGCATCGAGCCGAGCGCGTCGCGCGTCGGTCCCGAAATCGTGCCGGTTGCAAACAAATCGCCCAACCGCATGTTACAGCCGTTGCTCGCGTGATGCGTCAACAATTGCGCGGGCGTCCAATACAAATAGCGCGCATTGGTCGCGGCAACGCGCGCGGGGGAAATATTTTCCGCGCGCATTTTTTCGGTCGCATAAAAAATTTCCAGCGTCACATCCAAACCGCCGTTTTGTTGGTCGCGTGCGGAAAATAAATGCGGCAATGGCGGAGGGTCGCCTTCGGGACGCGTGAACGCGGGCGCGCGGAACGGCGCGAGCGCTTCCATTGTAATCACCCACGGCGAAATGAGCGTGCCAAAATTTTTGCCGAGAAACGGACCGAGCGGCTGCATCTCCCAACCCTGCACATCGCGCGCGCTCCAATCGTTCAACAAACACACGCCAAACAAATAATTTTCCGCGTCCTCTATCGCAATCGGTTCGCCCAATTCATTCGCGCGTCCAATGTAAAACGCGAGTTCCAATTCATAGTCCATGCGCTGCGACAAACCGAATGTCGGCGCAGGTTCGTTGGGATGTTTGATTTGTCCGCGCGGGCGGCGAATCGGCGTGCCGCTCAAGACAATGGAAGACGCGCGTCCGTGATACCCAATCGGCACATATTTGTAATTTGGCGCGAGCGGATTGTCGGGATGCAATAGCGAACCCGCGTTCGTCGCGTGATAGATGGACGCGGTGAAATCGGTGTAATCGCCAATCGCAAGCGGTTTCAACATTTCCGCTTGCGCCATCGGCACAAGCAATTGCGCCGCCATATTTTGCGCGCGTTTTCCCTGTTCCGTATCCGCGCGCAGCAAGCGGCTCGTCTGCGCGCGCAGGGCTGACCAATGCGCGCTGCCCAATTGCATCAACGCGAAAAGAGAATCGTTTGCGCACACGCGCGCGGCTTCGTCCGCAATGCCATCGTACAACCCCGCGCGCTGTGCCGCGCGCACATCCAAAATTGCATCGCCAATTGCAATGCCGACGCGCGCCGCGCCGTTGGCGCGAAAAACGCCGAACGGTAAATTTTGAATCGAGAAATCGGTCTGTGGATTGTTCGCAGATTCAATCCAACTCATCAAATTTGCATCGTGGGTTTCATTCATGAAATCACTCATACGCTTGTAATCATTCCTCGCGCAATGTTCGCGCGAAACAGTTCGATGGTTTCTGCAATCGCTTCTTGCAATAGAGTACGCGGCATTTTGCCAATCACGTTTTCCAATGCGCGCGCGTCAAATTCTTCGGGCGATGGAAACCCCGGTTCATCAAACGTAATTTTTCCGCGCGCTCTCGGTTCGACGCGCTCTATCAAATCCACCAGCTCGCGCATGTGCGCGACGGTGCCGTGCAAATTGAAAACGTCCGCGCCGCGAAAATCGGAACGCGCGCAGGCAATGAACGCGCGCGCTACATCGTTCGCGTATTGAAATTCGCCGCGCCCGCCGTACGGAATGTGATACGGCTGCCCGAACGCGGCGGCAAGCATCGCCTTGCTCGGCGCGGCGGTAATGCCGTTATCGCGTCCGACGCCAAACACGGTCGCGGGACGCAAACCGATGCTCGAAATGGTTTGGTCTTGAAAATACACGCGCGCGACGCCTTCCACCGTTTGCTTGAACACGCCGTACAGCGTTGTCGGATGCCCGACAATTTCATGCGCAACAATTTCGCCCGCGTTCACATCTGCCGCGTCGTACACTGCAACCGATGACGCATACACAATGTTTTGAACTTGCGCTTTGCGCCGCGCCGCCGCTTCAAACACATTCACACTGCCCAACACATTCACCTGCGCGCCGAGCGGGGGATTCTGTTTGATTTGCGGCAGCAGCAGCGCGGCGAGATGAATGATATGTGTGATGCGATGTTCGTCCAACGCGCGTTCGAGCGCGTCGAGATGGGTAATGTCGCCTTGCGCAAAATGCACGCGCGCCAATTCCGCATCCGACAAGATCATTTTGAGGCGGCGCGCGTCATTTCCCAAATCGAACGCGACGACGGGCACATGTTCGCGGACCAGATTGCGTACCGTCCACGCGCCAATACAGCCCAACGCGCCGGTGATGAGAAAACGTTCTGCCAATGGAATTGGGTTTATCCGCGCATAACACGCCGAATGTCATTCCGAACGGGGTGAGGAATCTCAATTCGCGTGATTCGTGTTATTCGCGGATTCTCAAGGATTGCGTCCCGCCAAGATGTTTTGCATGCGTTGTTCGATTTGGGCGCTGCGTTCCGGATGGGTGAGAATATAAAAGCGATTATGACGCACCGCGTCAAAAACTTGCGCTGCGACTTGTTCGGGGGGCATCGCGTCTTGCATCACGCGTGCGAGACGTTCCGTTTCGGCATCGTCGCGTGCAGTTGTATCTGGCGCGCGATACGCGCTGTCGAGGATATTGGTTTTCACCATGCCCGGACAAAGCACGGAAATTTTTACGTGCGGCGCGCGGTCCGCCAATTCGTGATACAGCGCTTCCGAAAACGCGACGACCGCGTGTTTGGTCGTGCGATAAATGCCCAAGCCCGGCGGTGAAATCAAACCCGCAATGGACGCGGTATTGACAATGTGCGATTCTGTTTTTTGCGCGCGCATCATCGGCACAAAAATTCGGGTCGCGTGAATCACACTCCACAAATTGACCCCCAATGCCCACTCCCAATCCGCAGTCGTGCCGTCCAAAATCGGTGTGGCGATGCCGACGCCCGCGTTGTTGCACAAGAGATGCACCGCGCCAAAGGTTGCAAACGTTTCATCGGCAAGGCGCTGCACATCAGCGGCGCGGGATACGTCAACGGGGACGGCGAGAATTTGCGCGCCGTTCACACACAGTTGCTGTGCCGCATTTTTCAACGCGTCCGCGTTTTTATCTGCAACGACAACGCGCATATCCTCACGCGCCGCGTGCTGCGCGAGGGCGAACCCAATGCCACTTGCCGCGCCGGTGATGACGGCGACACGATTGCGAAAATCGCGCATAAGCACGTAGTAACGAATTCATTCGTTAGGCAGAACGGATAAGGCGATGTAGTTTATCGCACGTTACTACCCAATCTCTAGCGTGTACAATTCGCGCTCGCGTTTTTCGAGACGCGGAATGATTTGTCCTTCGATGATTTCTTGAAAATGCGGCGTGTCGCGATGTCCGAGCAGCGCGGCTTGATCCGTATAGTGTTCGTACAAGAGCAAGTGGTCGCGATTGTCTTGCGAACGACTCACTTGATAAAACGTGCAGCCCGGTTCGTTCGCTTCCACCAGCGGTTTCATTTTTTTTAATTGTTCCAAAACGAAATCGCTTTCGCCCGCTTTGCAGTAATAGTGCGCGATGAGAACAATCATAATTTTCTTTGGTTGTCATTCCGAACCAAGTGAGGAATCTCAATCTTGGTGTGAGAGATTTCTCGCTCTGCTCGAAATGACATTACGGTAATGGTTCTTCAAACAGCGCGACGACGCGGCTCCAGCCCGCGCTCGCGTTTTCAATTTTCGCGGGAAATGCCATCACCGTAAAACCGAACGGCTTGGGCAGTTCCGCGAGGTTGCTCAATTTTTCGATTTGCAGATATTCTTTTTCGCGTCCGAGCAGATGCGCTTCCCAAAATTGCGATTTGCCCGCGCGCGCTTCTTCTGCCATGACATCGAGCGGACGGTCGAGACCCCACGCGTCAATGCCAATCAATTTCACGCCGCGGTCCACCAGATATTCGGTGGAGGCGCGCGTCAAACCGGGATGCAAAAACTCATAGCCGCGTTCTTTGAAATGTTGGCTCACGTCAGTACGAATCAAAACAATGTCGTATGGTTTCAACGCGTAACCGATGCGCTGCAATTCATTTTCAATGTCCTCAACCGTAATCGCCGCGCCGCGTTCCTTGTGCGTCATGTTCAACACAACGCCGTCGCCGAAACACCAACGCAGCGGCACATGCTCGATGGTGCGCGGCGGAGCGCCGCTCGCCGTTGGTCCGTAATGCGCGGGCGCGTCAATGTGCGTACCCGAATGGGTTGCGAGGTCAACGCGTTCTGCCACCCACGCCTGACCTTGGGGCCAATACTCCGCGCCAAGTCCCACCCATTTTTCGCTCATTGCCAAACCATCGGTCGCGCTCAGGTACGTGATGTGATGCGCGGCGGGTTCAAAATCGGACGTCGCGTTTTGTAACAAATCGCTCAAGTCAATGAGCGTCACGCGCTTGTTGCGATATTCAAAGGTTTCCATATTTAGCCGTGACCGCGTTGTCCCCAGGGATTTTCCATTTTTGCCGCGAGTTCGGGTTCGCCGACAACG
>CAZXYP010000177.1:7715-10585 GCA_964644955.1 uncultured Anaerolineales bacterium | reverse complement strand
CGAGGATGCGTGAGGCGAGTCGGTCCGGATAAAAGGGCTCCAACGCATCGGGTTTTTCGCCGACGCCGAGGAATTTGATTGGAACGCCCGTTACGGAACGCACCGACAGCGCCGCGCCGCCGCGCGCGTCGCCGTCCACTTTGGTCAAAATGAGACCGGTCAGTCCAACGCGTCGGTTAAATTCTTCCGCCACGCGCACGGCTTCTTGTCCGGTCATCGAGTCCACAATCAAAATCGTTTCTTGCGGATTGGTGCGGCTCTTGACCTGTTCGAGCTCTCGCATCAAATCGTCGTCAATCTGGAGCCGACCTGCCGTGTCCAAAATGACGACGCTGTAGGCGGACGCGGTCGCATGTTTCACCGCATCCGCGCAGATTTGCGGCGGCGGAATTTTCGGGTCCGTCGCGTACACGTTGATGTCGAGTTGTTTGCCGAGCGTCTGCAACTGCTGAATCGCGGCGGGACGACGCGTATCTGCCGCGACGAGGAGGGTGCGCTGTCCCTGCTTGCGCAAATGCAGCGCGAGTTTCGCGGCAGTAGTCGTTTTACCGGACCCTTGCAGACCAATGAGCATGATGGTGTGCGGCGCCGCGCCCGACAAATCCAATTTTGCGGGTTCGCCCAACGTCGCAATCAATTCCTCATTGACAATTTTGACGACGGCTTGCGCGGGCGTCAGCGATTCCATCACTTCGGCGCCGATGGCGCGCACGCGCACGCGGTCGAGGAATTGACGCACGACCTTGAGATTGACGTCCGCTTCGAGCAGCGCCATACGCACTTCGCGGAGCGCCACATCCACATCGGCTTCGGTTAACTTGCCCTTGCCCGAAAGGCGTTTGAAAACGCCTTCGAGTTTATCTGAGAGACTTTCGAACATAGGCGATATATTATATGCACAAAACCTCTATCCGCAAACAGTTTTTTGCTGATAGAATGATTACAGTTCCTGTTGCCCTCGCGCCGCCTTTACCAAAAAGACGAAAAAAAGGCATGTTTCTCTCGGAGTTGTGCGCGGCATCACAAGACAAAAGTTTGGAGCGTCAAGCCTTCAAATACGCTTCAATCTCAAACCGCGCTTGCGCAAAGGATGGCGGTGGGCGAATCTCTGTGAGCGCGTTCTCCCACGCGCGTTCCAAAAACGGCGCGTAGGTTTCATCCAAATTCGCGCGCAGCATGACGCGTTTTTCATCCGCAATGCGCTGTGCCAAAGCCCGCGTTTGCGCCGCGTCCAAAATATTCGCGCCTTGCCTCAGGATAAACCACAAATCAAACACATCGCGCGCGCGCGGTTTTTGGGAATACAGCACAATGCGCTCCGCCGCGAGTTCGCTCAACGCAACGACGCGCGCCTGCGCCGCATACGTCTCGTCAAACGGGTGCAGCAAGGCGCGCCACTCCGGTTCGGCGCGCACCGGCGCGGCAACAAACCGCGTCATCAACAGCGGCTGCGCGGCGGAACGTCGTCCCAACGGTCCCGTAAATTCGACGCGCGCTGCGGTGGGTTGAAAACTGTGCAGTTTGAATTGCAGCCCCGACGCGCGCGCGGCATCCGTCAACGCGGCGCCGATTTCGGATTCCAAGGCGGCATCGTCCAAATTCGCCGCGCGCGCAAATTCGGCATCGCTAACGCGCGGGTAATTTTCAAAATATGCGTGCGCCAGCGCCGACGCACCGCGCAGGGTCAATCTGTCGCGCAGGGAGGCGCGGTCCACGATGCCCTTTAATAGCCAATCGAGCGCGTAAATTCTTTCCACCGCGCTGAGGTCCATCGCCCATGCGAGCGATTTTTTTCGCAGTTCACCGAATCCAATCATACGTATCTGTAGATTTAGAAATACTGAAGGCAGACGACTCAACGCTCAGTCCTCAGCACTCTTACTTGTCATTGCGCATTTCCACTTGTATTATATTCCACATGAATCTCGCCTCTCTTTCGTTTTCCCTGCTTGCCATCGGACTGTTGTGTATTGCGCTCTTGATTGTCAACGCCATCGGCGGCGGTATCAGCGCGGTGTCATTGGCGTTCGCGCCCGCGTTGGTGTGGTCCATTGTGTTGGCGCTGCAAGGACGCAAATGACGATGCCGGATACAACCTTGGTCGCGCAGTTTTTGGCGGTAGCGTTGTTTGTCGCGTGTTTCTATCACTCGTGGAACACGGAAGGGCGGCGCAGCGCGCAGCAGTGGTTTTTTATCGGTTATATTTTTTTTCTGCTGCTGTTGAGTTTGTTGGTGGTCATTGGACAGGTGTCGTTCTATCCCGCGTTCTTGACCCTTGGCGCCGCGCCGTCGGTATGGGTAATGATATATCCCGCGTTGTTTTATCTCGCGTATACGCTGGCAAAATTTTTGGCGGATGAACACGATTTGCGCGGCATGAGCTATTTGATGTTTTTGCTGGCGCCCGCGCTCTTGTTGCCGGTGGACGCGACGGGGGTGCAGATGGGGTGGTGGACCTATCCGTCCGACTCGCTCGCGTTTTTGAACGGCGTGCCGTTCTATGTCCCGTTCGCGTGGGGCGTTATCGGCGCGGCGTTCATGTACATGTTCGGGCGCATTCGCAAAATTCGTTTTCGCGGGAGCGGGCAGTTGTTTGCGCTCATGTTGGCGGCGCCGCTGCTCGACGGTTTGTCTATTGCGTTGATTGCGCTGGTGCAGGTGTTGGTAGATGCGCTCGCCGCATTTTTGGGCGTGGGTGTTTTGTACGGTTTGCTCATTGTGTTATTTGTCGTATTGCCGCTCGCGTTGGCGTTTCGCCTTTCGCGTGCGCCGGGCAACCACAAGTAAAAAAGCGCGTCTCGCGTGTTACAAGTTGCAGGTTGCAGGTTGCAAGACGCAAGACGCAAGATACAAGACGCAAGACGCAAGAT
>CAZXYP010000177.1:0-7615 GCA_964644955.1 uncultured Anaerolineales bacterium | reverse complement strand
AGATACAAGACGCAAGACGCAAGATGCAGGTCGCAAATCGCGTATCGCAAATCGCGTATCGCAAATCGCGTATCGCAAATCGCAAATCAGAAATCAGAAATCATAAATCATAAATCTCCAATCTCTAGTCTCCAATCCCTAGTCTCCAATCTCCAATCTCCAACCATGAAACCAATCAGCGAAGAAATCACACTCGAAGGACACATCATTGACTCGTGGAGTTTGCCGCGCGTGTGGGACCGCATCATGGACCACGGCGGCGAATTTGAGTTGGTCGAAATTCGCGTGGGCAGGCAAAAAGAGGAAACCAGTTTCGCGCACATGAAGGTGTTTACGGACACGGTTGCGGAAATGGACGCGCTGCTCGAAGCGTTGACCGAACTCGGCGCAGTGGTTGTTTCGCCCGACGATGTGAAAACGGAACCCGCGCCGCGTGATGGCGCATTGCCCGACGATTTTTATTCGACGACCAACCTGCCGACGCAAGTGCGTATCGGCGGACGATGGCTTGCCGTTGCCAATACCGAAATGGATTTGGTGATTATGCTGGACCGCGCCAACAATTCCGCCGCGATGATTCCGATGACGGATGTAAAACAAGGGGACGCGGTGGTGGTCGGACACGGCGGCATTCGCGTCCAGCCGCTCGCGCGTTCGCGCGACAAGGAAATTTTTTCGTTCATGAACGCGGACGTTTCGTCGGAACGTCCCAAGCGGTTGGTGATTTCACAGGTCGCGCGCGAGATGCAGGCGACGCGCGCGCGCGGCGCAAAAATTTTATTTGTCGGCGGACCGGCGATTGTGCACAGCGGCGCGGCGCCCTATCTCGCGCAATTGATTCGCGCCGGATACATTCAGGTTTTGTTTGGCGGAAACGCGCTGGCGGTGCATGACTGCGAAGCCGCAATTTTTGGCACGTCGTTGGGCGTGGCGCTGCACACGGGGCAGCCGGTGGAAGGCGGGCATCGTCATCACATGCGCGTCATCAACTTGATTCGCCGCGCGGGCGGACTGCGCGACGCGGTGGCGCAGGGCATTCTCAAAAGCGGCATCATGTATGAAGCGGTCACGGCAAATATTGAAATGGTTTTGGGCGGTTCGGTGCGCGACGACGGTCCGCTGCCGGATGTCGTGACCGACATGCTCGAGGTGCAAAAGCAAATGCGCGCGGCGGTGCGCGGCGTCGAACTTGCGTTGATGGTTTCTTCGATGCTTCATTCGATTGCGACAGGCAACATGCTGCCGGCGTGGGTGAAAACGGTTGCGGTGGACATTAATCCTGCCGTCGTCACGAAACTCGCGGACCGCGGCACGTTTCAAGCGTTGGGACTCGTCACCGACGCGGAATTGTTTTTGCGTGAACTCGTCGAAGAGTTAGGGCTGAGCAATGAGGACTGAGGACTGAGTTGGCGATTCAAACTCAGTCCTCAGTCCTCAGTCCTTTGCAATGGTACTGTTGAACAAACTACGCGACACGCTTCGCGAACATGAGTTGATTGCGCGCGGCGCGACCGTCGTCGTCGGCGTGTCGGGCGGCGCGGATTCGTTGACGCTGCTGCACGCGTTGAAAACGCTCGCGCCCGAAATGGGATTGCATTTGCATGTCGCGCATTTGAATCACCAGCTGCGCGGCGAAGATTCCGACGCGGACGAGCAGTTTGTCGTGTGGCTCGCGCGCGAGTGGCAGCTGCCCGTCGCCAATGCGCGTTGGGACGTGCGCGGGTACGCCGAAGAGAATCAGTTTTCCATCGAAGAAGCCGCGCGCGTTTTGCGGTATCGTTTTTTGCTTGGCGTCGCGCGGCAAGTGAACGCGCACGCGATTGCGGTGGCGCACAATGCCGACGACCAGACGGAAACGATTTTGATGCACTTTTTGCGGGGCGCGGGTTTGAGCGGTTTGCGCGGGATGGCATACAAGAGCAGTATTCAGTCCTCTGTGGACAGTAATCAGTATTCAGTGAACAGTCATCAGTCTCCGGTCTCGAATCGCCAATTTTCAATTTCCCTCATCCGTCCCTTGCTTGACATTACGCGCGCGGAAATTGAAATTTATTGTGTCGAAAACAATTTGCAGCCGCGCACGGACGAAAGCAATTTCGACACGACGATTTTGCGGAATCGCTTGCGCCACACTGTGATTCCGTATCTTGAAACGATCAATCCGAATCTGCGCGAGGTGCTGCGGCACAGCGCGCTTTCGCTCGCCGACGATTACGCCTATATTCAGCAAAACGTGTTGGGTATTTTTGACCGCATGGCACATGAGTCGGACGGCGCGCTCGTGTTTGACCGCAAATGGTTCCGCGCGCTGCCGGTGAATTTACAGCGCGGCGTGTTACGCGAAGCGGTTTCGCGTCTGCGTCGCCTGCGAAACATCGGTTATCAACACATCGAAAACGCGCGTCGCGTCGCCGCCGAAAAGGACGCGGGCGCGGAAGCGACGTTACCGCAAGGTTTGCTGCTCGTCGTCGCTTATGACGATTTCACCATTGGCGAACACATGCCGCTGCCCGATGCGCCGCTGCTGCAAGGCGCGGAGATTGTTTTGAAGGTTGGTGATGAGGTGATGTTGGAAGAGAGTGATTGGGGAGTGAGAGTTAGAGAGACCGGAGACCAGAGACTGGAGACTGGAGACTGGAGACCGGAGACCGGCAAATGGGTTGGGTTGTTCGACGCGGAAAAAATTCGTGGGCCGCTTGTTTTGCGAACGCGGCGCGCGGGCGAAAGATTTGCGCCGAAAGGGATGGGCGGCAAGCACAAATCCCTGCACGAATTCATGATTGACGAAAAAATCCCGCGTCACGTGCGCGAATTCATTCCGCTGCTCGTGGACGATGAAAAGATTCTTTGGGTGGTCGGTTATCGAGACGACGAACGCGCGCAGGTAACGGATGAAACACAACAAATTCTGCGCATCGAATTTTTTAGGAATTTGGAATAGAATGGACTTGTTGGTTGGCAGGGCATCATCGAATTGAATTCGACGCCTAAACAAAGCGTTCGAAAAAACAAGGTAACCAAATTTCCGCGCGCTTTGGACTTGGTTTTTTTTCTATGCTTTGTTTAGTCACCGATTTCAAATCGGTGGCTACGCGAACCCGAAAGAAATTGCAGTATGTCCACTTCCGCGCGCACGCCCCCCAACCCGCGCCAACGCAAACGTCGTCGGCGGATTTTGCGCGTGATTTTGTTGCGATTCCTCAAGCGACTGCAAAAGGCGTGCGAGACGTTGGACACGCCCGCAGAGTGGTATGAAATCACGCAAGAACTGCGCAAGACGATAACGGATTTTCAGGATGTCCTGTCGTCCGCCGACAAGGATACGTTGTGGCTGGCGACCGTATTGACCGACCAAACGCATGAAGGCATCACGCGCGCGTGTTCGGTCCTGCAATCGAAATTGGTGAGCGTGATTGCGACGCTGCCGGCGGGCGGTTTGCTTGCGCCGATTGCGTTGACGGCGGCGGGAATCGTGACGGTGCTTGTCGTCGGCGCGGCGATACTGTTGAATGTGACGAGCGTGACGGTCAACATCCACAATGTCGGCTGTGCGCCGATTGTGGTCGCGGGCAATTTGCCGATTTCACTGCCCGGCATGGAATTTCCGGCGATGGTGGCGACGAATGCGGTGGAATCCGCAACCGTGCCGCCTGTGACATTGACCACACAATTTCAAAATCCGAATCTCTTGCGCGCGAGTTTGTTTGGCGCGCCGTTGAATTTTCAATTGCCCGCGCGCGTGACGAGCGTGTTGTTTGATAATGTCGAATTGTTGGCGGGCACGCATACGTTTGATTTGGGCAGACAGAAACAACATGCGCTTGTAGTGCGCTGCAATTGAGATACGCGCTTTGCGTGGATACGTATGATTGAGGGAGAACGAGTTGTGGAGGAGTGTTACGAGTTTGTAATTGAACGCGCGACGATTATGTGATAGATTGTTTGACAAAGACGCTGCTTGAATCGCAGCTGACGCCGCCGTGATTGGGAGACGCAGTAAAGGAGGTTCACATGCGAGTTCGTCCCAAACTGTTTTCGGTCGCGCTCATTGTCCTCATGTGGCTGCTGCTTGGCGCCGCCTATTTAGTTTTCGCCCCCGCGCACATTTCCCCCGCGCGCGCGCAAAACCCCGACCCGCCCCTCCGGATTGTGGAAATGGCAAACCTCGACTTGCGAGAAGTAATGTCGTCCTGCCCGCCGAAAGAGAATTTCCAAAACGAAGAATTGCAGGTCGAAGACGAACCGAACAACAAGCGGAACCTTGCCAACTTCATCGCTTATACAGAAACGTTTCGCGCCAACATTCATCCCGCAAGCGACCAAGACTGGTACAAATTCAACGGGACGGCGGGACAGCGTTTTTCCGCCGCAACGAGTACGCTTGCAAGTTCCGCGTGCAGTAAAGATTCGAAATTGGATTTGTACGACGCGAATGGAAATTTGTTAGCGTCGGATGATGACAGCGGCGCCATTAACGCGGAGGTTGCTTCGAGCATTGCAGGTTATCCACTGCCCGCGACGGGAACGTATTATTTGCGCGTGACGGGGGATGGCATCGGCACAATCCAACCCTATCAGTTGTACACCAATTTGTATGACAATACGCCCGTTGCCGAAAGCGAACCGAACGGCACGCCCGGCACGGCGCAAACGTATCCCCTCGGTGACTCGATTCAAGGCACCGTCTCGAGCGGGTCGGATTACGATTATTACAAATTGCTCTTGAACGCGGGGGATACCGTGTTTTTGAGTTTGGACATGGACCCGAATCGCATTGGCGCGGTGTGGAATGGACGGGTAGGGTTAGGTGTCTTTAATGGCTTTGTGTTGCTTACGAATGACGCGAACGCCGAGACGCCGCGTTCGGAAGCCATGATTTGGACCGTGCGCGATGCGGGAACGTATTACGCGTTTGTGGACGGCAACGGCGCGCCTTCGGCGGGCCCGTACACCTTGAGCATCAACGTTTTTCCCGGCGTCAATGGCTTTGATTGCGCGACGTACATGACGACGGACATTCCCAAAACGATTGGTCCGAATCCGGGAATGGTCGAATCAACGCTCACGATTCCCAATTCAATGAAAATTGCGGACATTAACGCGAAAATTTTGATTACGCATGAATTGCCGAGTGATTTGCAGTTGACGCTGAAAGCGCCGAACGGAACGACGACGCCGCTGATGTCAAATGTTTCGGGCGCGTCGTATCCGGTGGTGCAAACAGAATTTGACGATGAAGCGGCGGTGACACCCTATGGAATTTTTGAACACATCACGTATCAACCGCAAGCGCCCCATCGGCTCGCCAAGTTTGACGGACAAACTGCGAATGGCACATGGACGCTCATCCTCACCGATACCGTCACTACAAATGGCGGCACGTTGTACGATTGGCAACTTGAAGTGTGTGATGGCGATAAACCTGCCAAGCCACAACAGTTCGCGCCCGCCAATCATGCTGACGTGACAAAAAATAAAGTGCGATTCGATTGGCTTCCTGCCGCTGGCGCAATGACGTACAATCTCGAAGTGCGCGAGGACTCCAAGACGGGAAATAAAGTGGTGGACAAGAAAAATCTGACCGCGAGCGAAGTGAAAGCGAATTTGGATGTGGGCTTTTATCTTTGGCGTGTGACAGCGTGCAATTTGGATGGCTGCACGAAAAGCAAGTGGTGGGATTTCGAGCGCAAATGAACATCGCTCGCACAGAAACCTCTCCGCGTGGAGAGGTTTTTTGTTTCTTGCGCGTATAATGCCCCACATGGCAACAGGAATAATTTTTCTCAAACGCGGCAAAGAAAAACCGCTGCTGAATCATCACCCGTGGATTTTTTCGGGCGCTGTCGCGCGCGTGGAAAATGTGAGCGATGGCGACACGGTGGATGTTTTTGATGCGGGTGGTATTTGGTTGGCGCGCGCGGCGTACAATACGCGTTCGCAAATTGTCGCGCGCGTGTGGACGTTCGAGCGCGACGAGCGGGTTGACCGCGCGTTTTTTAGAAAAGGAATTGAACGCGCGCTTGAATTTAGAAAATCCATTTCTCAAAATCAATTTCAAATTTCGGAGAAATTTGAAATTGATTTTGAAAAAAAACCCCTCCGCCTCGTCAACGCCGAATCCGATTTTTTGCCCGGCGTCGTCATTGACCGTTACGCGAATATTCTCGTCGCGCAATTTCTCACACTCGGCGCCGAGTTACACAAGGAACGAATTGTCGAAACATTGAAAGAATTGTTTCTCGAAAACCAATCTCCAATCTCCAATCTCCAGTCTCCAATCTCTATCTTGGAACGCAGTGATGTGGACGTGCGAAAAAAAGAGGGTTTGCCGGAAACAACCGGCGTGCTGTGGGGCGAGGAACCGCCGGACAAAATCGAAATCGTCGAAAATGGTTTGCGGTTTTGGGTGGACGTAAAACGCGGGCACAAAACGGGATTCTATCTCGACCAACGCCTGAATCGGCAGCGCGCATTGCCGTATCTGCGCGGCGAGGTCTTGAACGCGTTTGCCTACACCGGCGCGTTCGGCGTATATGCGGCGAAATTCAACAATGCCCATATCGTCAATCTGGACGCGTCCGTCTCGTCATTGGAATTGGCGCGCGAGAATTTTGCCTTGAACGGTGTGCAAGCCAACGCGGACTATGTGGTCGCCGACGCGTTTCAGGAATTGCGCGCGTATCGCACACAGGGCAGAACATTTGATGCGATTGTGTTGGACCCGCCGAAATTTGTCACGTCTGCGGCGAATCTGGAACGCGCGGCGCGCGGCTATAAAGATTTGAACATGCTCGCGTTTCAATTGTTAAAGCCGAACGGATTTTTGGTGACGTTTTCCTGTTCGGGATTGTTGGACGCGAAATTGTTTCAGCAAATTGTGTTTGGCGCGAGTGTTGACGCCAAACGCGATGCGCAGATTGTGGAAAAACTCGGACAATCGCCCGACCATCCGATTGGACTGCATTTTCCTGAAGGGGAATACCTCAAAGGGTTGGTGGTAAGAGTGATATAGCTGTCATTGCGAGGAGCGATTTGTGCGACGAAGCAATCTCCCAACAATGCTCGCGTGAGATTGCCACGCTCCGCAATGAACGCTCCGCTCGCAATGACAAACCCCTTTTGCCGCGCACGAAAGTTTTTTATATCACAGAAGGTTTCTTTTTTCGTCGCGTGATGAGCGCAAGCAATCCAACAATCAACAAAATGACAACGACTGCGCCGACCGCGCCAATGACATACCATTCGCCTCGAATCACTTCGGTGTCGTATTGCAGCGTGCGCGGCGCGCCGATGGAAATGGTCCACGCGCGCGTCGCGCCATTGCCCGCGTCCAATTCATAATCGAGCGTCAGCGCGCCGAGCGCATTGAACCACCACTGCTGCGCGTGACTCGTCAGCGCGAGTTGCAGCTGTGCTGTCTGGTCGTCGGGCGCCGCGCTGCTCAATTCTCCAATTTGCGCGCTCATTTCGTTGAGCGCGTTTTGGATTTCCCGCTGTCCGTTTCCCAAATCCACTTTTTCGAGATAATGCACGCGCTGCGCGAACATATCGTCGTCCATCGTCAATTCCAGCGCGGCAGGGACCAACACCGCGCGCACGAGCGCCCAATCGCTGC
>CAZXYP010000176.1:0-10630 GCA_964644955.1 uncultured Anaerolineales bacterium | reverse complement strand
GTTTCTGGTGAGAGCGAGTTGGATGTATTGTTCAATTATCTTTGTGGGTGGGAAATCGTTCATGCAGACGAGTTTGCAGAACGCGATTCCAAATGCAGAGAGTGGTTGGAAGAGGAGATAGGTGAGGATTGGACCTTGAAGAAATTTTTCGACAAACATATTGAACTTTGGGCGGCTCAAGACCTATGTTTTGAAATCTACGATATTCGCGAAGGAGAAATCAAGTACGTTTACAAATGATGTGCAATTGCACTTTGCTCAGCTTTAACAAAAAACGCGTTCCCGCTTTTCGCAGGAACGCGTTTTCCTTTACTTGCTCATGTTACGCACGGTCATTTCGAGGAGCGGTTTTTGCTCACGCGAACTCCGCGTGAGCAAAAACCGCTCGAATTGACAATTGCGGCGTATCGAAACCCGATAGGTTGAAATGGTTTCTATTTTTTTTTCTTTCTGTCGGCAGCGCTTTGTGATGCCGCGAATTCAAATGTACACAGGAGGAAAAACAGTGCTATACTCATTTTTTGCACGTCATCACACTCGGCGTTACGAATCAGTTTGGCTGTGATAATGTGCGACCCGTGCGCTTGGTGTTTCCGGTCGTGCGGGTCAAGAGGGAACGCGTAATAGTCCTTTCCTCTGCCGGTAAGAGTTCGTTACATGTCGAAACTCGTCCCCAAGATCATTCTCGAAGGCACGCGCCTCACGTTCAAGACCGAGATTGCGTTCGCGTTGAATGAACATCCGCGCATTGTTGGACCGCGCAAATATCAATATCACTCTCCGCTCATTTCGGCAGAATGGTGTACGTTCACGAACTATCCGTGGGGACGCGGACCCATCAATTTTGAGCCGCACGAAGAAGCGTTGGCGCTCGAAACCTACGCGACGTGGGCGCGGCTGTTTGAATTGAACAAATACTATTCGTGGATTGTGGACCGTTTTCACATTTCGACGCGCGCGTATCAATTGCAAACCTACGGCACGGATTACGATTTTCGCTGGCTCGAAGAAAAATTAGTACCGCTCGGTTTTTGTCTCGTGTTCATGACGCGTTCGCCGGAATCGTTCGCCGCCGCGCGCGCGGAACGGTTAAAAGTTTCGGGCAAACCGTCGCAGTATGATGATTTGGAAATGTTTGTGCGCGAACAAGAATTGATGACGCGTTTGGTCGGAGAATCCATTTTACCGACACTCCCGCTGGATATTTCCGACAATGATGTGCCGCGCGCGGTGGAACACATTGCGGATTGGATGCAAGAGACGGGCGCGTTGTGGATGAACGAGTGAGGGAGAGATTGGGGGATTGGGTGATTGAGTGATTTTTGATTGATGATTTGAGAAATGCGATTTGCGATACGCGAGAGGGAGAAAGGAGTTGACAATGCGTTTGGGAAATAGTTTGTTGTGGGAAAAACGCTCGGGCGAGCCGCTGACGCTTGACAATGTACAGCTGACGCCGCAAACGCGCGTGCTGCGTGTGCGCTTCCCGTTCGGCGGCTTGGTGTGGAATCGCCCCGTATCGGTGATTGTGGAACGCGCGGGCAAGCGTGAAACATTGCGCGTGCCGGATGTGACGTTGATGACAACCATTGCGTTCGTCGTCAGTTTGTTCGCAATCCCGATTTGGATATTGGCAGTTTTGAAAGGAGTCAACAAATGAGTGAGTGGCAAAAAGGATTGGACGCGGCGGAACGTAATCAAGCCGGCGCCATGGAAAAACTTGATAAATTGTTTGCGGTCGCGCAGCCGGGTGCGGTGTACAGTGAACCGATTCAAGCGGAAGGACAAACCGTCATCACATTGAACGAGGTAACCGTGATGGTGGGCTACGGGTTTGGCATTGGCGAAGGTGGCGGCACGCCGAACGGGGAAGCGAAAGAGGCGAAGGCGCCCATGCAAGGCGGCAGCAGCGGCGGCGGCGGCGGCGGCGGTTTTTCGGCGGGACGTCCGGTTGCCATCGTGACGCTCAATGCCAACGGCGTCACAATCAAGCCGGTCGTGGACATGACCAAATTGGCAATTGCGTTTTTGACCACGTTCGGCGCAATGGCGTTGATGTTGGCGCGCATGAATCGCATGAGCCGCCGATAAACGCGCAGAGCCATTCGTTCAACCCGATATTCCGCAGAGTGAATCAAGCGGCGCGCGCCATTGTGCGCGCCGCTTTTTTCGTCTGCGCGGATAATGTGCTAACATGATTTGGCTGTGAAACGTGTTTGGAAAATTGCGCCGTACCTGATTCTGTTGTTGGGTTTTGCGCTGCGCCTGTATCGTCTCGGCGCCGACAGTTTGTGGTACGACGAGACGGTGAGCATGCTCCTCGCCCGCGCGGAAATCCCCGAATTGCTGCGGCACACGGCGGGCGACATTCACCCCCCCCTCTATTATTTGCTGCTCCATTTTTGGATTCGCCTCGCGGGGTGGTCAGAATTTTCTGCCGCGTTTTTTTCCCTGTGGTTCGGCGTATTGCTCATCGCGTTGGTGTACCGCGTGGCGCGCGAATGGATTCCCCACAAACCTGTCGCCATCCTTGCCGCGTTCTTTGTCGCCATTTCGCCGTACAACATTTGGTATTCGCAAGAAGTCCGCATGTACACTGTCGGCGCGACGCTCGGTTTGCTGTCGGTGTATTTTTTGCGGCGCATGGTGGCGCGCGAAAAAATTTTCTCGCGCGATTTTTTCGCGTATGCCATTTTCACGGCGCTCGGTTTTTATACGCTGTATTATTTTGTCTTTTTGATGGTGTTTCAATGGCTGTGGGTCGCATATCGCGTATGGCAAATCGCGTATCGCCAATCGCAAACTGCCAACCCCGAACCGATTACCGTTTACCGCTTGCTGATTACCTTTTTTCTTTCACAACTCGCGCTTGTTCTCCTCTATCTCCCCTGGCTCCCCATTGCCTTTCGTCAAGCCACCGACCCGCCCGTGCCGCCGTGGCGCGAATTTATTCCGCTGCCGCGCGTGCTTGTAGAAACGTGGAGCGCGTTGGCTTTGGGGCAAGCGGTTGACCCGTTCGCGTTCGCGCCGTTCACGCTGCTGCTGTTGATTCCCATTGGCGCATTGTTGTGGCGCGCGGCACAATCCGAAATCCGAAATCCGAAATCCGAAATCGGCAACGGCGTTTCGCCTTGGTTTCTTTTTGCATACACGTTCGTTCCGCTCGCGGCGATGTATCTGTTTTCGTTGTGGAAACCGCTGTATCACGTGCGTTACATGTTCACGTATTCGCCCGCGTTCTATATGCTCGCCGCGTACGCGTTGGTATTCACTGCCGCGAGTTTTACGGAATGGTTTCGCGCGCGGCGCGATGTCTTGCCCAAAGCGTTGGCGGCATTGGCGGTGTGGGTCAGTATCAGTTTTGTCGCGCTCACAGGGTACGCGCTGTCCAATTATTGGTTCCATCCGCAGTACGCGAAAGATGATTTGCGCGGCGCGGTGAATTACATTGCCGAACGTTGGAGACCGGGCGATGTGATTGTGGTGAATGCGGGGTACGCGTATCCCGCGCTGGAATATTATTTTCCCGAAACGATTGCGCGCACACGGCTGGTGAATTATCGCGGTGATGAAACTGCGTCACCGCTTGTTTTGCAAACGGGTTCGATTGGCGGCGAAAAAAATTTGGGCTGGGGCGACCCACAGTCCGATTTTTACGCGACGACGGCGGACGAAACGCGCGCGGCGCTCGACCGCGTATTTGCCAATGCGCCGCGTGTGTGGATGCTGCGAATTTACGATACCGTGACCGACCCGCACGGCGACATTCGCAGTTATTTCGCGGATAGCGCGACGTTGCTGGACGACCGGGTGTTTTCGGGCGAATCGCAAACGCGCGTGCAAGGATTTCTCACACAGCCGACGCGGGAACTGCCGCCGAACGCAACTCGGATGAATCA
Organism: uncultured Anaerolineales bacterium; assembly: GCA_964644955.1. Taxonomy (GTDB): domain Bacteria; phylum Chloroflexota; class Anaerolineae; order UBA4142; family SHND01; genus SHND01. The sequence goes on along the minus strand of CAZXYP010000176.1, from coordinate 6,731 downwards.
AACTGTGGGCGAACGCGTCCAACTCGTCGGCTACGAAATGAGTGCGCGCGATTTGGAACACGGAGATTTTTTTGATGTGGTGATGTATTGGAAATTACTGCAAACGGTGAATTACAATTATCAGGTCACGCTGCAACTGTTGACCGCGCAGGGGGAAAATGTCGCGCAGTATGATGAAATCCCCTTGAGCGAATTATTGCCGATGACGCGTTGGGAAACGAGCGCGTTGTATCGCGAGCCACTGCGTTTGAAAATTCCCGCGACCCTTGCGCCGGGCGCATATCGCGCGATTGTGAAAATGTACAATCCGCGTTCGGGTGAGGTGCTGGGAAACGCGATAGATTTGGGCGGCGTCCAAATCCGCTGATTTTTCAAACGGCAAAAGTACGCTATAATCACGTTACCTTACAAACGACGGGGCGTGGCGCAGTCCGGTAGCGCGCTTGGTTTGGGACCATGAGGTCGGAGGTTCAAATCCTCTCGCCCCGACCACAAAACAGTAATGAGGGACGAGTGCTGAGGACTGAACGACACTCACCTCAAGTCTGGTTAGAACGCGGGAGTAATTCAGTGGCAGAATGTCGCCCTTCCAAGGCGAACGTCGCCGGTTCGAATCCGGTCTCCCGCTTTTGTTCAGTGCCAAGTAAAGAGTGCCGAGGTATGAGTAAATACTCCGTCCTCATTGCCCATCACTCGGCACTTTTTTTCGGGGGCCTGTAGCTCAACGGTAGAGCAGAGTGCTCATAACGCTTTGGTTGCAGGTTCGAACCCTGCCGGGCCCACACCCAAAAATCGAGGTCATACGCCTCGATTTTTTTTCTCTCTTGCTTTTTTCCCCGCTTGGTGAAAAACAGTACCGCTTTGCAGTAAAAAATGAGGGGCAGGAAATCCTGCCCCTCTGTCTTATTTGCTTTGCGGGATTCCAAACGCGGCTTTGGTGCTTGGCAGCATGACGTAGAGCAAAATTGCGCCGTTGACCAAAAAACTGAGACTATAGTCCGAAAACGTTGTCCCATATCCGCCAAAGATGATGGCGGTCGTGTCCAAAATAAGATTGAACACCGAGATGACGGCGAGAAACATCCACGCCTGCGGTTCGACTGCCCAGAGCATTCGGAAAAGCCACACCCAGACCCACACCATCAGCGCCCACATAAAAGCGGACCACCAATTTGCCTGCGGGAGCGTAACTCCGAGCGCAAAGAGCGGCAGAATGGTCAGTGCCTGGAGGACATGCACTGCGGCAAGCACTGCGGCGATTGCCGACAGAATTGCAAGAACGGTTACGGGAAACGGTCTTTTTTCATTTTCTTGTCTCCTTGAGTGCTTACGAATATGTTTTCAAAATTCCGTACGGACGTACGCGAGCGTTGCTCGCATGGATTCGATTAATCGTGTTTCCTCCCCGGCGCAATGGCACGGCATTCGATAGCTCCCACGGCATCCAATGACGCCGTTACTATTTTTGCTGCCTGCACCGGCGCCTTTTGATTCCAGCTATCACGGTTCACGCGTCTCGACGGCGCTTTTGCAAGTCAAGCAAACGGAGTTATCCTCTGAAATGTTTCAATTGACATTATACGCGAGATTTGGTTTCCCGTCTTATTGGATTTCATAAAGTCGTTTTACATTTTCCGGGCTTTTCTGCGCGGGCGCACTGATGAGGTAGAGTCAGCCTGCCGGGAATGACAGTCTCGCGCGCCTTTGGGACACGATGACCTGCACAGTCCTCGCGCAATTGTCAATCTCCGCATATCCCGAACGGGGAACCAATCTACACACGGTTGCGTTCAGTCCTGGCGGGAAGCAATTTGTCTTTCATCCTTCTCCCGTCATCCTTTATTTTCACCCGGTATTCCGCAGCCCCGCCGCGATGCCGTTGATGGTCACAATCATTGCTTCCATCAATTCTTGGCGCGCATCCGTCGCGTCTTCGGGCAATGCGCGCAGACGTTTCAACAATTCGATTTGAATAAAGTTCAACGGGTCCACGTACGGATTTCGTAAACGAATCGCGCGCTGCAAGACAGGTTCGTTGTCCAACATTTCCGTTTGGTCGGTCAACCTTAAAATCCACGCGCGCGTGCGTTCGAATTCGTCGCGGATGGCGCCGAAAATTTGCGCGCGCAAATCCGCGTCTTGCACCAACAGCGCGTATTGTTCCGCAATGCCCATGTCGGCTTTGCCCAACGCGTTTTGGACGTTTTGCAGCATCGTGTTGAAAAATTGCCACTCGCGTGTCATGGCGCGCAGCATTTCAATCCGCAATTCCCTCTCCTTTGTAGGGAGAGGGTTAGGGTAAGGGTTTGTCACTGCATCCAACGCGCTGCCCAAGCCGTACCACCCCGGCAAATTGAAACGCGACTGCATCCAACTAAACACCCACGGTATCGCGCGCAGCGTTTGAATCGAAGGCGACGACTTGCGGCGCGACGGACGCGAGCCGATGCGCAATTGTTCGATTTCGCGGATGGGCGTCGCTTGCGTCCAAAACTCGATAAAGCGCGGCGTCTCGTACACCAAGGCTTTGTAAGCCCGCAATCCCGCGTTCGACAATTCTTGCATCAGCGCGCGCCAATCCTCGCGCAGCGGTTCGGTTTCCATTATGCTCGCGCGCAAGACCGCGTAAATAATTTGTTCCAGATGACGATGCGCGAGATGCGGATTGCCGTACCGCGCCGACAAGACTTCGCCCTGTTCCGTCATACGAAAACGTCCGTCGAGCGTGCCGGACGGTTCCGCCAAAATCGCGCGCGAGGGCGGACCGCCCCCGCGCGCGACACTGCCGCCGCGTCCGTGAAACAACGTGAGTTCGACCTTCTGCGCGCGGCACACTTCCGCGAGCGCCGTTTTCGCCTGATACAATGCCCAATTGGCGGCAACCAGACCGCTTTCTTTGTTGCTGTCGGAATAACCGACCATCACTTGCTGTTTCATCCCGCGCGCTTGCAAATGCCGCGCGTACGCGTCGTTCGCAAACAATTCTTGCAAAATCGGCGCGGCGGATTGGAGCGCGTCCATCGTTTCAAACAACGGCACAATGTCCAATTGGTCGGCAATGCGCGCCCAATGCGCGAGAAACAAAACCGCCAACACATCACTCGCCGACTGCGCCATCGAAATCACAAAACTGCCGAGCGGTTCCGCGCCATAATTCGCGTACGCGCGCGCGAGGGTTTGAAACAGCGCAATCGTTTCGTTCGTCTCTTCGCTCAGCCCCCCCCCCTGTTGCAACACTTGCGGCGGTTGGGAAATCAAATACGTCAGCAAGCGCGCTTGTTCCACACGCGTCATTTGCGCGAAATGCGGCGTCACGCGATGCGCGTACAACAGCGCGTCCACATCCGCAATCAGGCGCGACGACTCTTGACGCAAATCCAAATGCACGGTGTGAAAACCAAACACGGCAACGCGTTCGCGCAGCGCGCGCAAATCCGTCGCCGCAATCACCTGCCCGCGGTCGGCGTTCAAACTGTCGTCAAGCAGTTTCAATGCCGCGTCGAATTGCGCGGCAGCGCGCAGTTTGGGCAGCGGCGCGTTGTTGACGCCAAGCAAGCGTTCGGTCACGCGGTCTTGCGTCGTCTCGTCCAACGCGTGCGCGATGCCTTCCAATTTCAAACGGTACACTTCCATCGGATAGCGCGCGTGCAGATATTCCAAATGCGCGTGCGGCTGCGCCAAATCGTTTTGCAGTGACGCGCGCAGTTCGTCGGACACGCGCACGCGATGGTCGGACAGGGTGAGGTCGCGTTCCAATGCGCGCACTGCCGCGCGATAATTTTCGACTGCCAGCCCGCGATTGAGGCGCAGCGCTTCGGCGGTCACTGCTGCCGTGACAAACGGATTGCCGTCGCGGTCGCCGCCAATCCACGAACCGAACGAAATAAACCGCGCGGGCATTTCGATTTCGGGATACGCGTCGGCAAGCGCAGTTCGCAAATCGTCGTACAAACGCGGCACAATATCCCACAGGGTGGATTCGACAAAGAACAGACCTGTTTTGACTTCATCCGTCACTTCGGGGCGCGTGCTGCGGGAACGGTCGGTCAGCCACAGCGCGTGAATTTCCGCGCGCAATTTATTTTCGTACGCCGCGCGTTCCTGCGGCACGAGGTCGGCGCGGTCCAATTCATACAAATACGTCGCCATGCGTTCGAGTTTGGAAAGAATCGTGCGCCGTTTCGCTTCGGTCGGATGCGCGGTAAAGACGAGTTCGACGTGCAGGCGCTCCACCAATTCCGCAACGCGTTTCGCCGAAAGGTTCTGCGCGCGAAATTCCTGAAACGCGCGCGCGATGGACTCTTCCCGCGCGTGATGCGGTTGCGCGCGTTCGCGTCCGCGCAAAACGCGCACACGATGCTGTTCTTCGGCAAGGTTGACCAAATCAAAATACGCGGTGAACGCGAGCGCAATCAATTCGAGCGTGGCAGCAGCTTGTTGCGCAATTTGCGCGGTGAGTTCGCGCGTGGCGTTCTTGTCGCCGCCGCGCCGCGCTTTGGCGAGCGCGCGCACGCGTTCTTCGGACGCAAACAGCGCGTCGCCCTCCAACGCGCGCAGCGTTTCGCCCAGCATGTCGCCGAGCAAGTGAATGTCGCGCGAAAGCGGCGACGGTTCGGTTTCAAAAGTCATGTTCATTTATTTTAGACCCAAAGGGTTTCCGGAAACCCTTTGGGTCTTTTCGGTTCGCGCTAGGCGGCGCGCGCGAGTTGGAGTATTATTGCATTTATGGCAGCCCGCAAACGACGGTCCGCGCGTCAAACCCCAAACGCTCCGGCGCGCGGACCGAGTCGGCTTTCGCTTTTGATTCTCGCGTTGGTCGGCATTTCCTTGATTGTCGGCGCGCTCGGTTTCTATTTTGAATCACAGCCGACGGAATTGGCGCAGCAGGTTCTGGCGCAAGTGCCGTTCGACATTCCCACCGCAGAACCGCCCAAGCCGCCGTTTCCGTTCGTGCCGCCCGAAGAAAGCGCGGACATTAACGTGCGCAATCAACCAACGCGTTCCGCCCAAACCGCCGCGCCTTCGCTCCCGACCGCGTCCGGCAAACTCGACCAAACGCTGAATGTGCTGCTGCTCGGCAGTGACCAACGTTTCGGCGAACCGGTGTGGCGCACGGATGTGATCATGATTGCGTTTCTCGATACGACGAACGGACGCGCCGCCGTGTTGAGTCTGCCGCGCGACTTGTATGTGAACATTCCGACGCGCGGGTGGGACCGCATCAACATTACCGATTTCTGGGGAGAGTATACCAAATATCCGGGCGGCGGACCGGGTTTGATGAAAAAAGTGATTGCGGACAATTTCGGTATCCGCGTGGACAAGTACGCGCGCGTCAATTTCGAAGGGTTCACGCGCATCGTGGATACGCTTGGCGGGATTGATGTGAACGTGCCGTGCGCGCTCGAAGATGATTTCATTGACGCGACTTCGCCGACGGGTTTTCGCCATTTCAAAGTGGATGCGGGAATCCAACACATGAACGGCGCGACGGCATTGATGTTTGTGCGCCAGCGTCACGGCAGCGGCGATATTTCGCGCGCGCAGCGGCAGCAGCGCGTCTTGTATGCCCTGCGCGACAAAGTCATGTCGCCGGGGATTGTGACCAAGATTCCGCAATTGTACGACCAACTGCAATCTGTGGTGACGACCGATTTCGGTCCGTTGGATGTGCCGCGTCTCGTGCAAATCGGAAGCAGCATCCAACCGGGCAACATTCGCGGGCGCGTGATTGACGAAACCATGTGGTATTTTTGGACGACGCCCGACGGCAAATCGGTGCTGGTCTTTGACAAAGCCAAAGTGCGCGCGGCAGTGGATGATTTGTTTAATGCGCCGACGATTGAAGAGGGGAAGGTGGTGTGTCAGTGAAATGGTGCCGGAGAGATGATGGCGGCAAGTGAATTCGCATTGGCAGGATTGCGCGGCGCGTTTCGACGTTGTTATCCTGAATTATCGCAGAGCGAGTCAAACATGCGCGTGTTCGCGTATGTAACGCCTTTGCGCGGAATTGAAATTAGGTGAGTTGAGTTTCCTTTTAGATTGAGGTTGTCCGCCCCGCGTTCATTTTTTCCTGTATTGCAGTGAGCGCCTTGCTCGCCGCCGTTCGCGCATCCCCCTCCGCCGCGCTGTGATTCACGACCGACGTGTACAATTCCACTGCCCGCGCGAAATCGCCCTGCCCTTCTGCCACACGCGCCAAACCCAATACAGCATCACACGCGCGCGGCGGCGCATTGATGCTTTCCGCCAAAGCCAGTGCCGCGCGGAAAATTTCCTGTGCGCGCGCGAAATCGTTTTGCGCGAGTGCGACGTTGCCCAAGCCGTCGAGCGTGAGAGATTCGCCGCGTTTGAAATCAATGCGGCGAAATTCGGCGAGCGCGCTGGAAAAGAATCGCTGCGCGTTAACATATTCGCCGCGTTTATACGCGACCCGTCCCAAATTGCGCGTCATGTTTGTGGCTTTTTCGGGCAGGGCAAGCTCTTGATTCAAGACAAGCGATTGACGAAATAACGCTTCCGCATCCGCCAGACGTTCTTCTTGGAGCGCTATCTCACCCAAATTCCCCAGCGTGATACTCACCCCGCGCCGGTCGCCGACACGCTCGAACAGCGGCAGCGCGCGTTCAAATTCTTGACGCGCCGCGTCATAATTGCCCTCATCCCCGTCAATCATGCCGAGATTGAGCTGCGAACCCGCCATGCCGCGCAGTTCGTCAATCCGCGTCGCC
>CAZXYP010000175.1:0-10691 GCA_964644955.1 uncultured Anaerolineales bacterium | reverse complement strand
CCAACTGTGTTGGGGACATCGCCTGTCAAACTCGCCCCAAGAGTGAAATGCACCCTTTTCCAAACTCCGCTCAGCATAAATCAGGATTTCGTGATACAATAGGTATGCATTGTTGGAATGAAATTGCATCGGCTCTCGCTCGCATCTCGGTGCGCCCGTGCCGCGTACTACCATCTTTGAAAAATCGAATTTATCCGCTTCCGACCTCAACCGTTATGCGTTCCAAGACGGACTGCGAATCTGGTCGGAAAATGCAATCCGCACGGATTTGCTTGCAATCGCGCTTGGCAAATACAAAGTATTGCCGTGCCATGTCCTTAGTCCTCTACCCAGACGGGAATCTGCGTGAATCACCAACTTGAACTCAAAACCCGAATATAAGACACAAACGTCCTGATGTCCTGTGCCAAGGAGACGTAACATGACGCCGTAATCGCATGTAGTGATTGCTCGACCCTTGTTCCGGCAAACCTTTGTGCTCAAACCTTTGCTGAAATCCAAGCAGGAACACACTCTGTTTTTCAGCACAGTCATTTCTACGATAGCACACTCCGCCCGGATTTTTTTCCCCGTTCTCCGCGTGGCGCGCCTATTCTCCTGCCGACGAAAAAGAATTGCAGAAACGGGTCCGTGAACGCATCGCGCAGCTCGAAGACACCAATCGCGAATTGGAAGCGTTCACTTATTCGGTCTCACACGATTTGCGCGCGCCCTTGCGCGCCATGGATGGCTTTACGCGGATTTTGCATGAGGAGCATGCGTCCGAATTTTCGCCCGAAGCACGCCATGATCTAGAACTGGTGCGCGCGAACGCGCAACATCTAAGTGCATTGGTGGATGATTTGCTTGATTTTTCGCGCGCCGGTCGTCAACCTTTAACCAAGGTACACGTTGCCATGACGTCGTTGGTGCAGCAAGTTTTGAGTGAGTTGGAATTGGAACGGCGCGTCCGCGCCGTAGAAATTACGCTGCGCGAGCTGCCCTCTGCGGAAGCGGACCCGCAGCTGTTCAAACAGGTCTGGGTCAATTTGTTGAGCAATGCGTTAAAGTTTACACGCCCGCGCAGCCCGGCGCGCATTGAAATCGGTGCTGTCCTGCAGGGCGATAGAATCGCCTATTATATGAAAGACAACGGGGTGGGTTTTGATATGCGCTATGTTGAGAAATTATTTGGTGTCTTTCAGCGTTTGCACTCTGTCGAGGAATTTGAAGGTACGGGCGTAGGGCTTGCAATCGTTGCGCGCATTGTAGAGCGGCACGGCGGTCAGGTGTGGGCGACCGGTACGCCGGATAAAGGCGCGACGTTTTATTTTACACTCGCGCCGTGACACGTCTGGGTATGCGAAGGAGAATACTCCAACATGGTTCCACTACGTGTGCTGCTGCTGGAAGACAACGCGCATGACGCGGAATTGATTTTGAATGAGCTCCGTCGCGCGGGCTTTGCGGTCGAGTCGGAACGCGTCGTAAGCGAAGCCGAATTTCAAAATGCGCTGGAACACCCCGAGCGTTTCGATATAATTCTCGCCGATTACCGCCTACCGCAATACGACGGCATCCGCGCGTTGAATTGGGTGCTCGCGCAAGAATTGCCGCTGCCCATTATCATTATTTCGGGAGCGATTGGCGAAGAGTTGGCGGTCGAGGCGATGAAGCGCGGCGCGGCAGACTATTTGCTCAAAGACTGCTTGGGACGGCTGGGGCAGGCGGTGGCACACACCCTTCGTGAACAAGAGCTTCGCGCGCAAGCCCGCCTTACCGCGGAGGCATTGGAAGCGAGCGCCAGCCGCTTTCGCACGCTGGCGGATAGCGCCACTGACGCCATAATTTCCACAGACCAAAACGGAGTGATTACGTTTTGGAACAAAGCCGCGTCCAAGATGTATGGCTATTCATCGGACCGGATACTCGGCAAACCCGTCACCCTACTTTTTCCCTCTTACGCACACTCTGCCTTTGAAAAAGATATGAGGGCTTTCTTGACCGGTCAAGACGCGAGTGGTCCGGGCGGAATTCGCGAAGTACGCGCCAGAAAAAGTGATGGCACCGAGTTTCCCGCCGAAATCTCCTTTGCCCATTGGGAGGCGCAAAACCAAATTCAATTTATTATCATCGTACGCGATGTTACCGCGCGCAAGCGCACAGAAGCCTCCTTGCAAAAGCGCGACGCCATTCTCAGCGCGGTGGCATACGCGGCTCAGGAATTTCTTGACTCGGACGATTGGACACTCGCTTGGCGCAACACCCTCGCGCGTCTGGGCGCGGCGACCGGCACAAGGCGAGTGTATTTGTTTGAAAATGAGCGGACTGCGCAAGGCGCAATCTTGACGCATCAACGTTTTGAATGGGTTGCAGAGGGAATTACGCCCCAAATGGACAATCCGGACTTGACTCCATTTCCGCTGCGTACAAGTGGTCTTGCGCGGTGGTTCGAGTCGCTGGAGCACGGCGAGGCAGTCGAGATCCCGGTTAGCGATTTTCCGCCACCGGAACGTGCCGTGGCGCAAGCGCAGGGAATTGACTCTATTCTATTCCTATCGCTTTTTGTCGCAGACACGTGGTGGGGTCTTGTGGGATTCGAGCGCCATACAGGCGACAGCGAATGGTCTCACGTGGAAGTTGAGGCGCTGCGAGCTGCATCGGATATTCTGACGAGCGCGATCCGGCGACAGCAGGTACAAGCGGCAGAACAAAAGCAGCGCATTCTGGCAGAGGCGCTGCGCGACACAGCCGCCGCGCTAAACAGCTCACTCGATTTGGACAATGTTCTCGACCAAATCCTGCTGAACGTCCGGCGGGTTACGGAATATGACGTGGCGACGGTTTTTCTCTTGCAAGATGGAATCGCAAAAGCTGTGCGCCGCGCGCCCGAAAGTGAAATGCCGGCGAACAATATTCGCTTTGTCGTAAAGGATACGCAAAATTTGCGAATGATGAGCGAAAGTGGTCAGCCCCACCTTATTCCTGACACGCGCCTGTATCCGGGCTGGATTCAACCCGAAAACGTCCCGCAAGAGCTCAGCGTGCTTGGCGCGCCGATTCGCGGGAATGACTTGACTATCGGTTTCGTCAATTTGGGCAGCTATCGGGAGAATGCGTTTTCTAAAACCCATTTGGAAAATTTGCAGGCATTCGCCGATGTCGCCGGCATGGCGCTGGTGAACGCGCGGCTCTTGCAGGAAACAACCTTGCGCGCGCACCAATTTGAGCTGTTGTATGAGGCAGGATTAGCCCTGAACGGTTCCTTGGAACCGAGCGTACAAACCGAATTGTTATATCAGATTGCGATGCGGGCAATCGGCGCTGACCGCGCCCAATTTTATAGTGATGATTCGGCAAGCGGGGAATTTACAATTCAATTTAGCGCGGGCTTTTCGGAAGAAACGCGCGTCCGGGCGCAAAAGCTGCGATTGAACGCCAACAATGCGCAGGGTCTTGGAAATAGCGTGGTCAAGGACCGTGTGACGCTCAATATTCCGGATTTAAAGGCGGACAAGCGTTATATTGAGATTGACCCCGAGCTCCGTTCCGGGCTATGGGTGCCCGTCGAACGTAACGGTCGCTTGCTCGCTATCGTGAGCATGTTCAGCACACGCGTGGCAGCATTTTCAGAGCAAGACCAGCGCCTCATGGAACTCTTTTCCAATCAAGCAGCTGTCGCTTTGGAAAATGCGCGCTTGTTTGTGGAAACTCGGCAGCATCTGCGCCAAATCGAATCTCTGCGCGTCATTGACCGGGCAATTAGCAGCAGTTTTGACCTCGATGGAATTCTTGAAATTTTTCTTGACCAGTTGTTCGAACTGCTCACGATTGATGCCGCAAACATTTTGTTGGCAAATCGCTACGCGCCGGTCCTTGAATTTGCCCAGGGGCGCGGTTTCCGCACCACTGCATTGCGGCATACGCATCTGCGCTACGGGGATGGCTATGCCGGCAAAGCGGCATTGCATCGTGAACTGGTGTTTGTGCCCGACCTCAGTACTGCAATGGATGGATTGGAGCGCGCACATTTACTGTCCCGGGAAGAGTTTGTATCTTATCTTGCCGCGCCGCTCACTGCCAAAGGGCAAGTGGTGGGTGTCCTGGAACTTTTTACTCGTACGCCCCTGGTTATGACGGATAGTCTCCGCGAATTGGTTCAGATTCTTGGGCAGCAAGCCGCGATTGCCATAGATAATGTATCCCTCTTTGATGACCTGCGACGCGCGAATACCGAACTGCGCTTGGCGTACGATGCGACGATTGAGGGCTGGTCCCGCGCGCTCGACCTGCGTGACAAGGAAACCCAAGGACATACCCAGCGTGTCACTGCCATGACCTTGCGCCTCGCCCGCGCGATGGGCATCTCCGAAGCTGACCTCGTTCATTGGCAGCGCGGCGCCCTCTTGCATGATATTGGCAAACTTGGTATTCCCGATGTCATCTTGTTCAAGTCGGACAAGTTGACGGAGGAAGAATGGACCTTGATGCGCCAGCATCCGCAGATGGCGTATGACTTGTTGTCGCCGATTGCATATCTGCGTCCGGCGCTGGATATTCCGCTGTATCATCACGAAAGGTGGGACGGCAAGGGGTATCCGCGCGGATTGAAAGGCGAGCAGATTCCGCTGGCGGCGCGCGTTTTTGCCGTAGTGGATGTATGGGATGCATTGTCGTCCGACCGCCCATATCGCAAGGCATGGTCCGATGAGCAGGTGCGGGCGTATTTGCAGGAGCAAGCGGGCAGTCAATTTGACCCAGAAGTTGTACGCGCATTTCTACTCCTCTATTCCTGATACGAAAGAAATTCCGATGCATTGCGCGCAACCGCCGGGGCGCTGTCACTGACAGCAAGTAGTGGGACGCGCGCCACACATCAAACCCGAGTACATCCAATTCACTTGCTGTTTGCCATCGCACAAACAGCGAACGCGCGCGTCTTCATCCCAAAGTCAGCCAGTCGGAGGGCGGTCGGACTGGAGATGATCGCGTTGCTTCATCCCGTCGGTGCCGTTCAACCCATTGGCGCCAGAGAGTTCCGTGCGCGGTTTTGTGCGTATAGTGTATCCGCATGCGCTGACAAAAAAAATTCGCCGCGCAATGGATTGCGCGGCGAATTTTTTTTGCACGTTCCATCGAATCAACGCGTCACGTAATCAAAATACAAAAAGTACCGCACGTGCGCGTGTCCCGCCAGCACATTGCCGCCGACAGTGTAAAGTGAGAAACCGCCGATGGCGTCGCTCGGCGCGCCCGCGACGGAAACTTTGTAATCGCTGACGAGAAAGGTCCACGAACATTCGCACGGGTCGTTCGGCGCTTTGAGGTCGCCGATTTGCGTCGGGTCGCCGCCCACATTCATGCCGTCGGGACGAATCACATCAATCGGCGCGCCGCCGTTCATGACATAGATGCTCGTGCCGCTGCGATTGCCGGGGCGGTCGGGACAGCCGAAATTTTCTTCGACGAAATCGCAATAGACGGCTTTGACGAGATGCCAATACTTTTCACCCGGCTGGACATTTGCGGGAATGAAATAGACGCCGGGGGGCCAACCGCCGGGAAAGCCCGGTTGAAATTCCACCGGCGGGGGGGGGGGGATTTCGGTCGGCGTCGGCGTAATCGTCGCGGTTGGCACGCGCGTGGCGGGACGGCGTGTCGGCGTAATCGTCGGCGTGTCGGTGGGTAAAACGACGAACGGATTTTCATTCGGCACGACGACGAATTTGGGCGCTTCGGTTGGCGCGGGCGTTGGGGGGGGGGGCGTTTCTGTCCTGTAGGGCGTTTGCGTCGCGCGCACATTGCTAAAGACCAGATTGGATACGGTAGTGGCGGTGCGTGTCGGCTCGGGGGTGGGCGATTCGTACAATGCGACCAGCCCCTTGATTTCGGAACCGAGCGCGACGGCGAGGCGCGCGAGCGTTTGGGCGCGACGGTCGCGTTGATTCGCCGTCTCGATAGCAAGTTTTTCTACGCGCGCGGCGATTTGCGGGTCTTGTAAGCGCGCCAAACGGTCTTGGGCAAGCTTCAAGTTGCCGTTCATGGCGTACGCTTCGGCGATATTGGCAATGTAATCTGCCTGTGCCTGTTCGGACAATTCCAATTCACCGGCGACGGGCGAGGGCGGCGCAGGCGCTGCCGCGACGGCAAGATAGCCGCCCAGGGCAATGCCTGCCAACAGCGCCAATCCAATGACGAGAATAAACGTGCGAGTCTTCATGTGTCCGCATTGTATATGCACGCGCGCGCGCGGTCAATAGGACGAAAGCTGGCTCTCGCCTACAAGAAATCCCCTGCCGCGTTTGGCTCGGCAGGGGTTTCTTCTGAATCAAGGGACAGCGACCTTGACGACCTCGCTCCATTCCGACGGCTCGGATGTCTTGAGGACCTCCAGTTTGTAACGATACGTTTTGCCGGATTGAACTTTTTTGTCAACGAACGTATAGAGCGCGCCCTCCGGCTTGCCGATATTCTGCGCGTCAATGGGGACATCGCCGTTCAGCTTGACCCATTTCTTGCTGCCGACAGGTTGACGGTACAGATTGAATCCAAAAACGTTCGACTCGTTGCCGGTTTCCCATTTCACTTTGACTTTGTTTTTGGGCGTAAGTTTGGCTTTGAAACTGACGAGCCCGGCGGAGGTGGGGGCGTCATTGCCGACTGCCCAATCGGAAAAACTCGTGATGCCGTTGCGCGTGACATCGTTAGTGTTGTTACTGTTTGACGCGCACGACCAGGTTGAACCGCTGACGTGTTTGCACACTGAAGGCGCGCCGGAATTGCTGCGCGGTAAGGTGAGGTTTGCGGTATAACCGCTGCCGGTGGGTGTAATGCTCCAATAGCGTCCGGTCTGCTGCGCGGTGTTGGCGTTCGGGTGATTGCTGTCAATGCGATCCACTTGTACATTGGAAAGTGTACCTTGCGTGGTGACATTGATGGTCAGGTTCGCGCCATTGTATGCGCCTGCCAAGCCAAAGGTTTTGGAACCTGTGCCGCTGACGCTTTGCGATTTGCGAATCGTGCCGTTGTTAGTCAATGTTCCGCTTGCTGTCGCATTGTCCGCGCTGACAGTTTCGACAAGCGTGACGCCGCTGTTGACAGTCAAGTTGTTGAACGTCGTCGAATTGTTGGCTGTCAGGTTTTGGGTGCCGCTGCCGTTAAAGGTGATGGTGCCGGTACCGGCGGTGAAGGTGCCGCTGTTGGAAAAGTTACCTTTGAGATTCACCGTTTGTGAGCCGGACATGGTAAGGGGCGCGCTAGTACCGATGGTCAAGTTGCCATTGATGGTGCGCGTAGAAGAAGGTGCCCAGGTTTTTGTCCCAGTGTTTGTAATTGTGAGGTGGTTATAGTCGCGGTCTGTAATCGTCTGTGCGCTGGTGCGATAATATTCGATCGTGCCATTTGTGCTGACACTTGTGGTGTTCCACGCTCCGCCGGATTGAGTTTGAAGGGATGCGTTCGAGTCGGGGCCTAAACCGTTAGAGTCCACGGTCTTGATCCATCCCCCAGAACCCATCGTCAATGTGGTTGTGCCGGAGGTACCGCTCTGGATAAATCCGGAAGAGTTGCTGAAATCCAGTGTGCCATTTACAACGATACTTCCACCACCTTGAACTGTGGGTTGTATTGCAAGCACATCCAGCGTCGTGCCTGAGCGAATAGTCAATGTGCTGTTGATGGTTGTGCCGCCGGAACTGAGCGATTTGGTGCCACTCCCGGCAGTCGTCAAGTTTTGATACGTTCTGGCGGTAATGGTTTGAGCGCCGCTGCGGTTATAGACAACAGTGCCATTCGTGTCAATGGAAGAGTGTGAAAAATTGAGACCGAAAGAGGTTGACGCGCTGCCGGTGACGCCATCTGCATCTTCGGTATGAATTGTTCCCGCGCTGCCCAATGTAATTGTCGCCGCGCCATCGTTTGTAACCGTCACGGTGTCGGGCATGTACAAATCCCCATTGATGGTAATGGTATTGTTGATGACCGGCGCGACTCCGGTTGTCAGTTGCGCTGTCGCGCCGGTATCAATAGTGAGGTCAGAAAATGTGGTCGCGCTGGAACCGCCCAGGTTCTGGGTACTGCTGCCATTGAAGGTGACACTGCGGCTGTCGGCGTTGAACGTCCCGTTGTTTGTCCAATTGCCCTTGAGCGCGAGATTCCCGCCCCCGCCTGTATTCGAAAGTGAAAATGTTGTCCCCGAATCAATCGTGATATTCCCCAACGCGGTGCGCGTGGCGCCGCTCGAGTTTTGAAAATTCAAATGCGTTGACGTGGTGGAAACTTGCACATGATATGGCACGCCCGAGCCGGAAGTCGCGCCGGTTTTCCATTCGGCGCCTGCTTGATAGAATCCGCCCGTATCATATTTCAGCGTCGAACCTGTCGCATAGTACGGCGCGTTCGCGCTGACAAAGCCGCCGCTTTTGATCGTAAGCGTACCATTCACCGTCGCATTGTCCGGCGCGCCGGAACCTTTGAAATCAACGCCGATGGAAATATCCACATCATTGAACGTTGTCGCGACGCTGCCATATACTCCGCCGGTGCCCGAACCCGCAAAGACGTACTTGCCGGTTTGCCCGTTGAATGTGCCGTGGTTTGTCAGATAGGGACCACTCGTGTTGGCGGTCAATGTTTTGGAGCCGTTGTTGAACGTGCCATTCACGGTGATCCCATCATCCCCGCTTGTCGGAGTATGACCGCACGACCAAGAAATGGCAGACCAGTCTCCCGAACCAGACGAAGTACAGGAATCCGCATACGCGCGATTGTGCGCGAGCAAAAAGAGCATGCCAACAAACAACACCAAGGCAACGAATCGAAGAAACGAACGCATCGGATGCCTCCTTGAGAGCAACAATCAATGCTGTCCGGTTTTGGACAGCTGCCAAACTTTGTAACGAGGTTGACAAATGATAATTGAATTTGGACGCACTTGTCAATGCGAATTTGGGTCCAAAAAAAACGCCGCGCTCGCGCGCGACGATTTTCGATTTCGGATTATATTGTCGCGTCATTCGCTTGCCGCAGTGCAAACTCGATAAATGTTCGCGTCGGCGTGCCGTTGCCCCACTTGTTAATGTAACCGCGTTCTTTGCCGTCGCCCGTGCCGACCGCGCCTGCAATGTCCAGATGCGCCCACGTCGTCCCCGGTTCCACAAATTCGCGAATGAACCACGCGCCCGTAATCGAACCGCCCGCGCGTCCGCCGGTATTTTTCAAATCCGCCCAATCACTGCGAAGGGCGAGCAAGTATTCTTCGTCCATCGGCATCTGCCAATTTTTCTCGCCCGTCATTTCGCCAATGTCATATAACGTTTCGGCGAGCGCGTCGTCGTTCGTGAACACGCCCGCGCGATAAATGCCGAGCGCAATCACAATCGAACCCGTCAGCGTTGCCGCATCAATGACCGGATTCAATTTCAACTCGCGGCTCGCGTACGTCACTGCGTCCGCAAGGACAAGACGTCCCTCCGCGTCCGTGTTATTGACTTCAATCGTCTTGCCGTTCATGGCGCGCAAAATATCGCCCGGTTTGAATGCCAGACCGCTTGGCATATTTTCTGCGGCTGCCACAACGCCGGTCACGTTCACGCGCGGTTTCAATCGCGCAATCGCTTGCATCGCCGCAATTACTGCCGCGCCGCCCGACATGTCGCCTTTCATGTCTTCCATGCGGTCGGCAGGTTTCAATGAAATGCCGCCGCTGTCGAACGTGATGCCTTTGCCGACGAGACCGAGCGCTTTGTCCTTGTGCGCGGGGTCGCCCCAATAACGCATCACAAACAGCACCGGCGGATAGGCGGAACCTTGCCCGACGGCGAGGAATGCGCCCATGCCGAGTTCTTGCGCGCGCGCGCGGTCAATGGCGTAAAATTCCAAACCGTGTTGTTCGCATACTGCGCGCGCCTGTTCCGCCAAAAGCGTCGGCGTCAGCGCGTTGCCCGGTTCATTCGCCAACGTGCGCGCGAGATTGTTCGCTTCACCGATAATGCGCCCGCGCTCCACCGCCGCGCGTACCATTTGCCATTCCGCGTCGTCGTTCACCAAAAATGTCACGCTCTCGATTTGAAAACGAAAATCGTCTTGCCACAAATCATCCGCTGCGGACGTATAATATTTTTGAAATTGAAACAAGCCCATCACGACGCCTTCGGCAGACGCTTGCGCCGCTTCCGCCAAATCCAAACCATCGGCAGTCACGGTGAGCGCGACGTGTTTCGCGCCGAGTTTGCGTAATGCTTTTACGCCGTCGGCGGCGGCGCGGCGCGTGCGGTCCAATTTGAATTTTTCGCGTTTGCCCAAACCGACGACGGCAACGCGCGCGGCGGGCAATTTGCCGAGCGTATAAAATGCGTACGATAACGTATAACGCGCGCTGAACTCGTTAGAATCGCGCGCGCGTTGAATCTCGCCGCCCAACGCCGCGTCGATTTGCGCGGTGACGGCGCCGAACGGTTGGTCTTGAAACACAGTGACGGCAACGCCATCGCCGCGCCATTGCGCGAGGTTGCCGACCTCAACTCGAAATTCCATGTTGCTCCCTTGCTTCGGAAAGTAAAATCGAAACGATTATAACGCACGCGCGTGAATCTGCAATTTGGATGGAGCGCGGCGCGCGCTGATTTTCGCTTGTCAAACTTTTTCAACGGGCATATACTAGACTTTATGCGAAATAATTTTTAGCATCACAATTTTCGGAGGCGTCGCTTGCG
>CAZXYP010000174.1:0-10718 GCA_964644955.1 uncultured Anaerolineales bacterium | reverse complement strand
TGTGGTTCACGGCGTTCTGTTCAGTAGTCGCTTGTTCCTCTTTCAGCGAACAAGGTGCCAGAACGATTCGGTGAGGAATCTAATCTGTAGCACACTTGTTCTAATGTGTCAAAATTCCATGTCCAGAAATTGACGCGGCGTGACAATCGGAATGCCGCGAAATGGATTTAGTACCAGCAAATCCTCATCGCCAGTGACGATGCACGTTGCGTGTCCGCTGACGGCGAGTTCCAGAAATTTGTCATCTTTCGCATCACGCGCTTCTGAAATCGTCTCTATAATTTCGACAAGAATCCCTTGCTCAATGAATGCTATTGCAAAAGCAACGCGAATCTCTTTGCGAAGGTATCTGTCAAATTTTGGGCGGGACAAGACTTCCCGCAATTCCGTTGCTGTCTTGTCGGATATGAGCAAAGTTCCCAGAATGCTTGCGCGATTGTATGCCTGACGGACGATAGACTCTTTGAACAAGAATGCGCTGACGAGCGTGTTGGTATCAAGAACGAAACGAAGGTCACTCATCGTTCAAAATGGACGCGAGAATTTCGGGTGTTAATCCATTTCGTTCTGCCTCATCGCTCGCTTCGTCCATGATTTCCCCAACCGGACGCGCCGGGCGAATGAAATCCTTCAGAAAGAGTCGCATGAGCAATTGAATCTTGCGCTGTTCTTCTTCGGACGCGCTGTTGTAAATGCGCGCCGTTTCTTTATCGAGTGGAATTGATATTGTTGTTATTTCCATTTCAAATCATTTCCTTTCGTGTGCGGTCAAATTCTGTAGAAATGGGACAAGCTTAGCCCAATCTCTACTCTCAAAATAATCCTTGCGCGAATCTGACCACCAAAAGAGTGTGTACGCGCGAAAACCAAGATTCTTGCGATATACTGCCCATTTATAGCCGCGTGTTTCCACGACCGTCAAGTAAATACATTCGACATTCGCTAGCTTTTGCTTGATTCGTCTGAAATTCGATTGTGTGCTTTCGAGTCCTTGACTTCCGAATGCGCCACGATACTTTATTTCTAATACAGCAAGCACATCACTTGGCTTGTAGATCAGGTCAAATTTTGGACGTGCTGATTTTTTAGGAATTATCAGGTCAATCTCGATGGGAACATTTTCGATGAATACATCGCGTTTTGAGACCGGGATGCCGCGCCGTTTCAACGCGCGACGAATCAGTTCGACAGTCAAAGCGCCGCTGAATTTTTTGACATAGCTATCTGGATACGTATTTTCGTAGATTGATTCGATTTCTTCGCGCAGATTCATAAATCACCCCACTGCCTACATAGCCATCACCACTTCCTCTCGTTCCTCTCCTCTCGCCTCTCGCTCTTCGCGTTCCCTCACCGCCTTCACAACCTTTTCCGCCGTAATCGGCAGTTCCGTAAATCGAATTCCCAACGCGTTGTACAACGCGTTCGCGTATGCCGCCGCGCAAGGATTGGTTGCCGCTTCGCCGACGCCTTTTGCGCCGAAGGGACCGCTCGGTTCGTACGTGTCGGAAAAATGCGTGATGATGTTTTCGTTAAACGGCGCTTCGCTGATGGCAGGCGTTTTGGCGTCAATCCAAAAACCTTTCGCGGCGAGCTGCCCCGTTTGCGCGTCCCATTGATTGTCTTCGACGAGCGCGTAACCCATGCCTTTTGACAAGCCGCCTTCCAGTTGTCCGATTGCCATGGCAGGATTAACGACCGTGCCGCAGTCACTGCCAATCACGGCGCGATTCGTCGTGACCTGTCCCGTTTCCGTATCCACCGTGAGGTCAACAAAGTACGTGACATACGCGGGCGGACAATTCACTTGACGCAAACTTTCGACGGCTGCCATTGTGCCCCACGAATTGATTTGCAATTGTTTCGCAAGTGCGCCGAGCGTGATGCGGCGTTCCGGAAAATTCGGACAGTAGATAACGGCTTGCATCAATTCGGTATCGGGTTCAATCACAAGCGAATCCGCTTGCAATCCGAGAATGCGCGAAGCATTTTCAAAAATTTGCTGCTTGACATTGCGCGCCGCTTTCAATGCCGCGCCGCCGCCCGCGTACACGCCGCGCGTCGCGTGCGTGACCACATCGTACACGGTCGTCAATGTATCCGCGGGCGAAATGCCGACGCGTTCGATTGGTACGCCCAATTCTTCCGCGACGATTTTGGCAATCGCTTCGAGTGTGCCGCCGCCGTGGTCCATCATCGCGTGAACTACATCCACCGAACCGTCTTCATTGACTTTGACGAACGCGCCGGAATAATCAATCACTTCACCCGGTTTTGGCGCGCCCGCGCCGCTCGTGTGAAAACCGCGCGCCATCCCAATGCCGTGCCGATAGCGTCCCGTTTGCGTTCCCGCTTTCGGACGCGCGCGCCAGCCGATTTTTTGCGCGCCTTCGCGCAAGAGTTGCGGAACGCCGTCACTGCGAATGATGGATTGCACCGAAGGACCTTGTCCCCAAAATGTTCCGCCGAGTCCGACATAATTTTTTAACTTGAATTCGATAGGATCGAATTCAAGTTCGTGCGCGATTTCGTCCATCAGCGATTCCATCGCGAAGGTCGCTTGCGGATTGCCGAATCCTTGCATTGCGCACGAAGGCGTTTTGTTGGTGTACACCGCCTTGCCTTCAAAACGCAGATGCGGAAATTTGTACAGCGACGCGCTCCAGCCCGCGAGAACAGAAAGCAACGGATACGCTTGAATGTTGTGCGCGCCAATGTCGGCTAATGCTTGAATGTGTCCCGCCGTAATTTTTCCATCGCGCGTTACGCCGATTCTTAATTTCAATTTGGTTTGATAACGCACGTGGTCGTACATGTCTTCTTCGCGCGTGGAAACCAATTTGACGGGTCGCTGCGCTCGCAAAGCGAGCGCCACACAAATCGGAATAATCGAATTCATCTGAATCGAGGAACCGAACGTGCCGCCGATGGCAACGCGTTTCACATTGACCTTGTGCAGCGGAATGGAGAAAATTTCGCCGAGCAGTTGACGTACATTGTGAATGCTTTGCGTCGTCGGATAAACCGTGATGCTGCCGTCGGGCGCGGGGTCGCACACACACGCTTTCGTTTCCATCTGCGCGTGATAAATGCGGCTCGTCAAATACTCGCGTTCAAAAATATGGTCGGCTTGCGCGAAACCCTGTTCGATATTTCCAACCTCAACCGTGCGCGTGACCGCGACATTATTTTCAATCGGCTTGTGTTCGCCGTTCAATAAAACGGTGTCGTGAATCGGTTCCGCGCCCTCGCGCTGCGCGGCTTCGGGGTCGGTATAGTGCGGCAAAATTTCCCAATCAATTTTCAATGCGCGCAGTGCTTTTTCGGCAAGCTGCTCCGTCGGCGCGGCGACGGCGGCAACGGCTTCGCCGACGTGGCGCGCCTTGTCCGCCAACACGGTGCGGTCGCGGTACAAAAAAGGCGGCGTGCTGACAATGCGCTCGTTGTATTTCAAATGCGGCACGTCGTCGTATGTCAACACCACCGCGCCCAACGCTTCGGCGTCTCGCTTGTCAATGCGTTTGATGCGCGCGTGCGCGTAGGGGGACCGCACGACGCGCGCGTGCCACATGCGCGGCAGTGAAATGTCCGACGCGTATTTTTCCGCGCCCGTCACTTTGGCAATGCCGTCTTTGCGGTGATAGTTGTTGCCGAGCGTGTGAAACGAATTGCTCATAATCAATCCTCAACCAACTTGGGTGGAAATGGTTCCAATCCGACTTGGCGCGCAACCACCCAGAGATTCTTGTCGTAGGTTGCGAACGTTACCGCCGATTCAAGGGTTTCTTGCCAAATCAATGCGGCGGCGAGCTGCACTGCATCGTAGCCGCGCAAGCCATGTTGCCATGCCATATCATCCGCGCGTGCGACCACAACCTCACTCACTTCCAAGCGTTCATAATCGTTCCAATCTTGCCGAAACGTTTCCAGATTTTGGCGCGCGCTCTCTTGATCAAGCAATTTTATGCGGACGGCTTTGGCAAATGCGGCTGCAACTTCGGCGCGCGTGATAAAGGCGCTGCCGCTAAAAGTCGCTCGATGTACCGCATGCTCCACATCTTGCGAGCCGCTTTCGCGGATATAGCGTTTCACGATGGCGCTCGTATCGAGGTAAAGAATCATTCACGTCCTTCGACGACCAGTTCCGCCATTGTTTTATTGCCGCGCAGTTTGGTGGTCGGTTTGCGCGGTTTGAGTTTACGTCCGCTCCACTTGGCAAAACCGCTTTCGAGTAATTTGTGGTGGCGTTCCTCCAGTGAAGCGGGCAGCGGCGTGATTTGTCCGATGGGCTTGCCGCGCTCGGTGAGGATAACGATGTTGCCCTGCTTGACCAATTGCATGTAGGCGCTCATTTGGGCTTTGAACTCGCGCATGCCGACTCTTTTGGTTATCATCGGGCGCTCCTTTCATGTGGCTACATTATAACGAATGTGGTCACATCGTCAATCGCGCGGCAAGGCGATTTCGGTCGTTCTTGCGTGTGTGTCCTTTGCCTCAATGGCAGGATGCCGCGTCGAGACATTTGTCATTCCGCGCGCATGATAGATGCCCCGTGCGCAAGCCCTCCGCTTTTGGGATACTTGCGTTCTGGAGTATTCTAGAACTGTGAACGGTAATGCCCCGGAATGGTCTCGAATGTTGAACGCGGCGCGGCTCGTCACGGTCTTGCTTGCGGTGTGTGTCTGGTTAGTTGTCCCGTTGACAGTCGGGCAGTGGGGACGCGTGCCGCATACGCACGTCCTGATTGGTCACGTCACGGAGTTGGACATGGCGGAGCATCTGGCGCGTGAGCAGCCGCATGCCGCCGCCGGACATCACGAGGAAAACTTGCCGCATTGGGAAAGCGGCTGGATTTTATCCGTGCCCTTTGGCAATCCCGGCGCGCTTTTTGTCTTGCTGTTTACATTGGCGTTGGCGCAAGCGGTGGAGTTGATTCAACGCCAAGTCTCGTCGTTCCTCGTGCTGCGCGGTTTTGCGACAAAACAGGTTTATCTTGTTCGTTTCCCGCCGCCGCCGCGTACGGATTTTTTCTGCGAACGCGTTTGCGTTTGAGCGCGCGTTTTTTTTCCCCATTTCGCATTTTGTAAAGGAATGAAACATGGCATGGCAAAGCAAAGCTGGCGCGATGGCATTGTGGATTGTTTTCGCATTGGCTCTCATCGGTTGCGGTTCGGGCGGCGACACAACGCCGTCACTGCATGGCGGTCGTTTGGATCCGCCCAAAGCTGCTGCGGACTTTACGCTCACCGACCAAAACGGCAAGCCGTTCACGTTGAGCAGCACGCGCGGCAAAGTGGTAATGCTGTACTTTGGCTATACCTCTTGTCCGGATGTGTGTCCGCTCACGCTGGCGGATATGGCGGGGGCGCGCGCGGATTTGGGTGCGGACGCGGACGACGTACAAATCGTTTTTGTCACGGTTGACCCGGAACGCGATTCGCAACAAGTTTTGCAAAAATACGTCCCCGCGTTCGACCCGACCAATATCGGTCTGCGCGGGACGCCGGAAGAAATCAAAACCGTCGCGGATGCGTACGGTGTGAAATACAAAAAAACGCAACTCAAAGATTCTGCGTTGGGCTACGCGGTGGACCATTCGGCATTCATTTATGTGATTGACCGCGATGGGCAACTGCGCGAACTCTTGCCCTTTGGCACCCAACGTCAGGATATTGCGAGTGACCTGAAAATTCTCATCAACGAGGGAAAATCATCATGAAACCGAAACAAATGGTAATGGGCGTACTTGTAGTGTTGGTGGTGGTCGTCTTGAGCGCGTGCGGCGGAGGAACCACTGCGCCCACGGCTGTGCCGACGAATCCGCCCGCAATGGGTTTGACGATTACGGATGTGTGGGCGCGCGCGTCTGCCTTGACGCAAGGCGGCATGGACATGAAAACGCCGGAAACGGGCATGGGCATGAAAACGCCGGAAGCGGGCATGAGCGGAATGGACATGGCAAAACCGATGAGCGCCATCTATATGAAAATCAACAGCGGCGGGATGGCTGACAAATTGGTCAAAGCGGAGACTTCGGTCGCCGAAACTGTGGAGCTGCATACCGTGGAAATGAAAGATGGTATGATGCAAATGCGTGAGGTCGAAGGCGGCATTGATGTTCCTGCTACCGGCACACTGGAATTGAAACCCGGCGGTTATCACGTCATGCTCATTGGCTTGACGCAAGATCTCAAGCCCGGTGAAAAGTTCAATGTCAAATTGACATTTGAAAAAGCGGGGGTCAAAGAGGTGCCGGTCGAAATTCGGTCGGTTCAGCAATAACGGAAAAGCAACGCGGTGTGCGTATCGGCAAGGCGCGGTACGCACACCGCCGGAAAGGCAAAGCGATGTGGAATTGGGTGCGGTGGGGTCTCATCGGTCTGGGCGGACTGTTCGTGGTCGGCATCATCGTCGTAAATTTCGCGGGGTGGCAGCAAGCATGGCGCGCATCGCGCGAAGCGACGCGTCAATTGGTGTACGTCGTTCCGCCGGGCACGACTGCAAAATTGGGCGCGGGGCAAGCGGTCAATGTTCTACCGGGGACGGTGGAACTGCAAATCGGCGGACAGGATACGCTCATTATTCGCAACGAAGATGTGTTTCCGATTGATATCGGCGGCGTGAAAATTGACACGGGGCAGTCGTACATTCAACAATTCACGGTGCCGGGCACATTCGATTTGGTGTGCAGTGTCCATACGTCGGATAAAATCCGCGTGATTGTGAAACCGGAACCGTAACCCGAATGCCGCCGTTCTTTCGGCGGCGTTTGCTTTGCGCCGCTTACGGGATGCGCCCCAGCACAAAAACGCCGATGCCAAACAGCGCGTAAAAAACCCCGACGCCGGAAAGCAGCGCATTCCGAAACGCGCTTGCTTCGGGGGGCGGCGTGAACGGAGCGCGGCAGTGCATACAGCGATACGAAATGAGCGCCACGCGACTCTCGCAGCGCGCGCATGGATAAAACCATTTCACCGCGTTCGCGCCGTGCGTTTGCCTCACGTTCCACGTCAACGCGGCGACGACGCCGCTTGCGGCAAGCCATGCGGCAAACAATACCGCATACATTCCGGTAGTGACATTTTGCCGCAAACCCCACACGGCGTTCCACAAAAACCCGATGAGAATCGGCGCTGCCGCTACCGTCGCCAAGAGCGCGCCGTTGCGAAAGGCGAGGAGGATGCCGCCGCGTGTCGTCGCGGGGCGCGTGGTTTTGGGTTTATTGTTCGGTCTCAATGTCCGTGTCCAACGTTTTGGCGTCGCCGCATTTGGTCGGCGCTTGTGCTTGCTTGTAAAGGCGGTTGAATTCGGTGAGATATTCCTTTGCCAATTTGGGGTCGTCTATGATTAAAATATTTTCGTCGTTTGATTTTTCGGCGTTCGCGGTAAAGTTGTACGAGCCCGTGACCACAAAGCGATTGTCAATCACCATCGTCTTGCTGTGCAAGATATAGCAGTTGCCGTCTTCCAGCACATCCAACCCCGCGCGTTTCAAATCCTCATATTCCGCGCCCTGTGCGCCGTTGTTGCGCGCTTCGAATACGCCTTGCACCGCGAGATTGGCTTTGGCTTGCGCTTTGAGCACATCGCCCATTGCGGTATCCGTGAAGGTGAACGCGGTGACGCGGATATTTTTCTTGGCGGCTTTGAGTTTGTCGAGGATGGCTTTTTGCGTGCCGCCGGTCGGGGAAAAATAATTTTCGATGGTAACGCCGCTGCTCAGTGTGATTTTGGGATTGGGCACTTGTTTGCCGGGCGCGTTCGCGTCGCGCATTTGAAAGAGGCGTTCAAAGCGCGCGTTGTAATTTTCGATGAGTTGAGGCATCATCACCCGCAGCATGTTGTTGTTGTTGCGATACACATCGTTCGCCGTAAAGTTCATCGAGCCGGTCCACAACAGCCGATTGTCTATTACGACAAATTTATTGTGCATTAACGCGCTGCGGTGGTCGCGCAAAACCTGCACGCCCGCCTTTTCCATTTTTTCGATGGCGTCGGTGTATTCTTTCGATACTTGATTGGCGGCATAATCCGTGACGAGGCGCACGCGTACGCCGCGCTGTGCCGCGCGCGCGAACGCATCCACCAGTGCGGGAAGGCGAAAATCAAATACCGCCGCGTCAATTGTTTTTTGCGCGTGTTCGATGTCGGCGACGATAGCGGCATCTACGCCGCCGTTGCGGTCCGCCGCTTTTTCGGGATACGTTGGTTTGGTAAAGTACAGCGTGTACCATTCGCCTTGCGCGACGTTGGCGCGTGCCAGATTTGTGACCGGCGCATCAGCGGGCGGCGCGGCGGTGAGTGGCGCAGTAGTACCGGACGGGGGGGGGGCAGCAGTCGCGTCATCGGCTGGTGGAGCGGGGTTGTTGCGCCCAAACAAAAAGTAACTGCCGGCGATGACCAGCGCAATGACAACACCAATTGCCAGCACAAACGGGCTGATACTCCGCGCGGAGGTCCGGGATTTTTTGCTCATGCGTGAGGGGCAATCATTTCTTGGCTTTGGGTTTGGCGGCGCGACGCGATTTTTTTGCAGGCGATTTTGCTTCGCCGGCTTGCGCATGGAGGCGCGCGTCCGACACGCTTGCGGTTCCGACTGTGCCCGAAACGGTGAGTGTCGGTGGCGCGGCAGGCGCGGCGGATTCGGTTTGTTCACGCGCCGCATCGGCGGCGGTGGCGGGACGCGCCGCGGGGATTGCGCGCGCTTGTAATTCCTGCGTCAGAAAGGTTTGGGCTTGTGCCAGCAGCGCGTCGCTTGCGGTGGCGTCGCTTTGATTGGCGGTTTGAAGCGCGGCGACGACGAGAGTCTCGTCCGTGTTTTCGCGCAGCTGTGCTTCTGCCCACCGGAGCAAAATTTTCGCGTTCGCGTCCGTCAGGTTGTCGGTCAGCGACTCGTTTTCATAGAGCCGTTCGATGCGCGCTTGGAGGTCCGTGTCCATTCTGATGATTCAAAAAAACCTCGAAGGGGTGAACTGCATCCTTCGAGGTTTTGAATTTTAGCCCGCTGCGCCTTCGCGTGATACTTCTTCTTCGGCGGCGAGAACCCCGGACTCGGCTTCTTCCTCTTGTCCCTCATGCAATTCGCGCGCGCGCGCCTTGTTGGGCAAGAGCCCTTCCGGTCGGAACAACATCATCAAGATCAGGGTCATGCCAAAGATGCCGTAGCGCAAATTATTGACGCTAAAACCGAGATTCAACCCGCTGCCGGTAACCAAATTGTCAAGGGTCGGCAAGATAATCGTATCTACGCCGACAATGACCAACGCGCCGAGCAGTGCGCCATACGGATTGCCGATGCCGCCGAGAATGACCGCCGAGAGAATAATAATCGAAGTGCTGAATTCAAAGGTGCTGGGGAATACGCCTTGAATGTAGCTGGCATAATATCCGCCTGCGAAACCAGAAATCATTGCGCCCATCATAAAGGCGAGCAATTTGGTGCGGACAGTGTCAATGCCCATCGCGGCGGCTGCATCTTCGTCCTCGCGCATTGCCATCCACGAACGCCCGAGACGTGAATTTTCGAGGCGCATGTTGACGAAAACGAGAAAGACCATCAGCAGAATAGCGAGCCAATACCACGGACCGAGCGTAATCTTGTCAAAGGCGTAACCGAAATCGGTTGGATTGTATCCGGCATTCGGATTGATGAGGTGAATCAAATAGCCGAGCCCCGGAATCGTGGGAATGGCAATGGGATTGATGCCCTTTTCTCCGGCAGTAATGTCGAGACACTCCCAACCGAGAATGGGAATGGTCACGCAGGTAAGGTTGCGAAAGAGTACTGGGACGACTTCGCCAAACCCGAGCGTTACAATGGCGAGATAGTCGCCGCGCAATGGGATCGTGGGTGAGCCGAGAAGCAAGCCGGAAAATGCGGCGACGGCTGCGGCAATGATAAGCCCGATCCAGAAATAGTTGAACGGCGCGGGAACGGGAAACGGACCCCACGGCGGCGAACTGGTCGTAACCATCGCCATCGTATATGCGCCAATGGCAAAGAACGCGGCATAGCCGAGGTCGAGTAAGCCCGCATAGCCGACGACGATATTCAGTCCGAGCGCCAGGAGCGAAAAGACAATAATGTTGACGAATGAGCCGGTATAGCCGCCGATTTGGTTATTGGTCACTGCGAGCAAGCCGCTGTCAATGAACGGGTAGAGAATGGCTAACCCTGCAATCACGAGGAGGGGCCATTTGCCGGCGACGTATTTTTGAAAAGCGCCGGGAGTTTTTGTAGGTTGTGGGGTGGCTGCCATCGTTTCCTCCTACGCTTTCTGTACGACGGACGAGCCGAGCAAGCCGTTCGGACGAAAGACGAGAATCAAGACCAGGATTAGAAATACGATGGCGCGCGTCCACTGCGCGTCAAAGTACTGGTCGCTCAATGCCGAAATGAGTCCGATGATGAACCCGCCCAACATCGCGCCGGTAATGTTACCGATGCCGCCCAGTACAGCGGCGGTGACTGCTTTGAGCCCTGCATCAAAACCCATGTTCCATTGGGCGCTTTGGAAATACATGCCGCCCACAACGCCGCCCGCGCCCGCCAATGCGCCGCCGATGAGAAACGTGAGCCCGATGATAAAGTCAACATCAATGCCCATCAAACGTGAGGCATCGCGATTTTGCGCGGTGGCGCGCATGGCTTTGCCCATCGTCGTGCGATTCACAAACATGCGCAGGGCGAGCATCAACGGTACCGCCAAGCCGATGGC
>CAZXYP010000173.1:4912-10747 GCA_964644955.1 uncultured Anaerolineales bacterium | reverse complement strand
ACACGAATGTGGCGTTGGCAACACAAGGACCGAATCCCGGTTTCACGTATCTCGAAGGCGAATCGTTCTTGTCACACGGTTTTACGGAACAGCGCGACGCGTTTCGCGTTGGCGTGGAATTTGACGGACGCGCCGCGAACATGATTGACCATCCCTATCGTTGGGGTTTTGGTTCGCCGTTGCAGCCCGGCGAAACGCGCGTGATTAACGGACAAGTTCGGCTCAACAACGCCGCATCCAAAAATTATTGGGCGGGCTTGGTGCGCGAACAAATTGTGTGGCTGCAAGATAATCAGGGCAAAACACTCATCACAGTCAATACCGGGACCACCCCGCCGCCGTCAACGGGGAAGGTATCCGTGACGAACGTGCAGTTCATTCCGACCTCACTGCAAACGGGACAAATCGTGCAAATCAAAATCACGGTCCGCAATGATACGGCGCAAACCATCTCGTCGCAAGGACCGGATACCGGCTTTTTGTACAACGAAGGCGACAATTACTTGACAAAAGGTTTTCCGCCTGCGAACGGCGCATACCGCGTCGGCGTGGACTATGACGGGCGCCAAAACGTGGACCCGCGCATGTATCCGTATCGCTGGGGCATCGGCACGCTCGCGCCCGGGCAATCCATCGTCGTCGTCGGGTTCATCCGCCTGAACCGCAAACAAAACGTGAATTATTGGGGCGGGCTGATTCAAGAAGAAAACAATATCCTCGCGGGGAATGTGGGGACGACGATGATCAATGTGAGCAAGGGCTGAACAGCATTAACCGAATTTTGACCTGCACGTAACACTGCCATGACGCAGCGCGTTATAATCAAATCTACGGGTGATGACCGCCCGTAGATTTTTTCTGAGGCGATGACTGCCATGCAAACCGTTTCTCCCCCCACCAAGCCGCGCGCCGCGAACGCGTCGAACGCCGCGCCCATTGACCAGCCGCGCGCACTCTCACCCGCCAAGTTTTTCAAAATCTATGTCCTCCCCCCCGAACACGGCGGCTGGTTTCTACTGCTCGGTCCGTTTTTGTTTGGCGCGCTTGCGGCGGCGCAGCCGAACGCAGATTTGTTTGTGCTGCTGCTGTTTGCATTGGCGAGTTATATCGCGCGGCAGCCGTTGACGCTTTTGGTCAAGGCATTGTCGGGACGACGCGCGTCAAGTGATGTGCGTCCTGCACTGTTGGCGCTGCTGGGTACTGGCGCGTTGGTTGGATTGCTGCTCGTTGTTTTGATATGGCGCGGTTACGCGTTCTTGTTGTGGTTGGGAATTCCGGCGGCAATCGTGTTGGTGTGGCAATTGTGGTTGGTGACGCAGCGCGAGGAACGCCAAATCGGCATCGAGTTGGTGGGCGCGGGTATGTTGGCATTGACCGCGCCCGCCGCGTATTGGGTCAGCGTTGGAGCCATGACGACGACGGGCTGGTGGCTGTGGCTGCTCGCGTGGTTGTACGCCGCGTCGTCTATCGTCTATGTCTATTTGAGGTTGAAGCAGCGCCGCATGAAAGAGCTGCCGCCGCGCGCGGAACAATGGCGCGAGGGACGGCGCACGCTGCTGTATATTGGCGCGTCAATCGCACTGACCTTCGCGCTTGCGCTGCTGCAATTCGTTCCGTTGTGGACGCCGATAGCGTTTGCGCTTGCGGGCGCGCATTATGTGTATGGCATTACACACCCCTGCGTGGGCGTGAAACCCGCGCGCATCGGCATCGAACAATCGCTGGCGACGCTCGGATTCTATATCGTTTTGGGATTGATTTTTGCGACATAGAAAAAAATTCCGAACGCTTTGCTTTCGGAATTTTCGCCCGACAAACAATGATGCGCCCTCGCGGGCGCATTTTTTATTGAGCGACCACAAACGCGATGGCGTGTGTGCGCGTGTGTGAAAAGGACAGCGCGATTTCTTGCAAGCCGAGTTCGCGCGCGCGCGTGTGCGCTTTGCCATATAACGCCAGCGTCGGAAAACCATTCTCCGCCGACACGACTTCGATTTCGCGCCAATCCACGCCGTCGCGGTGTTGAATGCCGACGCCGAGCAATTTACTCACCGCTTCTTTGGCGGCAAAGCGCGCGGCGAGCGACGTGACGCGACCCGCGCAATACGCGATTTCGCCGTCTGTGTACACGCGCCGCGTAAAGCGTTCGCCGTAACGCGCAATCGCGGTTTCGATGCGTTCCACTTCGATGAGGTCAATGCCGGTGCGGAGCATTGCAGATTGCAGATTGCAGATTGCAGATTGCAGATTGAAACGCCGGTGGCGCCAAATCGTAAATCTGAAATCTGCAATTTGAAATTATTTCGCCAGCGCCAACTCTTCCGGCGTCTGCCGTCCGTTGTCGGTTACGCCGTTCAGCGGTCGCCCAATGCCGCGATAATCGAACCCGTGCGCGCGCATTTCGGCGGGTTCATAGATATTCCGCCCGTCGAGAAAAATTTTGTGGGTCATGGACGCATAGATACGCTGCATGTCCAATTGCTTGAACTCGTTCCATTCCGTGACGAGAATGACCGCGTCCGCGCCCGCTGCCACTTCGTATGCATCCGCGCAAAATTTTACGCCGTCCAACATGCGGTGCGCGTTTTCCATTGCAACGGGGTCGTAAGCGCGCAAGTTCGCGCCTTCGTTTGAGAGCATATGCGCGAGGTCAATGGCAGCCGCTTCGCGAATATCGTCCGTGTTGGGTTTGAACGCGAGTCCGAGCAGCCCAATGGTCTTGCCGCGCAGCCCGCCCAACATTTCGCGCAAGTTCAAAACGACGCGGCGGCGTTGGTCGCGATTTATATCCATCACCGCGCGCAGCAATTGCGGATGCAAGCCGTTCACTTCTGCCATATACGTCAATGCTTTGACATCTTTTGGAAAGCAGCTGCCCCCAAAGCCCAACCCCGCGTTGAGGAACGCCGCGCCGATGCGCGCATCCATGCCCATCCCTTGCGCGACGAGTTTCACATCCGCACCAAGTTTTTCGCAAATGGATGCCATTTCGTTAATGAACGAAATTTTCATTGCCAAGAACGCGTTGGACGCGTATTTAATCATTTCGGCAGTCCGCAAATCCGTAAGCATGATGTTTTTGGTGAACACGCGATACAAATCGGCAACCGCTTCCGCCGCGTTGACATCCACCGAACCCAGCACCACGCGGTCGGGATTCAGAAAATCATAGATGGCGGAACCTTCGCGCGTAAATTCGGGATTCGACACGACTTGAAAGTCCACGCCTTGCACCTTGCCGCGTTCGATGAGCGTTTGCGCGGTGGAATCACCCGTGCCGACGGGAACCGTGCTGCGATTGACAATGATGGTGTAACCGTTCAAATGTTTGGCAATGCTTTCGACGGCGCTGCGAATGTATTTCAAATCCGCTTCCCCATCCACGCCCGACGGCGTGCCGACCGCGACAAAAATGAATTCGGCATCGGGAATCGCTTCGGCATAATCGGTCGTAAAGGTCAAGCGTCCCGCTGCCGCGTTGCGCTGTACCATTTCTTCCAAACCGGGCTCATAAATCGGCAACTCGCCGCGTTTCAGTTTTGCAATTTTTTCAGGAACGACATCGAGACAAATAACCGGATTGCCCAAATCCGCAAAGCAGGCGGCTGTGACAAGACCGACATAACCAACGCCGAGAACAGTGATACGTCGCATTTTAACTCCTGGAGATTAGAGACTAGAGACTGGAGACTGGAACTTAGATAACTTGGTTTAGTCTCCAGTCTCTAATCTCTGTATTTGTTTTGCCCAACTCGCGCAAAATTTCATCCGTCTGTTCGCCGAGAAGGGGGGGGTGTTTGGTGTAGGTGACAGGGGTTTCCGCAAAATGAATCGGATTGCCGATGGACTTGGCAATGCCGAGCAGCGGATGTTCGATTTCCACAATCATGCCGCGCGCGCGCGTTTGCGCGTCGTTCAATGCCTCGGCGGCGGAATTGATGGGACCGCACGGAATTTCGGCGGCGCGCAATTCGTCCACCCAATGCGCGGCAGGTTTCGTTTCCAAAAGACGCTGAATGTGCGCAATCAGTTCCGCGCGATGTTCGCTGCGCCCGCGATTCGATTGAAAGCGTTCGTCGCGTCCGAGCGTCTCTTCCGCCGCCAACACACGCAAAAATTTTTTCCACAATGCTTCGCTGCCGACGCCGATGATAATGTATTTGTCTTGCGCGCGAAACACCTGATACGGCACGATGCTGGCATGCGCGTTGCCGATTTTTTGCGGTTCCTCGCCCGCGTTCAAATAATTGCTTCCGATGTGATTGAGCCACGTCAACTGTGAATCAAACAGCGCCATGTCAATACACTGCCCGATGCCGTTTTGGTCGCGCGCGCGCAAGGCGACGAGAACGCCAAGCGCGGCATAGACGCCGGTTGTAATGTCCGCAATCGGAACGGGATAACGCATCGGCTCCCAATCGGGCAAGCCCGTAAAACTCATCAAGCCCGCTTCACCCTGCGCAATCAAATCATATCCGGCGAGTCCCGCTTTCGGTCCGGTGAACCCGTAGCCCGTTATCGAAACATAAATCAAACGCGGATTGATTTGACGCAGCGCGACATAATCCATTTTACGTTTTTGCAGCGATGCCAGCGACGGTTGATTGACCAGAAAAATATCCGCGCCGCGCACGAGCTCATGCAAAATTTCTATCGCCTCTGCCTTGTCGAGATTGAGCGTGAGCGAACGCTTGTTCCGATTGCACGAGAGAAAATACGCGGACTCGCCTTGCACGAACGGCGGACCCCAACCGCGCGATTGGTCGCCGCTGCCGGGACGTTCGATTTTGATGACATCCGCGCCAAAATCGCCGAGCAGCATTCCGCAAATCGGCCCCGCCATCGCCTGCGTCAAATCAAGGACACGCAAATCAGAGAGAACGTTTTTCATCGCCAACGATTATACGAACAAATAGGAAAACAAAAAAAACCTGACAAGGCGCATTTGTCAGGTTTGCCAATGCCTTGCGGTTATGTTATGCGTTCACCGCCCTGCCAATCCGTTTTGCCGCCTCGCGCAACTCTTTCGGCGGATACAAACTGAACGCGGCGCGAAAAGAATTTGTCGCGCGCCCGTCGGTAAAAAAACGCGCGCCGTGAATAAAGTCCACCTGATATTCCGGCAAGCGCGCGCGCAGCATTTGCGTGTCAAGATTTTCGGGCAAATTTACCCAGAGAAAAAAACCGCCACCCGGTTTTTCGAACGTCGCGTGCGGAATTTCTTGTCGCAATGCGTCGCACAAGGCATCGCGTCGTTCGCGATACGCCGCGCGCAATTTCTCCACCTGCGCGTCGTACATGCCCGCTTCACAAAACGCCGCAATCGTCATGGCAGCAAAATGATTTACGCCGCCGCCGCTGTCGCGCAAACCGCCGAGCGCAATGCGTTGGACGTGTTCGGCTTTGCCCGTAAGCCAGCCAAGCCGCAATCCGGGCGCAAGCGATTTGGCAAACGAACCCATGCGCAATACCACGCCATCGGGAGCCATGCTCCACAGCGATGGAAGCGCGGGCGCGTCGTATGCGAGTTCGCGGTACACATCGTCTTCGACAATCAAAATGTGTTCGGCTTCGGCAACCTTGACGAAACCGCGCCGCCGCCCCTCGCTTAAACTCGCGCCCGTCGGATTGTGAAACGTCGGAATCGTGTAAATGAATTTCGGATGTTTTCCCGCGCGCTTTAATTCCAAAACGGTTTCTTGCAGCGCGTTCACGCGCAAGCCGTCGGCATCCGTCGGAATCGGAATCACGTCGAGATGGTGATCGCGCAAAATCCGCACCGCGAGATGATACGTCGGCGCTTCGACCAACACCGTATCGCCCGGGTCCGTGAAA
>CAZXYP010000173.1:0-4902 GCA_964644955.1 uncultured Anaerolineales bacterium | reverse complement strand
CATGCCCTGGCCGCAAAAGACTTCGAACGAGCAGCAGATTTGATCGAGCGCGTCCGAGTTGCCGCCCGTGACCATGATTTGTTCGTGCGTCAACGCGCGTCCTTCGCGCTCTTGAATACGTTTCCACAAATAATCGAGCAGCGGTCCTGCGCCGGCGTCCGCACCATAGCCAAGCATGTCCGCGCCATATTGTTTCAACGCGAGTTCGCCCGCGCGCTGCATCTCGGCGACAGGTAAAAGTTTCGGGTCGGGCTGTCCCCACGCGAGGTCCAGCACGCCGGGTTTGATGGAAAGTTGAACGATGGGAAAGGAATTGTTCATGAAAAATATCACACGCGAAATTTGAGTGCGTATTATACCCGACCCGCGCAAAATGCAAGAGTTGTCAAAATGTGCGCAGAATTCAAAAATCAACGGCATCCGACCGCCCAAAACGAGATTTCTCACTCCGCGTTCGCTCCGTTCGAAATAACATCCGCCTGTCAATGGACTCTGCAACAGCGATACATCGCGTTACATGTCCGCCGTGAAACGCGCATTGTACTGTTTGGCGAAAATAATGCAATGCGCAAAAGCACGGTTGTCGGGAATCACATACAAAAAAAACGGCGCGTACCAAAAAGATACACGCCGTCCGGGTTGTTCTCGCCGGAGATTTCTCACTGCGTTCGAAATGACAGGCGAAACATTACATCAATCTTCAAGCGGACGAAACTTGTATCCGTAAATCAATAACCCGCGTTCGCCGTCCGCGCGAATTTTACGCGTCACCATTTCCATCCGCATGCCGATTTCCAATTCGTCCTCGGACACATCGGTCAGCATCGCTTCGACCATCGGACCTTCGTCGAGTTTAATCATGCCGACCGCGTACGGCGCAAATTCTTCAAAGCCCGCAGGCGCCTGCCGCAGTGTGGTGAACGAATACAGTTCCCCTTTGCCGCTAAAACGAAATGCTTCAAATGCCGTGCCGCGACATTCGGTGCAAACCTGACGCGGCGGAAAATGTTTTGCGCCGCATTTCAAGCACACATTGCCGACGAGTTGATAGCGCTGCTCGCGCAAACGCCAATTCGGAGCGAGATTCTCTGCCATAGAATAAAGAATGAAAGATGAAGGCGGAAGGATGAGCGACGCATTTTGGCGCATTCATCCTTCATGATTCATCCTTCAACCTTTGCCTTTCAGAACATGCGTGGCTGCCGTTGCCGCGACGCCGCCGAGCGATTGGGTCATGGCATAGCGCGCGTTCGGCACTTGATTTTTTCCCGCTTCACCGCGCAGCTGCTGCACGGCTTCGACCACTTGATACACGCCGCTCGCGCCGATGGGATGCCCGCGCGCTTTCAAACCGCCCATCGTGCTGATGGGCAATTTGCCGTGAATGGAAATTTCACCGTCGCGCGCGAGATACGTCCCGGTGCCGCGCCGCGCAAAACCTGCGGCTTCCAGCGACATGGGCGCGACAATCGAAAACGCGTCGTGCAGTTCAAACAAATCAATGTCTTGCGGCGTGATGCCGGCTTGCGCGTACGCTTTGATGGATGAAAGTTCAACCGCGCGCAGCCACAACGGGTCTTTGCGGTCATGCAGCGCCAAGGAATCGGTCGCTACCGTACTCGCCGCAATCGAAATCGCGCGCGCCGCGTTGCCGTTCAGATATTCACTGCGCGACAAAATCAATGCCGCCGCGCCGTCACAAATCGGCGACGAATCAAAAAGCGAAATCGGGTCCGCCACTTTTTTTGCTTTGGTGAATTGTTCGAGCGTCACGTGTTTGCGAAACATCGCGTTGGGATTGTGCGACGCGTTCGCGTGCGCGTTCAAAGCGAACGGCGCGAAATCTTCTTCAACCAAATCATATTCGTACATGTAGCGGCGCATAATCATGGCGTTAAGCCCGACAAACGAAATCCCGTTCTGCGCTTCATATTCACCGTCGGCTGCCATTGCCAGACCTGCGGTCACACTGCCATTCCACAAATCGGTCATTTTTTCGACGCCCACGACGGCGACGCGGCGATATTGCCCCGACGCAATGCCGAGATACGCGGCATGGACCGCGCTGCCGCCCGCGCCGCATGCGGCTTCCACTTTCATTGCCGCGACGCCGGTCATGCCGAGTTGGTCCGCAATCAACGCGCCGAGATGTTCCTGCCCCGCGAGTTCGCCGCTCAACATGTTGCCGACATAAATGGCATCTACATCTTCCACATGCGCGTCTTGAAGCGCCGCAAGCAATGCGTCCACCGCCAACTGCCGCAAACTCTTGTCCCAATGCTCGCGCACTGGAGTTTGTCCTACGCCAATAATCGAAACGTCACGCATACATTAGGTTACAGGTCACAGGTTTCAGGTTACAGCTTTCGTTGACTTGAAACGTTCAACCCTTAACAATTAACCTTTCTGTTCCCAAAGCTGCCTGGTCAAATACATCTGACCGAGATGTTCGGAATAATGTTCCAGTACATGCAATACAATCCAGCGCTCACTCACATCGCCAAAGTTGGTGCGCTGACGCATGGTCAACAAATCCTGTTCGGTACGCGTCGCCAAAAGCGCTTCGGTCTCTTGGGTAACCCGCGCGTATTCTGCCCGCAACGCGTTCAGGTCACTGCCCTTTGCCACAAATTCCGCCGGACGATTGCGCGTTTTTTCGCCGCGTCCGAGAATTTCATACATCCAACCGTGTTCGGAACCGATGCAGTGTGTCGCCAACACAAATAACGAATTCGTCCCCTCGTTCGTCGGCGACCAATTCAACGCGTCCGCGTCCAAGCCGTCGAGCGTTTCAAACACTTTGGCGCGCAATTCGCGCAAGTGGAGGATGGCTTCTTGAATTTCGGGCAACATACAGGATTCAAGTTGCAAGTTACAGGTTGCAAGTGATTATGCTTGAGACTTGTGACTTGTAACTTGTGTTTCAGTTCATCACCAATTTGTTGCGATAGCGCGCGTACGTCGCGTAATCAATCAGTTCGCGGCGCGCGGTGTACCACGCGGTGCGTTTTGCCAAATCGCGGCGTTCCAGAATTTTATCCGTGACGACGAATGAAAACGCGTCACTGCCCGCGCCCGAACCGAATGACACGAGCAAAATGCGGTCGCCGGGTTTTGCATTGTCCAACACATTCGTCATGCCAATCAGCGACGCGCCCGCGTAGGTATTGCCGATTTTGTTGACCAGCAAACCGGGCACAACCTGATCGCGCGTAAAGCCCAATTGCGCGGAAGCTTGCAGCGGAAATTTCGCGTTGGGCTGATGAAAAATCGCCCATTGAAAATCGCGCGGCGTCAGATTCATCAATTCCAAAAAATTTTCGGTCGCCGCGAGCGTGTGCGCAAAATACGCGGGTTCACCGGTAAAACGATTGCCGTGTTCGGGATAATGTTGATACGCCCGGCGGAAAAAGTCCGGCGTGTCAGTGACGTATGAATACGAACCTTCAAGCGCTGCCAACGCGTTTTCAGCGGGACCGATAATGTACGCGCCGCCGCCCGCGCCCGCCGTATATTCCAACGCGTCGTGCGGACGCCCTTGCGCCGTATCCATCCCAATCGCCAGCGCGTACTCTGCCATCTCACTGCCGACCAATGCAATCGCCGCTTGCATCGCTTCAGTTCCCGCTTTGCAAGCAAACTGCCAATCGCCCGCCAATACCGCGCCGCTCGCACCAATCGCTTCGGCGACGAGCGTGGAACTCGGCTTGACCGCGTACGGATGCGATTCACTGCCCACCCACACCGCGCGCAAATTCGTCGCATCAATCTGCGCGCGCGCCAGCGCGTTGCGCGCAGCTTCGATGCTCATCGTAATCGTATCTTCGTCAAGACCGGGCACGGCTTTTTCTTCAATCGGCAAACCTTCATCCACCCCGCCCCACACGCGCGCGATTTCACTTGCTTTGATGCGAAAGCGCGGTACATACGCGCCGTATCCGACAATCCCAACATCCCGTTTTGGTTTCATCACACTCATAATCGTCTTCACTCTGCCCGCGATTTTGCGGCGTGTTGTACGCTCAAAGAGACTACGAACGAACTTGGTTTTCTAATCGCCGCGCGTGCAATTTCATGTGACCCTTTTGGATTCCATCCGTCGCCAACGCGCGCAGCGCTGCAAGATTTTGCGCCAGACCGACCGCCGCCATTACGCCCGCGAGTTCCGGTCCCGATTGCACATTCAAAATCTGCAGCGCGATTTGCGCGACCTTGTGAATACGCGTGAGACCGCCGACAATGCCGACTGCGAGCGGCAGTTCAAGACTGCCAATCAAATCGCCGTTACTCGCCAATTCCCAATGCGTCAACGGGCGATATTCACCCTCGCGCGCGGCATACGCATGTGCGCCGGCTTCGATGGCGCGAAAATCATTGCCTGTCGCCAGCGCGAGCGCATCAATGCCATTCATGATGCCCTTGTTGTGCGTTGCCGCGCGATAGCGGTCCACTTCGGCAAGGACCTGGGCTTCGACAATCAAACGCGCCACATCCTGACCGCCCAAGGCGTCCGCCGTCACGCGGCACGTTGCGCGCGCCAAACGCCGGTCGGACAAGTTCGTCAAAATTCGCAAATTCACGCGTCCGCCCGTCAACTCGGCAATGCGCGGCGCGATGTTTTCGCACGAGGTATTGACCAAATTCGCGCCCATTGCATCGCGCGTGTCGAACGCCAAATAGACCACCAACATCGGTCCGCTGCGCGTGTGAAAGAATTCGCGTACCGTGATTTCGCGCGCGCCGCCGCCGCGTTTGACTAAATTCGGATGCGGCGCGTTCGCCAGCGCCAATAATTCGTCGCGCGCGTCCAAAATGCGGTCGTGACTGAAACGCAAGGTCTGAATCGTCTCGAGCAGCTGCGCCGATTCCGCATTCGGGTCATTGACCCCCTCAAAAATCACC
>CAZXYP010000172.1:0-10770 GCA_964644955.1 uncultured Anaerolineales bacterium | reverse complement strand
TGCTGCGTGATTGATTTTCCATAGCTGGTGTTAATTGCTCCTTAGTTTTCAGACAATGCGCTGTGAGTGAAATCAGATGGACGGTTCGTCCAAACCGGGCGCGCCAAGATCACCCAAAGCGGAATCCATGGCGCTGCTTTCATCGGGACGACCTCTGCGGTCAAGAATGTTGACGTCATTGGCGACGACTTCGGTACGATAATGTTTTTGTCCGTTGTCGCCTTCCCAACTGCGGGTTTCCAGGCGTCCTTCGACATAGACCATGGAACCTTTGGTGAGGTATTGGCTGCAAATCTCGGCGAGGCGTCCCCAGGCGACCACGTTGAACCAATCGGTGACTTCGGTGCGTTCGCCTTCCGGTTTCATATAGGTGCGTGAGACCGCAACGCTGAATGAAGTGACCGGTTTACCGTTCGGAGTGTAGCGCATTTCGGGGTCGCGTCCGAGATTGCCAATGATCATGACTTTGTTGAGACCGCGTGCCATGTTCAACTCCCTTCTGCTGGCGCAGCAATTGTTTCTTCGGTTGTGGTTTCTGCCGATGGCGCTGCCGGTGTCTCGGCAGACGCCGCGGGCGCTTCCGCCGTCACGGGTTCTGTCTCCACGCGGGGTTCTGCTGTCGGGGCCGCCGCTTGCGGCAAGACAAAATTCTCTACGCGCACAAACAACGAACGCAGGACGTCGTCGTTCAATTTGAGCAAGCGTTCGATACTGCGCACGGCGGCTCCCGGTAGGGTGACGTACAAGGTCGTGTAGTAACCGTCATGGATTTTGCGGATGGGATACGCGAGGCGGCGTCTGCCCCAATCATGGCGGGCAACAATTTCACCGCCGGCGTTTTGGATTTGGGCGGCGATGCGTTCTTGCAGGGCGGTGAGGGTTGTTTCGTCCACCGGGCGCAAGACAAAGGTCAATTCGTAGTTTGACAAGAGGGTCTCCTTCCCCTGGGATTGCGCTGCGCTCGAACAAAAATGCGCTTCGGTGTGAGACACAAGTGTGTGCGGCGCAGGGCGAAAAGGTATGTCGCACACAGAGTTTGCGCGCAAACTCTGTGTGCGAACTTGAGTTTGTAATGAACGGGCGAGATTATAGCATTGTGACGCCGCGCGCGCAAATTGCGCCCCGTTTGCGCCGGCAAGCCGCACGTGGCGGCGGCTTAAAATTTTGACGCAGTGCGTCATAAATGACTTGACGCGCGCCGCAAGCAATGTTATACTTTTTCTACCGACCGTTTGGTAGAAAAAATGGCGGTTGGAAATTCTCCTGCCTGACGCACCGCGTCACACAGGGCAAGTGGGAGACTATGGCGTCTCACTCTCGACGATGGAGCTCTACGCGCGGCAACGGACGCGCGCCAACCGAATCTGCTTCGCGCGCGGCGCAGCCAACCCTTGCGCCGCGCAATGGCGCCGCCGCGCGCGCCAAATCGCTTGCTCCCTCCCATCACGATAAATCATCCGAAATTTTTGCCGCCGCTTTGCGCTTGTTTCAAGCCAAGGGCTATCACGGCGCGTCCATGCAAGACCTCGCCGATGCCGTTGGCATGCAAAAGGCGTCGCTCTATTATTATTTTCGCAGTAAAGAAGAATTGCTGGTGAGGGTGTGCGAACGCGGCACCGGCGCGTTTACGCAAGAGCTGGAAGACATTGTCGCATCGGATTTGGATGCCCCTACCAAGCTGCGGCGCGCGATGGAATGTCATCTCGTCGCGTTGTGTGAACAATTGGACCTCTTTACCGTGTTTCTCCGCGAACAAAAATTCTTGGGCGAGACGCAACAGGAAATGCTGCGGGGCGAAGGGAAAAAACATGCCGCGCTGTTGGCGGCGATTTTGGAGCAGGGGATTGCGGCGAATGAATTTCGCCCCGTGAATGTAACCGTGACAACCTTGGCGATTTTGGGAATGTGCAATTGGTTGTACGAATGGTATTCGCCCGGGGGCGCGCTGAAACCGCGCGAAATCGC
This sequence comes from uncultured Anaerolineales bacterium, assembly GCA_964644955.1. Taxonomy (GTDB): domain Bacteria; phylum Chloroflexota; class Anaerolineae; order UBA4142; family SHND01; genus SHND01. The sequence goes on along the minus strand of CAZXYP010000172.1, from coordinate 8,805 downwards.
GGCAATGTTTTCGGATTTGGTTTTGAACGGACTCGCGCTGCCCGTGGCGCGCGCAGTGAAACAAAAAAAGTGAACCGGAGACAGGAGTCAGCGGCGCGCGCAGAATGCCGCGCGCTGATTGCTGCGAGTTGTACTGATTCAGGAGGAGTTTGAAAATGGCATTGCTCGAATTGGGTTCTGCGGCTCCCACCTTCAAAGGGATGAACTTGATGGGGGGTGAATTTGATTTTGAGACGGTCAAGGGCGCGAAAGGCATTGTGATTACGTTTTCGCCGGACCAAATCAATCCCGCGCAAGTCTCGTGGGCGAAAAATTTGTACGAAAAAAATAAAGCGGACATTGAAATGGTTTCGGTCACGCGCAAAATTCCAAGCGTTACGATGGCAAAAGCATTCTTGATGCAGCTCGGCATCACGTTTCCGGTCGTGTACGACCAAAAGCAGGAAGTGTTTGGCATGTACGGCGTGGAAACCCCAGTGGTCATTTATGGCATTAACAAAGAAGGTATGGTAACGCACGTCGCACAAGTCGAGCCGAAAGATTTTAAACAGGCGGTCGTCGAAGAAGCGATTGCCAAATTGAAATGAGTGACAGGGTTTGGGCGCTTGGCGTATGCCGAATGCCCGGACCGGTCTCACGGAAAAGAATAGCTTATGTCACGCGATTCTCTGCGTCAAGCGGTGAATGTGATTGCTTGTGTTTCGGTGATTGTGGTCAACGCGCTGGCAAATATCGTGCCTTTTAACGGACAAACGACGGGCGAAATTTCGGACCGCTTCCAAGTGTTTTTTGTGCCGGCGGGGTATGTGTTTGCGATTTGGGGTTTGATTTATCTGTTATGGATTGCATTCACGCTTTATCAGGCGCTGCCGTCACAACGCGAAAATCCGCGTTTGCGCCGTATCGGGTATCTGTTTGCGCTGTCGTGTGTGTGGAACGCGGCGTGGCTTTTCTGTTGGCACTATAACCTGTTTGCGCTTTCACTGGTGATGATGCTGGCGCTGCTGGCAACGCTGCTTGTGGCGTACCGACGGCTCGAGATTGGACGCACGCCCGTTACGAACAAAGAGTTCTGGTTGGTGAATGTGCCGTTCAGTGTGTATCTCGGCTGGATTTCGGTGGCGACCATCGCCAATGTGACTGATGTGTTGTACGACATTGGCTGGAACGGGCAGCCGTTGGCGCCCGAATGGTGGGCAATCGGCATGTTGGTTGTGGCGACGGGGCTTGCGCTGTACATGTTGTGGCAGCGACGCGATATTGCATTTGCGTTGGTGATTGTTTGGTCATTGATTGGCATTTACATTCAACAAGGCGCCGCGCCGGGCGTGGCATACGTGGCGTTGGCGGGTGCCGTGGTTGTGTCAGCGTTTGCGGTTTGGAGCGTGTGGCGCGGGAGGCAGCAAAAACTGCTTGCGGCATAGAGCCGCCGCGAAGCTTTCAAGGAGAGAGAGATGGATAAACCCTGGACTCGAATGTACGAGCAAGGCGTGCCGGACGAGATTGATTATCCCGACGGCATGGTGGTCACGGATATTTTGGAACGCGCGGCGGCGCGTTTCCCGAACAATCCCGCGACAATTTTTACGGTGCCGGTCGGCAGTCGGTTGTTGGCGGGACGTTTGACGTACCGTGATTTGGATACGGCGGCGAATCGGTTTGCGAACGCGTTGATTCAACTTGGCGTGCAAAAGGGGGACCGGGTCGCGCTGTTGTTTCCGAATTCGCCGCAGTTTGTGATTGCGTACTTTGGCGCGCTGAAAGCGGGCGCGGTCGTGATTGCGTTCAATCCGGTGTACACCGAACACGAAATCGAACGCCAATTAAATGACTGCGGCGCGGAAACCGTCGTCACGATGACGAAATGGTATCCCGCGATTAAAAAAGTGCAGGCGAATACGCGCGTGACGCGCGTGATTGCGACGAATATCAAAGATTATTTTCATCCGGTCGCGTCGCTGCTCTTTACGCTGGCGAAAGAAGAAAAAGAAGGATTCCGCGTCCAACTCGACCCGAAAGATTATTCGTTCAAGTTGATGCTGCAACATTCAAGCGACGCGAAGCCGAATGTCAAAATTGCGCCGGACGATATCGCGTTGCTGCAATACACGGGCGGCACGACGGGCGTGCCCAAAGGCGCCGTGTTGACGCATCGCAATCTGGTGTCGAATTGTCTGCAATGTGTTTCGTGGTTCACGAACGCGCAGGACGGCAAAGAAGTGACGTTGTGTGTGATTCCGTTTTTTCACATGTACGGCATGATGGTGGCGATGCTGCTGACCATTGCCAAAGCGGGCGCGATGGTCTTGTTCCCGCGCTTTGAGCCGCCGCAAACGTTCATGGCGATTGACGCGTACAAACCGACGATTTTCCCGGGCGTGCCGGCGTTGTATATCGCCATCATTAACAATCCCGACGTGCACAAACACGATTTGCATTCCATCAAAGCGTGTCTCTCCGGCGCCGCGCCGCTGCCGCAAGAAGTGCAGACCGGTTTTGAGATGTTGACGCAGGGGCGTTTGGTGGAGGGATATGGCATGACGGAAGCGTCGCCGCTGACGCATGCGACGCCGTTGAACGGCGAACGGCGCACGGGCAGTATCGGCGTGCCGGTGCCTTCGACCGAGGCGCGCATTGTCAATCCCGAAAACGCGGATGAAATTTTGCCGCCTGGTTCCGTCGGCGAATTGGCAATCAAGGGGCCGCAGGTGTTTCAAGGGTATTGGAATCGTCCCGAAGAATCGGTGAATACTTTACGCAATGGTTGGCTCGTCACGGGCGACATTGCGCGGATGGATGATGACGGTTTCTTTTATATCGTGGAGCGGAAAAAGGACATGATTATTATCGGCGGTTACAAAGTGTTCCCGCGCGATATTGAAGAAGAATTGTTCAAGCATCCGAAAATCAAAGATGCCACGGTCATTGGGGTGCCGCATCCCAAAATGGGCGAAGTGCCAAAGGCGTTCCTTGTGTTGAAAGATGGCGAGACGGCAACCGAACAGGAAATGATTGATTACATGAGCGCGCGGGTTGCCGATTACAAAGTGCCGCGTCAAATCGAATTTCGCGATGCGCTGCCCAAAACCATCATTGGCAAAGTTTTGAAACGGCAATTGATGGAAGAGGAAAAGGCAAAGCAAAAAGCGCAAGCCGCCTGAGCAGGCAATCGAGTGGTCTGTATGTCTGAATTTCTGTTGGTCGAAAAGAACGACGGGGTTGCCGTCCTCACGTTGAATCGCCCTAAAGCGAACGCGTTGTCGTTGGCGCTTTTGCAGGAATTGAACGCGACGTTGAGCGCGTTGGAACAAGACGATGCCGCGCGCGTGATTGTGATTACGGGCGCGGGCGAAAAATTTTTCTCGGGCGGCGCGGACATTCGCGAGTTCGGGCAAGTGGAACCGCGTGAACAAATCGCGTACGGGCAGGAATTGTTTCGCCGCATCGAATGGTTTCCCAAAGTGGTGATTGCGGCAGTCAACGGGATTGCGTTTGGCGGCGCGTGTGAATTGAGTCTGGCGTGTCATTTGCGGTTTGCGTCGGACACTGCGCAGTTTGCTTTGCCCGAAGTGAAACTTGGCATTATTCCCGGCTGGGGCGGCACGCAGCGCATGCCGCGTTTGTTGGGCAGCGGGCGCGCGTTGGAATTCATGTTGACCGGCGATGTCATTTCGGCGCAAGACGCGGAACGCATCGGTTTGGTCAATCGCGTCTATCCCGCCGCGCAGTTTCTGCCCGAAACGATGGCATTCGCAAAACGTTTGGCAAAGGGCGCGCCGTTGGCGCAGCGCGCGATTTTGCAGGCGACGGAAATTGGTTTGACGGATGGCTATGCGCGCGGCATTGAGATGGAACGTGAGCAAATCATTCATTTGATTTCCACTCAAGATGCCGGCGTTGGGATTGCCGCCTTTTTGACAAAACAGGAACCGGAATTCAAAGGGAGTTGAGCGCGGCATCTGACGACGATTCAAGGTAGTCAGCTGCTGCGCCGGAGGAAGAATCGTATGATGACAGAGCATCGGACCGCTGCGGATTTGGAAGCGCGCGCGCCGCATTTTGATTTGAGCGAGGAACAAAAACAGTTCCAAGAACTCGCGCATGAATTTGCGGAAAATGAAATTCGTCCTGTCGCCCCGCATTACGACGAGGTCGAAGAATTTCCGTGGGACTTGATTCAAAAAGCAAACGAACTGGGTTTGATGTCGTACGCGACGCCGGAAGAGTATGGCGGCGCGGGCGCGCTCAGTTCGTTGACGCATTGTGTGGTGACCGAAGAATTGGCGTGGGGCTGCGCGGGTGTGGCGACGGCGATGGGCGGCACGGGGTTGTGTTCGACGCCCATCCTGATTGCGGGCACGCCGGCGCAAAAAGCCAAATATCTCACGCGCCTCGCGGACACGAAAAAACTCTCGCTGGGCGCGTATGCCATTACCGAACCAAACGCGGGCAGTGATGTGGCTTCGATGAAGACGACCGCGAAAAAGGTTTCCGGCGGTTATGTGTTGAACGGCACCAAGCAATTCATCACCAATGGCGGTCTGGCGGAGGTGTATGTGGTGTTTGCAACCGTTGACCCGTCCCGCCGCGCCGACGGTATTTGCGCCTTTATTGTCGAAAAAGACATGGGTGTGAAACCGGGCAAAAAAGAAAAAAAGATGGGCATTCGCGCGTCGCACACCGCGCAGATTCATCTTGAAGATGTGTTTGTGCCGGAAGAGAATCTGTTGGGCGAAGAAGGCGAAGGGTTCTTGATTGCGATGCGGACGTTCGAACACACGCGCCCCGACGTTGCGGCGATGGCGGTGGGCGTCGCGCGCGCGGCGTTCGAGTATGCGATGGATTACGCGCAGCAGCGCGAACAATTCGGCAAACCGATTGCGCGTTTGCAGGCGATTGGTTTCATGCTCGCCGATATGGCGACGGAAATTGACGCGGCGCGTTTGCTGACGTGGCGCTCGGCATGGATGCTGGACCAGGGATTGCCGGTGAACAAAGAAGCGTCCATGGCAAAACGCTTCGCGGCGGACACGGCAATGAAAGTGACGACGGACGCAGTGCAAATTCTCGGCGGCGTCGGTTACATGCGCGATTATCCCGTGGAAAAATGGATGCGTGATGCAAAAATCATGCAGATTTACGAAGGCACGAGTCAAGTGCCGCGCGTGGTGATTTCGAGAATGTTGACGGGGTGGTAAAAAGAAAAAAAAGAACGATAAAAAAAAATTGGCGAGCATGACTCGCCAATTTTTTTATTGGCGTGAACGTTGATCGTACGCGCACAGTTCCTTGAGCGGACAGATTTCACAGTGCGGCTTTTGCGCGCGGCAAATCTCGCGTCCGAGCCGAATCAAATTAATGTGCATGGCGTAATAACGGCGCGGCGGAATGAGCGCTTCCAAAAGTTCATGCGCTTGTTCCGCCGATGTTTTTTCGTCAATCCAACCGAGCCGCCGCGTGACGCGATGCACGTGCGTATCCACCGGAAACACGTTCCGTTTCTGCGCAAACAACAAAACAATGGACGCGGTTTTCGGTCCGACGCCTTGCATTTGCATCAACCATTTGCGCGCGTCGCGTTCGCTCAGGTCATTCAAAAAATCCAAATTCATTTCCCCGCGCGCGCGTTCAATGAATTGGAGCGCCTGTTTGATGGAACGCGCTTTTTCGTTGGCGAGACCCGCGGATTTGATGACGCGCGCAATGTCCGAAACGCGAGCGTCGCGCAGTTGTGTCCACGTCGGATACTTGGCAATCAACGCGTCGTACGCCGCGCCGCTTTGCGCGTCGGTGGTGGCTTGCGAAAGAATGCAGCCGATGAGCGCTGCGACCGCGTCGCCGCCTTGCAATTCAGGATTGCCAAACACGCGCGTCAAAATTTTGTCGGCGCCGCGGATGGATTTTTTCAAGACGGAAGTTTCTGCTTTTGGCATTCTGCGAGATTATAATGCAAAACAAATTTCGTAATGGATGAGAAATCGGAAAGGGAGAACCGATGAGTGAATTTCAACGCGCGCGCATTTTGCCCGAAACGAATTTGCCGCATGTGGATGAATTGATAGCGCAAGGGCGAGAGCTCGCGAAAACGGTGCGGGTCAAGCCCGGACCGTTTCTGCAAAAATACAATGTCGCGTCCGAAAGCGAATTCAAACGCCAACGCATGGCGCAAAATGTCATCATGTTTCATTCGCAAATCGGTTATCGCCAATTGGAAAAATCAAAACGCGCTTACGCCGAAATTTTTGAACGTCTCGACGCGGTCGGTTATCGCATTGACCGCTATGGCATTTGTCTGGACTGGAACATGGGCTATCCGTGGGTGGAACGCGCGCAGCGCCCGCGCGGTACAGGCATGATTTTGGAACGTCCCGCAGATTTTATCGCGCTCACGCACAGCGCGCCCGTTGCGCCGCACTTTGGCGATTTCATGATTGGAATGCCGGCGGCAGTGGAAAATGTCAGCGCCGCGCTCGAAGCGGGTTCGACCAGCATCGGCAATCTCGGACAATACTTTACGTACCGCTTGCCGCATTGGCACGACGAAATCGCTACGACAAGCGCGACGCTGATGGCGATTGCCTTGTGCGCGGCACAGCCCGTTGAGGTTTTGATTCACTCCAATTTGGATGACGGATTCGCGCCGCTGTTCAATGACTTGTCCTGTGTGTTGGGCATGGTTCTCATCGAACGCTACCTTGTCGAAGAACTCATGGGCGGCAAAATGACGCACTGTTACGGGCACACGTTTGAAAATCCGCTCACGCGTCTCGCATTCCAGCGCGCGCTCGCGCGCGTCAATCCGAATCCCGGCAGTATGATTTACGGCAATACGACCATTTATGTCGAGGGCGAAATTGAAAATTACGCGAACCTCGCGAGTTATTTGTGGGTGGATATTGTCGCGCAAAAATTATTGCCGACGGGACACGCTATCAATCCGATTCCGGTGACCGAAGCCCTTCGCATTCCCGAAATTGACGAAATCGTGAACGCGCAGCTGTTTGCGAATCGGCTCGCCGCGCGCGCGGAAAATTTTCCGCAAATCATGGACGTGACGCGCGCGGATGAAATCGCCGACCAACTTGTGACGGGCGGCAAGAAATTTCACACAAACATTTTGCAGGGGATGAGTGACGCGGGCATTGACATTCGCAATCCGTTTGAACTGATGCTGGCATTGCGGCGCATCGGCGCGAAAAAAATGGAACACGTTTTCGGTCCGGGTGAACTGCGCACGGAACGCGGGCGCGCACCCGTGGTCATGGCGACGACGATTGCGGCGTTACAAGCGCGCGCCGACAAAATTATTACGGCATTGGATGACAACACGCGCGCGGAATTGCGCGCGGCAGGCGCGGTAGTTTGCGTCGCCAGCACCGATGTTCACGAATACGGCAAAATTTTGTTGGAAGCGGTATTGGAACGTTTGGAGATGCAGGTTGTGGATTGCGGCGTGGCGGCGGACGCGGATGCGGTCGCGCGGCGCGCGCAAAATGCGCACGCCGACGCGATTGCCATCAGCACCTACAACGGCATTGCGTTGGCGTATCTGCGTTCGCTGCGCGAGGAATTGCAGCGTTTGGGCATCAGCCCGTTGATTTTTATCGGCGGACGTTTGAATCAAATTCCCGACAATAGCGCGAACAGTATGCCGGTGGATGTTTCGGACGATTTGCGCGTGTTGGGCGCGTACGTGTGTTTGAAACCGGAAGACATGCTGATGCAGCTGCGTGAGCTGGTGGAACCGCGCGGTGGGCAATGGGTGTCATATCGAACGGAATGAGATAGCTCGCTCCGCTCGATATGACAAAAGGGAACATTATTGCCGCGCTCGATTTTGCGCGAGCAGCGCGGCTTGGACGCGATTGCTGACGTGTAGTTTTTGCAGAATGTTGGTCATGTGATGCTTGACCGTTTTTTCGCTCAGAAAAAGTTTTGCGGCGATTTCTTTATGGCTCATGCCGTCGGCGACGAGTTCCAAAATTTCGCGTTCGCGTTCGGTCAAGTCGTCGAACGGAAAAAGCAACCGGTAATCGGATAGCATCATTTTCCTATTTTCGCGGTTTGCGCGCGCAGACTATAATGCGGACATCCACAGGTTGATAAAGGGTTTGTCGTTTTCAAAGCGACTTTGAAAACACAAATGGATGATGCTCTATGCGACCCACTTTCCAACTGCGCGTTTTGGGTTTCCTCCTTCTCGTATGGATGGTAGTGCTTTCGCCCGCGTTCGCCGCGAACACGCTCGCTGCGGGAACCGATATTGTCTTTGTGGCGCGCGCACACTTGGCGACGCAAGACGATATTTTTCGCGATGAAAAAGGTCCGGCGGGGCAATTTGGTTCGGGCTTGCCGAAATTCGCGCCCGGTTCCAAATTGATGATTCGTCACGCCGACGGTTCGCTCACCACGTTGGTGGACGGCGCGAACCCGTCCGCAGCCACCGGCAATTTGATGGACGTGCAATCGCCGGATGTGTCGTTCGACGGCACACGGATTCTTTTCGCGGGTGCGACGACGATGGATGAGGAATCGTCCGAATACGGCTGGCGTTTGTACGAAATCGGCGTCAACGGTTCCGGCTTTCGCAAACTGCCGATTCCCGACCGCACCTTCACAAGCGTTCCCAACAACAACCAGAACGGATACGATTACGGCAATTACGATACGTACGGTTGGTGGAATGATTTGTTCCCTGCGTATCTCGCGGACGGGCGCATCGTGTTTGCCTCTTCGCGTTATCCGTCGCGTTCCGAATACGACGGACGCCACGATTACAATTTGTACATTGTCAACGGCGACGGC
>CAZXYP010000171.1:0-10818 GCA_964644955.1 uncultured Anaerolineales bacterium | reverse complement strand
AGATGTTCCGCGACCCATTCGGTCTCGACCAATTTTTCGGGATGCGCATATTCGTGCTGTGACATTTTTTCTCTCTCCTGTGTGAATGTGACCTGTGCGGTCGAAGGTAATTTTGGCGTACCATCGAGACGCGGGAAACGCATCGCGTCACGGCGACGCGTCCCGCATTGTACAGATACACTGCATGGGAAAGACTGTTATCACACGCATTATGCGCCCACAATCTTTTGGCGAATCACGCGGAACAATCGTTCCTGCACCACTTGAAGCGGAATCTTGGCGATGAGTTCGTCAAAGAACCCTTCGGTGATTAAACGTTCCGCTTCGGGGCGCGGAATACCGCGCGCCATCAAATAAAACACCGCCTCTTCTTCCAACGGACCGACTGTCGCGCCGTGCGTGCAGCGCACATCGTTCGCCTCGATTTCCAATTCGGGAATCGAGTCCGCATGCGCGGTGCCGGACAATAACAAGTTGCGATTTTGTTGATATGCGTCGGAACGCTGCGCGTCAGGGTTGATGCGAATCAAACCGCGAAACGCGGAATAGGCGTGGTCTTTGAGCGCGCCCTTGTACAGCAAATCGCTTCTGCCTTGTCCGACAATGTGATTTTGGAACGTGTGCTGGTCGAAATGTTGATTGGCATCGCCAAAGAAAAAGCCCAACATGCGAACCTCTGCGCCGGGACCTTCGATGCGCGAATCGAGAAATGCTTTGGTGACCGCGCTGCCCAACATGCCCGCAAGCCAGGTGAGATTGGTGTCGCGTTCCAAAATCGCGGTTTGCGACGAAAAATCCCAGACATTGTGCGCCCAATCCTGCAAATTGAAATACTGCAAGTTCGCGTTTTGTTTGAGAATCAATTCGACCGCGCGCGTACCAAAACGCTGTGTTTCATTTGCCGCCGAACCGAAATCTTCAATCAATTTCACCGCCGCGCCCGCTTCCAAAATAATGAGCGAGTGACTGAAAATCGCCACCTTTTCGGCGTCGTAATAGGCGAGCGTATTCAGCGGCTCATCAATGACGACATTGCGCGGCACATACAAAAACGTGCCGCCGTTCCAGAACGCGCCGTGCAAGGACGCAAATTTCAAATCGCCAATCGTGTCGCTGTAGCCGTGATGTTCAATGACCCCGTGCGCGTCCACATGTCGCGCATAGCGGTTTTCGGCAAGCGTGACCGCGCGCGTCATGAAATGTTCGCGCACGAGGTCGGGGTGTTCGCGCAGCGCCGTATTCATGTCGCACAAAATCACGCCGCGTTTTTTGTATTCGTCTTTTAATTGCGCGAATGCCGCGTGCCCGTTGTGCGTAATCAATACGCCCGCCGCGTCCTGATTGCCTGCGAGTCCTTGAAACTCGGCTGGAAGGTCGGACGGGGACCATTTGCCTTCGTCGGCTTGAAACGGAACCACAGTCTCCAGGTTCAAGTCTCCCAACGACGTGCGCCGCCACAATTCGTCATTCGCGGCGGGAAAGGGCGTTTCCTCGTACACATGCCACGCCTCGAAACGGCGCGCGAGCATCCATTCGGGTTCGCCGTTGGCGCGCGACAATGCTTCGATGGCTTGTTTATTAAATCCGGTCAAAGTTTTTGTTTCGGTCATAGTTCCTCACCCCCAACGCACTCTACATGAGAGAGAAGGGATGCATGTTGATTGTGTTTGCTGAATTTGATAAAATCACGCGGGCTGGAACAACAACGCTTGGAACAATCTATGAATTTTGCGCGTGACCCTGTGCGAGTTGTCATTACCGCCGAGATGCTGCGCGCCGCCGAATTGGCGACGGGCTTGGCGCACGTCAATCGCACGATTGCGTCGCCGATTGACACGCTTACCGGCATTCTCGGCGAAATGGTGTGGGCGCAGTTTTATTTCGGCGACTGGCAAAAACACAATGCCCTTGATAACAAGGGGAAAAATGATTTTGCGCAAGTCGAAATCAAAGCGTCCGCATTTCGTTTCAATCCAAAATTGAATTTGCTCGTTCGCGAAGATTACGCCGCGAAACGCCAAGCAAAGTTTTATGTGCAAGTGATTATAGATATTGACCCAAGCAATCCAAAAATTGTCGCGGACACAAACGCATTCATCTGCGGTTACGCGACAGCGGACGAAGTGGCGAACGCGCCCCTACGCGATGAAAAGAGCAAACACGGCGGCACGGCAGGCTTTCGCACAAAATATATCCCCATTCTCAAGCTGCATCCCATTTCCGAACTGCCCAAGGATTTGAAACGAATTTGAAACCGACTATCTTCCGCAAGAATTCCAATACATGTACCCTGTATCCGCAAGATTGTATTCGCGGCATGCACGCGCATTTGTCGCCCGGCGCAGTGAATGTCGTCGTGACCTCACCGCCGTACAATCTCGGCATCAAGTATTCCAAATACGACGATACGATTTCGCGCGACGCGTATTTGCAATGGATTGCCGATTGGGCAAAAGCGGTCAAGCGTGTGCTGCACGATGATGGTTCATTGTTTCTCAACGTCGGCGGCAAACCGAGCGACCCGAATGTGCCATTCCAAGTTTTACAGTCCGTCCAGCGCGAATTTGTTTTACAAAATACGATTCACTGGATTAAATCTATCGCGATTGACAAGGAAAATGTCGGCAACTATCCCGGCATCACACAGGATGTTTCGGTCGGACATTTCAAACCCATCAATTCCCCGCGCTTTGTGAACGACCAACACGAATATATTTTTCACCTGACGAAACGCGGCGATGTAAAACTCGACCGCCTGGCGATTGGCGTGCCGTATCAGGACAAATCGAATGTGACGCGCTGGAAGAATGCGCAAAGTGATGTGCGTTGTCGCGGCAATACATGGTTTGTGCCGTACGAAACCATCAAGAGCCGCGATAAAGAGCGTCCGCATCCCGCGACGTTTCCGGTGAAACTGGTCGAAATGTGCATTCGACTGCACGGCCTGGGTCGCACACAACTGGTACTCGACCCCTTCCTCGGCATCGGACAAGCCGCATTCGCTGCACGGAATTTGGAAAAGGATTTTGTCGGTTTCGAGATTGACCGCGCGTACTTTGACGAAGCGGTAAAACGTTTGCGCGCATAAACTCAATTTTAATGTTCGTTCGTACAATCAATCGCGCTCTCGTTTCGCGACGGGAGCGCGATAATTTTTTTCACGCCAAATCTTGTTTCATCTGCTCGTACTGCTCGCGCGTAATTTCGCCGCGCGCGTAGCGCATTCTCAAGCTTTCGAACGGGTCTTGCTTTTCGACAACGTTGTTCTGTTTCCGCAAAAAGCGCAATCCGACTCCCGAAACCATCGCCGTGAATAACAACAACAAACCGACGATACCGCAAACGAAAACGAGTTCCGCGATGCCGAGGTTCATGCTTGCGGCAACAAAGGACAAGTTCCAATTGGCAAACTCATCCCTCATTCCTCATGCCTCAATGCTGTCCTACCCGACCGAACCTTCCATTTGCAGCGCGAGCAGACGATTCATCTCCACCGCGAATTCCATCGGCAATTCCTTGACAATCGGTTCGACAAAGCCGCTAACGACCATCGTGGATGCTTCTGCGTCGGTCAAGCCGCGCGACGTAAGATAAAACAATTGCTCTTCGCCGATTTTGGAAACCGATGCCTCATGTCCGATGCTTACATTGTCTTCTTGAATGTCAATGTACGGATACGTGTCCGAGCGCGATTGTTCATCCAACAGCAGCGCGTCGCACTGCACTTTGGATTTCGAACCTTCTGCGCCGGGCAGTACTTGCAGCAAGCCGCGATACGAGGTGCGTCCACCGTCTTTGCTGATAGATTTGGAAATGATTTGCGACGACGTGTGCGGCGCGCCGTGAACGGCTTTACCGCCCGCGTCCTGATGCTGCCCTTTGCCTGCGAACGCCACGCTCAACACTTCGCCGTGCGCGCCCTTGCCCATCAAGTACACGCTCGGATATTTCATCGTGAGCTTGGAGCCAAGATTCGCGTCCACCCATTCCATCGTCGCTTCTTCTTGACAGACGGTGCGTTTGGTGACGAGATTGTACACGTTCGACGACCAGTTTTGAATCGTGGTGTATCGCGCGCGTCCGCCTTTATGCACAATGATTTCGACGACCGCGCTGTGGAGAGAATCGGTTGAATACGTCGGCGCAGTGCAGTTGTGCGAGACAACACCTTCGCAAACATACGATTCGTCTTGCTCGACCGAAAAATTATAGACCGTCGTTTCAAGATGCTGCAGCTCGATCGAACGGATTGGGACGTACATGTACTTGTCGTCCATGTAAAACGGCGAGCCGCTCAAGTCGCCATTCGGCGCGGGCTGTCCGAGAACTTCACCAAAGCGCGCGTTGCAAGGCGAAGAGATGACAACGGCATAAATCGGCTGACGCGGCAGCTGTCGTTCTTGACGATTCACCGACGCCGCAACGCCAAGCCGCAGCAGCGCATCGCGAAAAGCGTATGCGACATTGCGCGAAACGCTGTTAAAACGGAACATGTTTTTGCGCGCGTCGTAACTTCCGTCGCCGCGCCACATGGCGCGAACCCATTCGCGCAAAGCATCGAGCGGCGCATTCCGAATGTATTCGGGAACATGCTTGTCATACACCGTCGCACCAAATTCGCGCGCAAAGGTGCGCGCAATTTCCGTTGACGCAAGCACCAACGTTTGTCCGTTTTGGCGCGGTTTATTTTCGATAGGCGCTTTGCCGAAATAACGCGTCATCAATGCGCGCGCATCGTCGAGGTATTCCGTTTCATTGACGTGAAATGAAAGGGACAGATAATGCTCGTTGTCCACATGCCCTTCGGCGAAATAGTAACCCACCAAGCGGAAAAAGTCGGGGTCCATTGGCAGTGTCACATCACGCATGACAGATTCGTGACGTCCCCGTCCGATAGGAATTGTAACAACGCGTGATTCGTTTGACTGTGGGTCCGGCTGCGGAATGGGAATCGCAAGATAATCACCGGGCTTTACGTCTGCGGCAGTGAGCCATTCAGGATTAAATTGTTTGTTGCGCTCATTTGCGCGTTCACGTCGCACGACGAGAAGCGGATGCTCTTCTGTAACACTCAATTCCTGATCGCTGTCGCCATAGTATTGAATGTTATAGATGTTGCCGCGATAGGGACGTTGCATCGTGTGATATACGCGGCGATAACGTCCTTGATGCGTAAACACCTCGTCGCCTTCTTGAATCGTTTCGATGGGTTTGAGTCCCGTGCGCGTTTGCACACGCGCGCCCGCGAGAAAGCAACCTTCGACGTAATGCACGAACGCGCCTTCGTCCACAATAATGAGCGTGCGTTCGAACTGTCCCATGTTCTTGGTGTTGATGCGGAAATATGCTTGGAGCGGCATGTCCACGTGCACACCGGGTGGGACATAGATAAACGAACCGCCGGACCACACCGCGCTGTTCAACGCCGAAAATTTATTGTCGGCGGGCGGAATGATGGTGCCAAAATATTTTTTAAAGAGGTCGGGATATTCTTTGAGCGCGGTGTCGGTGTCAACAAAGATCACACCTTGCTTGGTCAGGGATTCTTTGATGCTGTGATACACCACTTCGCTTTCATACTGCGCGCCAACGCCCGACAAGAATTTTTGTTCCGCTTCGGGAATGCCTAAACGGTCGAACGTATTTTTAATGTCGGCGGGAACTTCGTCCCAGCTGCGTTCCGGTCTCTCGGACGCGCGCACGAAATAATAAATGTCGTCAAAGTTGATGTCGTTAAGATTGCCACCCCACTGCGGCATGGCTTTCTTGTAAAAAATGTCGAGCGAGCGATGGCGAAATTCGCGCATCCAATCCGGCTCGTTTTTCATCCACGAAATCTCTTCGACGACTTCATGACTCAATCCTTTTTTGGAACGGAACGCGTAATTTTCCGGATCGAAAAAGCCGTATTTTTCCTGATACGTGGAACCGCTTGCGCCAATATCAAATTGTTCTTTCAGTTGTTCCTCACCCATTTCCATTGCTCCCGGACGGTGGACAAAGGACGCGGCAATCGCCTTGTGATTGCCATACGTCGTCAGTCGGTCGTCGTAATTCCCAACTCTTCCGGCGTCACTTCTTTTTGCACCCAGTCATACCCCTGCTCTTCCAACTTGAGCGCGAGTTCGGGACCGCCTTCGACGGCGATTTTTCCCTTGACCAAGACATGAACGAAATCGGGCTTGATGTAATTCAAAATGCGTTGATAGTGCGTGATGATGAGAATGCCGAGATTCGGACCTTGCAACGAGTTGACGCCTTCGCTCACAATGCGTACGCCGTCAATGTCGAGACCCGAATCGGTTTCGTCGAGAATCGCAATCTCGGGTTGGAGCACCGCCATCTGCAAAATTTCCGCGCGCTTTTTCTCGCCGCCTGAAAAGCCCTCGTTCAGATAACGCGTCGCAAACGAATCGTCCAATTTCAACATTGCCATTTTTTCGCGCATCAATTTGCGAAATTCTGGAATGCTGATGGGTTTGAAATCGCCGTTCATGGTCGCCTTGCGTTTTGCGTTCAACGCGGTGCGTAAAAAGTTGGCGACGGTGACGCCCGAAACCGAATGCGGATATTGGAACGCGAGGAACATGCCCGCGCGCGCGCGTTCATCCGGTTTCCATTCCAGAATGCTTTCACCTTTGTACAGAATATCGCCTTGTGTGACGACATAGTGCGGATTGCCGAGCAAGGTGTTTGCCAATGTGGACTTGCCCGAACCGTTGGGACCCATGACGGCATGGACCTGCCCTTTGTTGATCATCAGGTCAATGCCTTTGAGAATTTCTTTGCCTTCGACCTCCACGTGCAGGTCGCGAATTTCCAAATCGTGTGCCATACAAAAATCACTTCCTCCGCTGTGTTCACGCCGAGCGTGAGATTGTTTCCATGTCGTAACAATTTTAGACGCGGTCTCTAAAAACGGTATAAGAATGCCAAATCGCGTATAAAAACCGCGTTAGAGATTGTGATGAAATATGCAAACCCAATGTATCACACTTGAATTCCTTTACAAAATGTTTTATGCTCTGCTCCATTCCCTGCGGAGAGAACAACATGCAAAAAACAAATGTCGGTCCGTGGCTCATTGTTGGCGCGGCGGTGGTGAATGTGTTGTTGTGGAGTGCAGTTTGGCTGACGTATGCGCCTGACCGCGAAAATTTTCATCGGCAGGTGCTGGGCGAAACGGTCGGCTCGACGGCGATGGTGTTGTTTGCGTGCGCGTTATGTTTGGCGGCGCGTCCGCGTTTTTTGGAACCGTATTTTGGCGGATTGGACCGCATGTATGTGGCGCACAAAAATACGGCGACGTTTGCCTTTCTCTTGCTCTGCACGCACTTTTTCTTTGTGCCGATTCATATTTTCCCACCCAAGCCCGGCGGATTCTTGGGCATTGTCGCATTCTTTGGTTTTCTGGTGACGGTGCTGTTGGCGCTCGGGGAACGCGTGCCCATCATCGGACGCTATACGCAGTTCTCGTATCACCGCTGGCGCAACACCCATCGCTTTGTCGGGCTGTTTTTCATCATTGTGTTCGGACACGCGATTTTTGTGGACTCGGTCATGCAGCACGTGGGATACGTGTACGGATACTTTGGCGCATTTTATCTGTTGGGCGTCGGCGCATATTTGTACAAAGAATTTCTCGCGGGGCGCATCGGCAAACATTTCGCGTATCGCGTGACGGACGTTTTGCGCCTGAACGGCACGACCAGTCAAATCACGCTCGCGCCCGCGAACGGAAAAATGTCGTTTCAAGCAGGACAATTCTTGTTTGTCCATTTCGACGGCGACAAGATTTTGCGCGAACCGCATCCGTTCACCATCAGCAGCGCGCCCTCGGCAAACGATTTGCGCTTGACCATCAAGGCGTCGGGCGATTTTACGCGGCATTTGCAAACCCATCTGAAAGTAGGCGCGCGCGCGACGCTGGAAGGCGCGTACGGGAGGATGAATTACAAAAACGGCGCGCGTTCGCAAATTTGGATTGCGGGCGGCATCGGCATCACGCCGTTTTTAAGTTGGGTGCGCGATTTTGGCGACGGGTTGAATTACGACATTGATTTTTTCTATGCGGTGCGTTCGCGCGACGAAGCATTGTTTTGGGATGAATGGGAAGCGGCGGTGCAAAAATTTCCGAATTTTCGCGCGCATCTGAACGTATCAAACAGTGACGGCTCGTTGACGCTGGAAAAAATTCTCGCGGCAGCGCAGGGCGAGTTAAAAGAAAAAGAAATCTACATGTGCGGACCGATTCGCATGGTCTATGCGTTCGAGGAACAATTCCGCAAAGCGGGCGTGCCTGAACAGCACATTCATTACGAGGAATTCAATTTTCGGTAAAAACCGACAAGCGGCGAACACATCGCCGCTTGTTTATTCCCACTTGACCGTGCTCAAATAACGTTCGCCGCCATCCGGCAGCACGCACACAATCACACCTTCATCCAGTTCCTGTGCAATTTTTCTTGCCGCATAGATCGCCGCGCCCGCGCTGAATCCGACAAACAAACCTTCCTGTTTCGCAACATCTAGCGCGGTCAAATACGCGTCTTCGGCTTCCACGGCGATTTTGCGATTCGCCATATCGAAATCATAGATGCCCGGCACAATCGCGCTCTCCATATGTTTCAAACCTTCGATAATCTGCAATTCATCGGCGGGTTCGACTTCGACGATTTGGATGTTGGGATTGTATTCGCGCAAACGCCGCGCATTGCCCATCAACGTGCCGCTCGTCCCGATGCCCGCGACAAAATGCGTGATGCGTCCGTTCGTCTGTTTCCAAATTTCGGGCGCGGTCGTTTCGTAATGCGCGCGCCAATTCGCGTCGTTATTGTATTGGTCGGCATAAAAATAACGTTCGGGATCCTGCGCGACGAGTTCGCGCGCGCGGACAATCGCGCCGTCGCTGCCTTCGAGCGGGTCGGTGAGATGCAATTTCGCGCCGTACGCGCGCAAGATTTTTTTGCGTTCGTCACTCACGTTTGCGGGCATGCACAATTCGAGACAATGTCCCCATGCCGCGCAAATCATCGCG
The DNA here is from genome assembly GCA_964644955.1 of uncultured Anaerolineales bacterium. Lineage (GTDB taxonomy): Bacteria > Chloroflexota > Anaerolineae > UBA4142 > SHND01 > SHND01. Next base: position 1,781 of record CAZXYP010000171.1, on the reverse strand, counting down.
TACGCAATGCCGGTGTTGCCGCTCGTCGCATCAATCAGTGCGTTGTCTTGCGTGAAAACGCCGCGCCGAATCGCGTCTTGTATAATGAACAAAGCGGCTCGATCTTTGACCGAGCCGCCCGGATTGAACCACTCTGCTTTTGCCCACAACTCAACGCGCGGCGAAATGCCATCCGGCAATTGCAAGGGCAATAGCGGCGTGTTGCCAATATAATTGAGGAGCGCGGGACGATTGGAGATTCGAGACTGGAGACTGGACACTTTTACACCGCGACCGTTTCCAACTCTTGCGTCACCGGTTTCTCCGGAAACGGGACGCCGCAAAATTGTTCGTAATCAATCAATGCCGTAATCGTCGGATGTTCGCCGCACACGGGGCAGTCGGGATTTTTTTGGATTTGCATTTCACGAAATTCCATCGCGAGCGCGTCAAACAACAACAAACGCCCCTTGAGCGAATCCCCTTTGCCCAAAATCAATTTGATGGTTTCAATCGCCTCGATGCTGCCAATGATGCCGGGCAGTACGCCCAACACGCCCGCTTCCTGACAGGACGGCACTTCGCCCGGAGGGGGGGGGGTGGGAAAGAGACAGCGATAGCACGGACCGCCGTGCGCGGCATCGTACACCGTCGCCTGTCCTTCAAACATGAAAATCGAACCGTCCACCAACGGCTTGCCCGCAAACACGCACGCATCGTTCACCAGATAACGCGTCGGAAAATTGTCCGTGCCATTTACGACAATGTCATAATCTTTGATTATGTCCATCACATTGGTCGAATCCAAAACGACTTGATGTTTTACGACATGCACATCCGGATTCAACGCATTAATCGTTTCTTCGGCAGAATCAATTTTCGGACGTCCCACGTCTTTTGTACGATGCAGCAGTTGGCGCTGCAAATTGGACAAGTCCACGTTATCAAAGTCGACGATGCCGAGCGTGCCGACGCCCGCCGCCGCGAGATACATCGCCGTTGGCGAACCCAAACCGCCCGCGCCGACGAGCAATACTTTTGCCTTTAACAATTTCTTTTGTCCCACGCCGCCGACATCTGGCAAAATAATGTGACGCGAGTAACGATAAATCTGGTCGTTGGTGAATCCGAGCATGTTTCCGGTAATCAGTCATCAGTAATCAGTCGTCAGTAATCACAAAGGTAACTGATTACTGATAACTGGTCACTGACCACTGCTCAATTTGGCACTGACACTTGCAATTTCATTTCGCCCGTCGGACGAAAACCGAGCGCTTGGTACAATTCGCGCTGCGCGTCGGACGGATTGACAATGATGGTGCGAATCCCATTCTCGCGGCAAAAATCCAAAACCTGGATCAACAAGCGCCGCGTCAAACCCAATGCTGCGTACTGTGGTTGACAATACACGTTCAAGATATTGCCGCGCACGGTGGACTGGTCGAGCGCATGCGGCACCCATTCCATCAGCCACAAGCCCGCGCCCGCGACGACCTGACCGCTTTCGTCCCGCAAAAACCATTCGCGGTATGAACCGTCCGTCAATTTGGGCGCGACCCATTCCGCAAATTTCGCGTCGGTCAACTCCAATTCCGCGCGATTGACATATCCCATCGCTTCAAACATCGCGTGACGTTGAGCGACGATGGTGTTCAAATCATTTAAGGTTGCGGCGCGTAGAGTAAAGGTCATTGTTGGTTCATGCTGTTGTGAAAGAGTACTCAGTTTTCAGTCATCCGTAAAAAGTGACCATAGCCAACTGATAACTGATTACTGACCACCGATTACTTTTTCCGCACCGT
>CAZXYP010000170.1:0-10827 GCA_964644955.1 uncultured Anaerolineales bacterium | reverse complement strand
CTACCAGTTAGATACTCGGCTCCTCAATTTTTTACACACAATTCAGTATACTGCCAACGTACATATGTTGGGGCGGAAGTGAATGAGCAAGTTTATCGCGAAGCCATCAAACGCATGGAGACGCATTTAGCGCAGCCGACGCTTGAGTTGTAAGAGTTGGCGCAATCCTTCGTCCGTTCGTAATCGCTGGCGCGCCCAAACAGAAATCGGTGCGCCGAAAAATTCTGTTTGCAGAATTTTTGTTTTGAATCTTTCTAGCTCGGTGTGACGAATGCGGTCTATTTTTGAAAAATTTGTGTCAATGCGATACGGAAATTTGCCGAGCAATTGTCGCAGTATTTTTTGATATTCGGGGGTGTGCAAATATTCCTTTCCGCTTTCGCCCCACGCCGAAACAAAGCGCTGCGCTTGCAGGAGTTGTTTTGGCGTGCCTTGAAATTTGTAGCCGACGACATTGGTCTGTTGCAGATTTACTGTGCGGTGGCGTGTGTCTTCAGGTTCAAGAATGATATAGTCGGGCGGATTGTGATAATGTTTGTCGCGCGCGTTTGCTAAACTTGACGCGGTGTCAGTAAAAACACCAATAATTTTTGGTCTGCCATACAACAAAAATTCGGGCAGCCACACGATAATCGCAACGCGCGTTTGGTCATCTTGAAAATAAGTCTATGAATCGCGGAAACGTGCCGTAATCTCTGTCGCTAATGGAAACCATGTCTTGACTTCGATGCCAGGTTTGAGTGGATCGTCCCAATTGAAAATGGTATCAGGAGAACCAGGGTCTTGTCTTTTCCATTTGCCGCGATACCTTGACCAATCTTGTTGATTGAGAATACTCACAAGCGAGTATTCAAGCATGTTCCCAATCAACGGCGAGAGTTTGGAAACAACCAGCGCAAGATGACGCGCGTATTCCAAGTCTGGTGGTTTGGAAACAGCAAGAACATCCAAAACTTGACCATCAAGTTGTTGAATGAGTGTTGTAGCTGTATCAAGAATTTTTTGAATTGCGCTGGAATCGGAATTCATTATTCGCGTCCAAACAAGTCTTTCAGTTTCACTTGAAGCGCATCGGCAAGCAGCGTAACTTGAATATCCGTTACTTGGCGCTCGCCGCGTTCGATTTTGGAAATGAGAAAGCGGTCAACTTGCCATCCCAAGGTTGTGAGGCGGATGGCAGGTTGTTCTTGAGTTATCTGCTTGCGTTCGCGGAGTTGCTGGATATTCTTTCCAATGATATTCATTTGCGATAGCCACGATTATAAAAAGTCATTCTGTATTTTTGTGACTGCTCACGGTCACAAAAAAACCCTTGTTTCCCACAAGGATTTTTTCTGCGTTTGTTATGTTCTTAGATTGCCCTCCCACTGAAGGCATCAAATACGCGGGCTCAAAATTGCGACTCTTGCCGTACATTTTGCAGTTGACGCACAAGGTCAAACCGAAAACGGTTTTGGACGGGTTTGCGGGAACGACGCGCGTTTCGCAGGCGTTGGCAAAGTCGGGCTATCAGGTGATTGCGAATGATGTTGCCGTCTGGTCGCGTGTGTTTGGAATATGCTATTTGAAAAATAAACGCGAAAAAAAATATTATCAAGAGTTGATAGATGAATTGAATGCCTTGCCCGGCAAAGATGGCTGGTTCACCGAACATTATGGCGGTTCTGCGAATGGCGACGCGTCGTCGAAAACGAACGGGCTAAAGAAACCGTTTCAAATTCACAACACGCGCAAATTGGACGCGATACGCGATGCGATTGACCGAATGAATTTGGCTGAAATCGAGCGCGCGGTGCTGCTGACGAGTTTGATTCTCGCGCTTGACCAGGTGGACAGCACGCTCGGACATTACGCGTCCTATCTCAATGAGTGGTCCCCGCGTTCGTACAACGCCATGCGCTTGACGGTGCCGATGTTGTTCGAGTCACAGCAAGAGCATCAAGTTTTCCAAAAAGATATTTTTGATGTGCTGGATGAGGTTGAAGTAGATTTGGCTTATTTTGACCCGCCCTATGGTTCGAACAATGAAAAGATGCCGCCGTCGCGTGTGCGCTATGCCGCGTATTATCATTTGTGGACCACGATTTGTTTGAACGACCGTCCAAAACTTTTCGGATAAGCGATGCGCCGGGTAGATTCATCGGACACGCGCGCGAGTTCGGTGTTTGAAGAATTTCGTCAAAACGATTCGGGAAAATTTGTGGCAACGGAAGCGATTCGCAAGTTGATTGCGCGCGCGAACGCGAGATATATTTTATTGTCGTACAGTTCGGGCGGACGCGCGACGGCTCGAGAGTTGGACGAAATCCTGTCGGACGCGGGGCGCGTCCTCGATTTTGTTCAAGTTGACCACAAACGCAATGTGATGGCGGCGATGCGTTGGACGCACGAATGGGTGCGCGAAACGGACAATAAAAATTATGAATATCTGTTTCTGTTGGAGAGATAGCGAGGCACGTTCTCATGCTTGATTTTCAAGAAGGACACGAACATCCGCACCGGTACATTCGCGAAATGTTGAACGCAGATCGCGAACGCGAATGTCAAGAGGGCGGCGATGTGGATTGTTTAAAGATTGTGGGGTTCGCGGAACTGCCTTCGCGCTTTGGCGATTTTCATATCATTGCGTTTTCGAATACGCGCGACGGCAAAGAACACGCCGCCATCATGCACGGCATCGCGCCGTACAGCGAAAATGTGCCGGTGCGTTTGCACTCGGAATGTTTGACCGGCGATGCGCTCGGCTCACTGCGCTGTGACTGCCGCGACCAATTGGAAACCGCGCTGCGGATGATTGGGGAAATGGAAAAAGGTATCGTCTTGTATTTGCGGCAAGAGGGGCGCGGCATCGGACTGACGAATAAAATCCGCGCGTATGAATTGCAAGACGAAGGGCTCGATACGGTGCAAGCAAATCTCGCGCTTGGTTTTCGCGACGACGAACGCGACTACACCATCGCCGCCGAGATGCTCAAGGCGCTGCGCGTCAAGTCCGTGCAGCTCATTACCAACAACCCGCGTAAAATCGCCGCGCTGACCGCGTTGGGGATTGAGGTGAACGGACGCATCCCGATTGTGATACCGCCGAATCCGTTCAACGAATTTTATCTGCACACCAAGAGTACCAAGTCCGGACATTTGTTGGACGCCAAAGGCAAGCCGCATCTCACCGAACAACACGACGCGCCGATTATTCAAGGCATGTCCGACGAACAAATTAACGCGTGGGAGCAAGCCGAGTGAGTTTGCAAAATCGCGTCGCAGTAGTCACGGGCGCGACGGGCGGGCTGGGGCGCATTGTTTGCGCGGCGCTGGCGGAACGCGGCGCCAAGCTCGTTATCGTCAGTACGAACATGGAAAAATTGAACGCGCTCGCGCGCGAGTTGAATTTGTCTTCCGAACGTTTTCTCGCACATGCCGCGCAATTGTCCGACGCGGCGGCGGCGCAGGAATTGGCGCGCGCGGTGATGGATAAATTCGGACGCGCGGATATTTTGGCGCATCTTGTGGGAGGTTGGCTCGGCGGCAAACCGATTGCGGAGACCGAAGCCGCTCAGGTTCAGGAAATGTTGGACCAACATGTGTGGACGACATTTCATTTGACGCACGCGTTCGCACCGCTTTTGCTTGCGAATCAGTGGGGACGTGTCTTTGTCATTTCGTCGCCCACCGCGTCCAACCCGCTCGCCAAACGCGCGCCGTATGCGATTGCAAAAGCGGCGCAAGAAGTGCTGCTGTTGACGCTGGCGCGTGAAGTTGCGGGAACGGGCGTAACCGCGAATGTTTTGCTCGTGGATACGATTGATACACAGCACGAACGCGACACCGCGCCGACGCCAAAAAACGCGAAATGGACGACGCCCGAAGAAATTGCGGCGGCGATTTTGTATTTGTGTTCCGACGCCGCGCATGTGGTGAATGGCGCGCGGATTCCGTTGTTTGGCGGATAAAAAAACTTTGGCATGGCGAAAAGCGAGATTGCGTTTGACCTTTGCCTAACCCGAAGTGCCTGAAGAGTTTGAACAGGGCAATTGCTCTGTATCGTAACGCAAACGCGACGGAGCGCTTGTTTGGAAATTGAGAATCGCGCGCGGCAGACTGACCGAATAGAAACGTATGAAAACCACCGATTACTTTGAAACAAGCGTTCGTGTGCGCCGTCCCGACATCAAAGAAGAGTGGATTGAGGACGTTCTCGCAAACTCGATTCGGATGCAAGTTCAATTGAATGGGAGAATTCGGCATTGGGGTTTCATTGAAGAAATGGGCAAATATTTGCGCGTAGTTACTGAAGCAGACGGTGAGACCGTCCACAACGCGTTTTTTGACCGACGCTTCAAGCCGTAAAGTGGGAGAAGAATCATGACGTTTGAATATCATCGCGAAAGCGACATGCTCTACATTCGCCTTGTGCCGGGTACAAGCGCCGAATCCGAAGAAGTTTCCCCGGGTGTTGTGTTGGATTATGACGCCCACAATCAAGTCGTCGGAATTGAAATTGAGGATGCGAGTCGGAAAATTGATCTGACGCGTTTGGAAATCAATGCCCTGCCGCTTGTAAAACTTGTTTTGCATCAGAACGAATCAGCGATGGCATAGGTTTGCGAATCGAAATGTCAAAGATTGAAATAGATTTATCTCGCGCCACGCGCCTGCTCCAACCCGGACCCATCGCGCTTGTTACAGCAAAATTCAAGGACAAGGCGAACGTGTTCGTCGCCGCGTGGGTGACGAATATCAGCAATGACCCGCCGATGGTGGCGCTGGCGGTGTATCCCGCACGGTTTACGCATGATTTGATTGTCAAGAGCGGGCAGTTTGCATTAAATATTCCGCCGCGTCCGTTATTGGAAAGGGTGAAAAAAATCGCAGAGACGTCGGGCGAAGACGTTGATAAATTTGTAGCGAACAAATTGACATTGTATGAAGCAAAACAAGTGAACGCGCCGTTGATTGTCGAATGTATCGGACATCTGGAATGTGGTGTGACGGATACGGTGCGCGCGGGCAATCACACGTTGTTTCTCGCGGAAATTGTCGCGGCGGCGGCGGACGAACTCGCGTTTGATGGCGAGCGATGGACGTTGGCGGACGAAAGCGTGAAACCGCTGCATCATCTTGGCGGCACTGCGTACGCGCTGTTGGAAACCGCCATCGTGGTATGAGCGCAGACGACGGACGGCGACATCCGATGCAGTTTGCGGTCCGATGACTGTCACCGTCATCAATGCGCGTTCCCGGTCAAATTTAACCCGACCGCGCCAAACACAATCAATGCGATGAACAAAATTTTGCTCCACGTCACGGCTTCGCCGAAAAGAAAAATGCCCAGCAGCACAATCAACGCGGTGCCGAGTCCCGACCAAATCGCGTATGCCACGCTGACATCAATTTTGTGGAGTGACATACCGAGCAGCGCCAAACTGACCAGATACAAAAGCATCGAGCCGACAGTGGGCGCGAGATTTTTCATGCCATCGGAAAGTTTCAAGAGGGTAGTCCCCGCGACTTCGGTCACGATGGCGGCGAGTAATAAAATCCATTCCATGCAGGTTGCTCCTTGAAGATTGTAATGACCCGAACGTTTTTCCGTGGACGGCGAAAACATTTTTTGATGCGCGGCATTATAGCAAGCGTTTTATTGGTTGGCTTGTTGGGCTGTGCCGCAGCCGAAACCTATACGGTCAAGCCCGGCGATTCGCTCGCGGACATTGCACTGCGTTACGATGTGACGCTGAGCGAACTTATTCGCGCGAATCAAGACCAATATCCCGCGCTCGCCGTTGACCCTGCGAATCCCGAACCCGGTATCGAACTCGTCATTCCGACTCAAAGTGATATGGGCATTGGGGAATGGTTCGGACGCTTGACCCAAGCTGCCAGCCCGCCCATCACGCCCGCGCCCGACGTGCCTGCCGCGCCGAATGAAAAAATTAACGCGGTGGTGCAATTGATTCAGCGCGGCATCAATCGCGAACGGCTCGCGCGCAATTTGCCGGCGCTCGTGTTTGACGCGCGGCTCTCGGAAATCGCACAAGCGCGCAGCAATGACATGATTCGGCGCGCGTATTTTTCACATCAAGACCCGCAGCAAGGCACGGTCGCGTTTCAAGATTTGATTCGCAGCAAGCAGTATCATTTTATCTTTGCGGGCGAGAACATTGCCGAAATCAAAAATCAAGGCACCCTTGTGCCGTCGGGCTTGACGGTGTACTCGCGATACGGCCCCGCCGAGATTGCCGACCAATTTGTCGTCGGTTGGATTAACAGCGCGGAGCATCGTGAAAATATCGTCAATTCGCATTTTCGCAAGACCGGCATTGCGTTGGGCGTTTCGGTGGACGGCACGCGGATTGTGGCGACGCAAATTTTTTCCGATTAAGGAGAGAGATGGCTCTATTCTCTGAGAGTGATTTGAAATTGCTGGCGCGCGACACGTTGGCGATGGCGTATTTGGCGCTGACGCTTGCCGACGGCACGCCGCAGGTGACGCCGTTGTGGTTTGATTGGGATGGCACCCACATTATTATCAACACTGCGCGCGGGCGCGTCAAAGACAAGGTGTTGAAAAAACATCCCGTCGTCGCGTTGTGCATTACGCCGTGCGACGACCCGTATCGCTACATTCAAATTCGCGGGCGCGTCGTGGAGGAAACCGAAGAGGGCGCGTACGAAATGATTTGTTCGTTGAACGAAAAATATCACGGCGTATATGAATTTCCGAAACGTCCGGAACAAGTGCGCGTGACGTACAAGATTTTGCCGGAACGCGTCGAGTCGCACAACGGCTGAGGATGGAGCAAGAATGCGAATTCCGTTTTCGATAGTGTTCGGCAGCATAATTGCATTGTGCATCGGCTGCGCGGCAACTCCGACGCAGACCGCAATACCGCCAACTCTTTCACTTGCGACACCCACCGTGTCCGTGTCTGCCGAACCGACGCCGACGATTCATCCGACCATCCTGGACGCTACACTGCCCGAGCTGGCAAAACGACAATATCCCGGCAGTGAAATCAAGTACGTGCGCGTGCTTGCCGCCACGGAGACCTATACCGATTCATTGGTCACGTATTTTTCCGACGGCGTGAAAATCAGCGGCGTCTTGACGGAACCTGCGGGGCAAGGTCCGTTTCCCGGTGTCGTGTTGGCGCACGGGTATTATGACCCCGGGCAATACATGAGCGGCGAGGCAACCGAACAAATCGCGCATCTCTTGGCGGAAAACGATTACGTCGCGTTCGCGCCTGATTATCGCGGCTACGGCGCGTCGGAACACGGCAGCAATCTGTACATGAGCGGTTATATCGCCGATGTGTTGAACGCAGGTTCCGCTTTGAAAACATTGCCCAATGTGGATGCCGCGCGCGTTGGATTGTTCGGACATTCGATGGGCGCGGGCATTGCGGCGCGCGCAATGGTTGTCAGCAGTGTGTTTCAAGCGATTGTGTTGTACTCGCCCATCAGTGCCGACAATGCCGAATTGTTGATGGACCCGCTCGGCGGCGAAACCGTCGGTGTGGATACCGATATTGCGCGCTCGCTTTTTCAATCCATGAATGACGAGAATTTATTTTACGCGCTTTCGCCAAAGAATTATTACGACCGCGTGACCGCGCCCGTGAGCATTCATTCCGGCACTGCCGACGATGTGACGCCGACGCAGTGGGCGGAGGCGATTTATCGCGGATTGAAAAAGATGGGCAAGCCGGTGGAATTTTTCCAATACCCCGGCGAAAAGCATGTCATTACCGGCGCGCAGCAAAAAGCATTCGACGCGCGTGTGTTGAGTTTTTTGGAGCGTAACCTGAAAAAGTAAAATGGTTTGACGTTTGCGAATTTGCTCCGCTTCACACTGAGGGGCTGATGCAAACTGTACTGCGCGCTGTCGCAACCGGCGCGTTTTTTCTCATCACGCTGGCGGCGTGCGCGACGCCGACGCCGACGCCGGTGCCGACGCGCGCGGCAGTGATTTCGACAGCAACCGACGCGCCAACGCTTACGCCATCGCCGACGGCGAGCGCAACCGCAACACACACGGCAACGTTCACGCCAACCCATACGCCGACGCGCACCCACACCCCGACGCGTACGCCCACGCCCACGCCGCACGCAGATTTGATTGGCGCGACGATTGAGGGATTGCGCGCGCGTGAATATGCGGGCGGACAAATTCGCATCACGCATACCATCACCGTCACCGATGCGTACACGCGCACCTACATCACGTATCCGTCCGATGGTCTGACGATTAGCGGTTTGATGCACGTGCCGTTTGGCGCGGGACCGTTTCCCGTGGTCATTATGAATCACGGGTACATTCCGCCGTCGCAATATGTCACGGGTTCGGATACGTATCGCGCGGCGGACATTCTCGCGCGCAACGGCTACTTGACCCTCTCGCCGGATTTTCGGGGCTATGCGCGTTCGGACAGCGGTTTGAATTTATTCCGTTCCGGCTACATGATTGATGCGTTGAACGCGGCGGCATCCGTGAAATCGCTGCCGTATGCGGACGCGTCGCGTATTGGCATGTGGGGACATTCGATGGGGGGGGGGGTTACCACGCGCGCGATGGTGGTGAGCGATTTGATTCAGGCGCACGTGTTGTATGCGCCGGTCAGCGCGGATGTGCGCGTGCGGCGGTTTGCGGGCGGGTTGAGCGGCGCGAGCGGCGCGGACGATTCGGATTTGTATGATTCGTATGCGTACTGGACGCGCAAACCGGAATTGATTGATGCCGTCTCGCCCATCAATTATTTTCAGTACGTGACGGCGCCGGTGCAAATTCACATCGGGCAGATTGACACGACGACCCCGCCGGAATGGTCGCGCGCGATTCGCGATGAATTGAACAAGCAGGGAAAATACGTAGAATACTATGAGTATCCGCGACAGGCGCACGCCTTTATCGGCGCCGGTTGGGAATTGTTCAATCAGCGCGTGGTCGCGTTTTTCGACAAGTATTTGAAACGTTAAACGTTAGAACATTCAAACGTTAAAACGGAGGGACAAATGGCAGAGTTAGCGCGTCAAGTGGGTTTCGGTCTCGCGTCGCGCGGCAAAATTTCCGAAATTGTGGAATGGGCGGAATGGGCGCGGCGCAAGGGGTTACACTCGATTTGGATGCACGATAGTTTGTACGAACGCGACGCGGTGACGTACGCGTCCGCGCTGGCAAATCAAGTGCCGGAGATTCGCATCGCGCTCGGCGCACTGTCGTCGTACACGCGGCATCCGGTGTTGACGGCAATGACGATTAGTGCGTTGGACGAAGCCGCGCCGAATCGCATCATTCTCGGTTTAGGCACCGCGCTGCCATTGCGTTTGGCGCAAATGGGTATTCCGTACAATCCCGATGCGGGCGTGGAAAGCGTGAGCAAAGCGATTGATACGATGCGCGCGCTGTGGAACGGGCAGCGCATTCCGTCGGCGACGCCGAACCTGCCGCCGATTCAGCCGATGTTTCCGCCGGTGCATCATGTACCGATTTATATCGCCGCGTATCGCACGCCGTTTTTGAAACTCGCGGGCGCCAAGGCGGACGGCTATCTCGCGCGCCCGTGCGAATCCATTCCCAATCTGAAGCGGCTGCTGCCAAAATTGCAGCAAGCCGCGCTCGACGCGGGACGCGACGCGGACGCCATTAATGTCGCGGGCTATTTGTTGACGCATGTGGACAAGTCGCGACGCGACGCACTGAATCGCGCGAAACGCGAACCGTTTGTCATTTACATGATGAGCGTGCTGTCGGATTTTTCGTTACAGCAGGCGGGCTTCGAGGTGGATTTGCGAAACAAAATCGCGGCGGCGTGGCGCGCGGAAGATTATCACACTGCGGCGGAATTGATTCCCGACGAAATGCTCGACGCGTTCATGCTCGTCGGCACGCGCGAGCAAGTGGCGGAAGGCGCACAGCGTTTTCACGATGCGGGCATGAATCTGCCCATTATCCAGCCGGTGCTGCAAGAAGAGGAGCAGGTCAAAGCGGTGTTGGACGCGGCGGAGATTTACGGCGCAGTCGCAAGTCGCAAGACACAGGTCACATCCGCAGCCGCCGAGACGATTACAGTCTCTACAGTCCAATCTCCGGTTTCAACGCTTGACGACAATCGTTTGTCGCTGCCGGAAAAAATATGGCGGCGCGCGAGCGCGTATTATGAAATCGCGCGTCCGTTCAGCTTGTCCGCTTCGTCGGTGCCGGTGTTGGCGGCGGGCGCGTTGGCGTGGATGGACGGCATGTTCGATTGGACACTGTTTCTCGCCGCGCTGGTCGGCGCGTTGTGTTTGCATATTGGCACGAATATCACGAATGAGATTTTTGACGTGCGAAACGGCGTGGACACGATTACGTCGCCGAATGCGAGCATGGCGATTTTGAAAGGACGCGTCAAGGAACGCGAAGCGTTTGTGTTGGTCGGCGTCTTTTTTGGCATTGCGGTATTGCTCGGGTTGTACATGTTTCTCGAACGCGGCTGGGTCGTCTTGGCGTTCGGCATTGCGGGATTGATTGCGGGTTATATGTACACCGCGCCGCCGTTGGAATACAAATATCGCGCGGCGGGTTTGCCGTTGGTGTTTTTGATGTTTGGTCCGTTAATGACGCTCGGCACGTACTATGTCGTTACCGGCACATTCAGTTGGGCGGCGTTGATTGTGAGTATTCCGGTCGGCTTGTTGGTCGCTGCGATTTTGCACGGCAACGAATGGCGCGACATTGCGGACGACAAACGCTATGGCATTGGCACGCTCTCGTCGTGGATGGGCAGCAAGCGCGCGTATCGCGTGTATGTGGGGCTGATTGTTTCGGCGTATATCGCGCTGGCG
>CAZXYP010000169.1:0-10886 GCA_964644955.1 uncultured Anaerolineales bacterium | reverse complement strand
GATTTGGCAGCGTTCATCAAGACGGCTCCGGCAGTCAAAAATGCAGTGCCGAAAGATGAACTCAAGATTCCGGTCCCGCCGTTTGAACCGCGCAAAGCCCCCGCAGCGGCTCCGACCGAAGGTGTGGCACGCGGCGAATATCTGGTGAATAATGTTGCCGATTGCAGCGGCTGCCATACCCCGACCGATGCAAACGGCGCGCCTGACATGGCGAAATATCTGGCGGGCGCGTACATCGAAGGTGAACTCTCGGCAAATATCACTTCCGACAAGGAAACGGGTATCGGCGATTGGACCGAAGAACAAATCGTCACGCTGCTGAAAACGGGACAGCGCCCGGATGGCAGCTCGGTCGGCGGCTTGATGGCGATTGTCGTCCAGGGTGGATACAACAAGTTGACAGATGCGGACCTTGCGGCAATTGCGTCATACATCAAAACGGTTCCCGCCGTCAACAATACTCCGGTCGCACCCGCGACCTTGCCTGCGACCGGCGGTAACATGAACAATCTGCCGTTGACGCTGGCGCTCGTGGCAATGGGCAGTATGTTGTTTGTCGCTGGCGCGTTTGTATGGCGCGGCGCGCGACGCACACGGTAACGATGGAATGATGACTCAAAGAGGTGTTTGGCGCACTATGGCGACGCGATCCAAAAGGGCGCGCTGAAAACCTCTTTGAGTGCAGGTATCGGAGTTTAGGTTGTCAAAATTTCAGGAATACTTTCCGATTTATGAAGGCGACCGTTTTTGTTTAATGTGCGGTCATGCCTGCCCCGTGCGCCGCGTAACGCGCAATGAAACCACGTCGCCGCACGGTTGGGCGTTGTTGATTTCGTCGGTGCAGCGCGGCATGTTGCAGTGGAACGCGGAAACGGTGGACGTGTTGTATCGCTGTTCCGACTGCGGCAATTGTCAGGGCAACTGCGCGACGGACAGACCCTTGCCATACGCAATTCAAGCCGCGCGCGATGAAATTGTGCGTTCGGGACACGCGCCCGCGCGCGTCAAGGCGTTGGATGAACTATTGCGCAAATTTGGAACGCCGTACGGACAACCGACGGCAGACGACGGACGGCAAGTCGAGATTTCTCGCACGGCTCGAAATGACAGCGCTACGTTGCTTTTTGTGGGCGATGCCGCGCATTATTTGAAACCGTCCATCGTTAACGCGGCGGAAAAATTGTTGCGCGCGACCGGTGTGAATGTAACGCCTTTTCGCGCAGGGCAGTCGTCCGGCTATTTGCCCTACGCCGTCGGTTTGTGGGATACCGCGCGCGCGATGGCGCAAGACGTTGTTGAGGGCTTGAAAGCGAGTGACGCGACGCGCGTGATTGTGTTGAGTACGTATGACGCGCACGCGTTGAAATATGTTTACGCGGAACTTGGCGTCTCCTTGCCCGATACCGTCAACGTCACGACGCTGGTGGATTATTTGGCGGCGGCGAGCGCGGGCGACAAATTGAAAATGCAGCCGCGCAATGTCGCGGCGTACACGTATCACGACCCGTCGCAAGCGGTGTGCTTGAAAGGTCACGGTTTGAACGCGCGCGTATTGGCGACCGAAGCGCTCGGCAGTGAGCCGCGCGAAATGTTGTATCGCGAAATGATTGCGACGCCGGTCGGCAACAGCGGCGGCTTGGCATTTACCCAGCCCGCGCTTGCCGAAACGCTGGCGCGTACGCGCATCCAAGAAGCCAAAGAGACCGGCGCAGAAATTGTATTGACCGATGACCCGTTAGATACCTTTACGTTGGAAAAATACGCGGATGGGATGCAAGTGTGGAATTTGTTTGAGGTGATGGCGGAGCAAATGCAGTGAGCCGTAATCAGTCATCAGTCATCAGTCGTCAGTCGTCAGACGCGGAGGCCATCGAAAATCAACAATCAACAATCAACAATCAACAATCAACAATCTTTAATCTCGAGTCTCTAGTCCCAAATCTCTCAAGGAGGAGTGAATCATGTTTCTTTCTATGCACAACTGGATGCGCGCGGAACCGATTGAATTGACGATTCGCCGTTTGGCGAAATTCGGCTACGAGAGCATCGAAATTGGCGGCGAGCCGGGCAAATACAATACGCAGGAAGTTGGCAGGCTGCTCAAAGAGAACAAAGTGCGCTGCTGGGGCAGTGTCACGCTCATGTTCCCCGGTCTCGATTTGATTGCGGCAGATGAAGCCATTCGCGCCAAAACGGTGCAGTATTGCAAGGATTGTGTCCGCATGGTGCGCGAATTGGACGGCTGCGAATTGACCATCGTGCCTTCCACCGTCGGCAAAGTGGTCCCGCAAGCATCGCCCGAACAAGAATGGGCGTGGTGCGTTGAAGGTTTGAAGGAAGTCTATGCGTACAGCGAAGCGCAAGGCATCGTGCTCGCGCTCGAACCGTTGAATCGTTTTGAAACCAATTTCCTCAATCGCTCCGACCAAGCCGTCGCGCTCGCAACCGCCGTCGGTCCGAACTGCGGCGTGTGTCTCGACGCCTTCCACATCAACATCGAAGAAGAGGATTTGTATCAGGCGATTTTGAATACGGGCAAACGCCTTGCCGATTTCCACATTGCCGACAACAATCGCATGCCGCCCGGCTATGGCGATTACAACTGGGCGAAACTCATCCGCACGCTGGACGAAGCGGGTTACAAGAACGCGCTGACCGCCGAATTTGTTGCGTCGCTCGACCGCACGCCCGTCAACAAATATCCCGAAGCTCTGGCGACCGAAGCTGACTCGGAACTCACGCCCGAACAATTCAAATTCATCCAGGACCACGGCTCGGGTGTGCTTACGGAAAAATTCTATTCGTGGATGGTCGGCGAATGTGCTACCACCATTCGCAAGGCAATGAAAAAAGCCGGCGTTGCCGAAACCAAAGTGCCCAAGCAAATCAAAGTCGGCAAACCGGGCAAAGCGTACGCAAACATCAAGACAGGTTTCTAGTGCGGTAGTGAGTTGGTGCAATAGTGCGATAGTGTCAGACCGAAATAAATTTCACTATCGCACTATTGCACGATTGCACTAACGAACTTCATGACCATCCTCCTCATCGGCACCCTTGACACCAAGGGGCGCGAAATCGCGTACTGCCGCGACAATATCCGCGCGCTTGGCTCCGACGCCATTGTTTTGGATTCGGGCATTCTCGGCGAACCCCTCGACATTGCACTCGGTCCCAATGATATTACGCGCGCGCAATGCGCCATCGCCGCCGGCGCGACGATTGAGCAATTGCGCGCGGCAGGCACGCGCGGCGCGGCGGTGGAAAAAATGCGCGAAGGCGTGCGCAGCGTGACCGTGCAATTGTACGAACAAGAAAAAATTCACGGCGTCTTGTGTCTCGGCGGCGCGGAAGGCGCGGTGCTCGGTTCGTATGCCATGCGCGCGCTGCCGGTTGGTGTGCCGAAAGTAATTGTGACACCCATCGCATCGGGGCGAAGGCATTACGGGCAGTTGATGGGGACGAAAGATATTTTTGTCGTGCATTCCGTGATTGATATTCTCGGCATCAATCCCATTTCGCGCGCGGTGTTTGATAACGCGTGCGGCGCGGTCGTTGGCATGGCAGATAGCAGATTGCGAATGGCAGATAGCCCAGACACTGCCTTGCCATCAGCCATCGGCTATCAGCCATCCGCCAAATACGTCGCCATCACAATGCTCGGCAATACGACGCGCGCCGTGATGAATATCAAATCCATTCTGGAGCAGCACGGTTACGAGGCGATTATTTTTCATTCCAACGGCGTCGGCGGTCCGGCGATGGAAGAATTTGCGGCGCAGGGCATGTTCGTTGGCGTCATTGATTTCACGACCGACGAATTGTCCGACCAATTGATTGGCGGTTTTCACGCGGGCGGCGAAGCACGTTTGGAAAAAATTGGCGCGCTGGGCATTCCGCAGGTCGTCGTGCCGGGCTGCATTGATTTCACCGTGCATGGACGCAAAGAAGAGGTGCCCGAAAAATTCAAGGGGCGCCCCGCGTATTATCACAATCCCGAATTCACGCTGATTCGTCTCAACAAGGATGAACAAGTGCAAATCGCGCGCATCATGGCGGGGAAATTGAACGGCGCGCAAGGTCCCGTGATGGTGATTGTGCCGACGCAAGGGCTTTCGATTCCGAACACTCCCGGCGGCGTGTTTTGGGACCCCGAAGCCGATGCCGCGTTCGTCAACGAACTGCGCGACAACTTGCGCGAAGAAATTCCCTGTCTCGCGGTGGACGCGCACATTAACGACCCTGCGTTCTCGCGGCTGGTGGCGGAAGAATTTTTGAAATTGATGGGAGAAAGAGAGATTGGAGACTAGAGACTAGAGACTCTATAGAGTCTCCAGTTTCCAGTCTCCAGTCTCCAATATCGCATTATGGAATTTCGTTCTTTTTGCCTCGCGGACCTCACGTATGTAGATATCCGCGAATACCTGAAAGAAAAAGATACCATCCTCATTCCGATGGCGAGTTTGGAACAGCACGGACCGCATCTGCCATTGAAAACGGATACAGTCACGGCGGAAGAAGTGGCGCGGCGCGTGAGCGAACAATTGCAAGTTTTGCGGACACCGGCATTGTGGGCGGGCTATTCGCCGCAGCACATGTACGGCGCGGGCATGGGACGCGGCACGATTACGCTGCGCGCGGAAACATTGTTGAATTTGATGTATGACGTGGCGCGTTCGTGCATTCATCACGGATTCAACCGCGTCATTTTTATCAACGGGCACGGCTCGAATGTCAAAGTTGTTGACCCCGTGCTGCGCAAACTGCGTTATGAAACCGGCGCGCTCATCGGCTTTGTGAAACCGTACATGGAAAATTATGTCGGGATTCTCGCGGGGCTGATGGAAAATCCGCCCGAGGAAACGCCGGGCTGGCATGCGTCGGAATTGGAAACGTCGCAGATGCTCGCGCATGATGTCGTCGAAGGCACGAATTACGTCCGCATGGAACGCGCGGAAAAAACGCTCGCGCACATTCCCGCGTTCTTGCCGAAAACGTTTGGCAAAAAAGATGGGATGCCCGATGTGGAATTTGAAGGTTACAAATATTTCACGTTCCCGATGGACCATCACGAATTCATCGAATCGGGCACCATCGGCAATCCAATGCGCGCGACAGCGGAAAAAGGCGAAGAAGCATTGCGGCGCTTGAGCGAACACACTGCAAAAGGCATCGCGGAATTGATGAAGGTGCCGGTGAACGTACACAATCGCGAGTTTGTGAATCGCGTCTAGAAAGTTATCTCCTCCTGAGATGCCCGTTCCTCTTGATTGCGTCTGCAAGGGGAACGGGCAAATCAAGCGCCTCGCGCCCGTCATTTCGAGCGCGCGAGAAATCTCGTCAAAGGAGACGACAAGATGCAAGTCGGCGTATTTTCGTTTGTCTTTCAACCGCTCATCCCGTTTGAAACCGCGCTCGATTGGATTGCGGATACCGGCGCGACGATGGTCGAAATCGGTTCGGGCGGCTATGTTGCCGAAAACGGGACCCCGTACTGCGTGCCGCGCGAATTGTTGGACGACTCCGCGAAATTGAAAAAATTCCGCGACGCAGTGGACGCGCGCACATTGAAAATCAGCGCGCTGTCGTGTCACGGCAATCCACTGCATCCCAACAAAAAAATCGCGGCGCTGCACGACACGGATATTCGCGCAAGTATTTTGCTCGCGCGCGAACTTGGCGTGAAAACGGTTGTGACATTCAGCGGCTGTCCCGGTGACAGCGACAACGCGCAATATCCGAATTGGGTGACGTGTCCCTGGCCCCCCGATTTTTCCACCATTGTCAAGTGGCAGTGGGAAGAAAAAGTCATTCCGTACTGGATCGAGATGAATGAATTTGCCGCGCAAAACGGCGGCATTCAAATCGCGCTCGAACCGCATCCGGGCTTTGTAGTGTACAACACCGAAACGATGTTGAATCTACGCCGCGCGGCGGGACCCTACATTGGCTGCAATTTCGACCCGAGCCATTTGTTCTGGCAAGGCATTGACCCCGTCGCGATGGTGCGCGAACTAAAAGATGCAATCTTCCACGTCCACGCCAAAGATTCACTTGTTGACCCCATCAACGCATCTGTCAACGGCGTGCTCGACACGAAATCGTATGCGGATGAAATCCATCGCTCGTGGATTTTCCGCACCGTCGGGTATGGACACGATTTGAAATTTTGGAAAGACCTTGTAAGCGCGCTGCGCCTTGTCGGTTACGACGGCGTGTTGAGCATGGAGCACGAAGATTCGCTCATGAGCTTGCGCGAAGGTTTAGTGAAAGGGGTCGCCGCTTTACAGCAAGTGATTCTCTCCGACCCGAAAGGGCAGCCGTGGTTTGAAACCGCGCGGACGCGCAAGTGACAAGTAAAAAGCTAAAAGCCCAAAGTAAAAATGAATTCCCAAACTTTAAGCTTTTAGCTTGAAACTTTTTGCTTATGAATATCGTTGACCTCACCACTCCCATCGGACAAGGCACGCTGTCGCCGCCGTCCGTGAATCTGCAATTGTCGCTCAATACGAAATTTCGCGGACCGGGCTTTTGGCGCGCATCGTCCGTGACGATGGTTTTGCACACCGGTTCGCACGTGGATTTTTCTTTGCATGTAAAAAAAGATGGCGAAAGCGCGATTGATGTGCCATTGGAAAAAGTTTCGGGCGACGCGCTTGTGATTGACTTGGGCGAGGTCGAACCGAGTCACGGCATCACGGTCGAGGACATACAAAAAAATGACCGCGTCGGAATTCGCGAAGGCGACATTGTGTTGATTCGCACCGCGTGGACCGACCGCATGTGGGGCAATTTTCCTGATTACTATTTGACGTCGCCGTACTGCACGCCCGAAGCGGCGCGTTATCTCGTCGCCAAGAATGTCAAAGCAATCGGTTTCGATTGTTTCAGCGAATACTGCGCTCGCCTTCCCGATTTCACGAGCGAAGATTTTATCATTCACAAAATTATTCTGGAATCGGGACGCTATTATTTTCAACAAATGATGAATCTCGGCGCGCTGCCGCGTGACAAACGCTTTACGTTTTTTGCGCCGTTCATCAAAATGCGCGAAGCGGAAGGTTCGCCCGCGCGGTTTTTTGCGCTGCTGGAGAGCGGAGATTAGAGATTGGAGACTGGAGATTGCGTATGGCAATCGAAAAATTTATCATGCCCGAATCGCTCGGCGGCGCGCTCGACGCGTTGAACGAGTACGGTTCGAACGCGCTCGTACTCGCGGGCGGCACGATGGTGATGCCGCTGGTGAATGAAGCGCAAACCTCGCCGCGCGTGGTGGTCAGTTTGCAGCGCGCGGGACTGAACAATGTCAGCGTCAACGGCAAAATCGAAATTGGCGCGACGACTACGCTCACGCGCGTTTTGCAAATAAAGGAACTGCCGCTGCTCCAAGCCGCCGTGCGCGAAATTGGCAGTTGGGCGATTCGCAACAGCGCCACACTCGCGGGCAATTTGTTTGTGCCGCCCCCCGCGGGGGATGCCGCCGTCGCGTTATTGGCGCTCGACGCGCAAGTGGTCGCGCAAAGCAAAGGCGGCGAACGCAGCATCCCCCTCGACCAATTTTTTACGGGCTTGATGCAAACCGCGTTGAAACCCAATGAATTGGTGACGCGCATTGTCGTACCGAAATCGCGCGGCAAAACAAATTTCATGAAATTCGCGCGCCGTGAAGCGAACGCGCCTGCGATTGTTTCGGTCGCCGCGCGTCTCGTCACCGACCCCGAAGGCATCATCACCGACGCGCGGATTGCGCTCGGCGCGGCGAACGATTTTCCGATGCGCGCGAAAAATGCCGAAGCGATGCTTGTCGGCAGCGGATTGAATGCCAATATCATTGCTGACGTTGCACAAGTGGCGATGAATGAAGCACAACCATTCAGCGACGCGCTCGCGAGTGAGTGGTACCGGAAAAAGATGGTTGGTGTGTATGTGAAACGCGCGTTGACAGCCATTGCAACAACATCATAAACGAAAAGGGTGTCACTATTGGAGGACAGGAATGAAGTATTTCGTTTATGAAAATTGGCGAGCAGGTCCGCACAAGGCAAAAATTCATCGTGCCGACTGTAAATTTTGTAATCATGGAAAAGGAATTCATCCCTTAGCGAGTGATGAAAATGGAACGTGGCATGGTCCATTCAACACTGCGCAAGAAGCAATTAACGCGGCGCATCAAACTGGCGGTCACGTTAGCCCATGCGGAATTTGTGTCCCGTATAGTAAAAGAAAGAATTAAACAATGGAACTTCTAAGCATCTCATTCAAACTCAACGGGCGTCCCGTCCCTGTCGTCGCGTCGCCGCTGCAAAATTTGCGCGACTTACTACATAGCTAAAGAGTAGACTTGCGATGAGCCCAAAAGTTGCCACTATCAAAAATCTCGTGTTTTATTTTCACAGCTATGACGTGCAGCATGAGGAACGCGCGAGCGTGCATGTGGGCATGGGGTCGCAAAATGATGTAGGCGACGCGAAAATCTGGTTGGAACCGTCGGTCGAGATTTGTCGTCGCGGTCGTGTACTGGAGGGCAAGGAGTTGAACGATGCCGTCAAAAGTATCAAGAAAAACCACAAAGACTTTATCAAAGCATGGCAAGCGCACAAACAGCAAGCGCGCTAAAGAAAGTCCGGTGTGGTATAAAATCGCCTACCCTGCTTCTGCCTATACATTTCCAAAGGAAGCTGTCATAAATCAAGTCTGTTTTGACGACAAGTATTTGCGTATCGAGTTGACCGATGGACGGAACTTGGAAATTCCGTTGTGGTGGATTCCAACGCTGCACAATGCGGAACCGGAAGAAATCGCAAAATACGAAATTACGCGTGACCGTCGCATGATTATTTGGGACCCGGAAAAGTGCGCAATCAATGACGAAGTGCGAATTGTAGATTACCTGGGTCCCTGTCGAAAGGAAGACTGAATGGAACTTGTAACCATTTCCTTCAAACTCAACGGTCGTCCCGTCGCCGTCGTCGCCGAGCCGTTGGAAAATTTGCGCGATGTGCTGCGCGAAAAATTGCAGGTGTTGACCGTCAAAGCGGGCTGCGGGCAGGGCGGCTGTGGCTCTTGCACCGTTCTAATCAATGGCGAACCCGTTGTCGGTTGTTTGACGCCGATTGTGAATGTGCAAGGGCAAGAGATTACGACGCTCGAAGGCATTGGCACATTCAACAAAATGCATCCGCTCCAACAAGCGTTCTATGACAATTTCGCCGCGCAGTGCGGTTACTGCACCTCGGGCATGATTACGGTGGCGAAAGCATTGCTTGACCACAACCCGCATCCGTCGCGCGAACAAATTGTGGACGCGCTGTCGGGCAATGTGTGTCGCTGTACGGGATATGTGCCGATTATTGAGGCGATAGAGAAAGTAGCGGAGACTGGAGATTAGAGGCTAGAGACTAGAGACGTGAGACTAGAGAGCAAACCAATCTCCAGTCTCCAGTCTCCAATCTCCAATCTCTCGTGGAGCAAACGTTTATGAAGCAGTTGGGCATCGTCGGTGAATCCGTAAAACGCCGCGACGGCATCGCGCATGTGACGGGACAATCGCGTTACGTGGACGACATTTCGTATCCCGGAATGCTTTGGCTCAAAATGGTGCGCGCGCCCGTGCATCGCGGCATACTCAAAAAAGTGGACGTGTCGAAGGCGGAAGCGTACCCCGGCGTGCATGCAGTTGTTACCGCAAAAGATGTGCCGAACAATTGGTACACGATTTTGTGCCTCATTGGTGTCGAACCAAATGATGAACCCGTTCTCGCGGACACCGAAATCATGTGGCGCGGCGAACCGATTTGCGCTGTCGTCGCCGAAACCGAAGATATTGCAGAACAAGCCGCGCAATTGGTGGAACTCGACATTCAAGAATTGAAACCGGTGATGACGGTGGACGAAGCGTTGGCGGAAGGCGCGCCCGCGATTAAAAAATGGGGCAACAATACTTTTATGTACGAAGGCAAGAATCATCGGCGCGTGTACATTGGCGATGTGGAAAAGGGATTCGCGCAGGCGGACCGCATTGTCGAAGGCACATACCAATTGAATCCGTACGACCACGTGCCTGTCGAAACGCAAACGTGTATCGTGAAACCTGAACCTGATGGACGGCTCACCGTTCATTCCAACACGCAGGCGTTGTATTTCACCAAAGACAACATGGGCATCATTTTGCAAATGCCCGATTATAAAATTCGTATCGTCGGCGGAACAGTGGGCGGCGGCTTTGGCGGCAAAGTGGACGTGGTGATTGAACCCGTCACCGCGATTGCGGCAATGAAAACGGGGCGTCCCGTGAAATGGCGCTGGACGCGCGCCGAAGAATTTCGCAATTCGTCCACCGTCGGCATGTATCGAATGCATTACAAAGACGGCGTGATGAACGATGGTCGCATCATTGCGCGGCAAGTGATTTCGCATCACGACGCGGGCGCGTACCATCGCCACTCGCCCTACGGCGTGCAAAAACATGCGTTCAATCTCGCGGGTCCGTACAACATTCCGAACGTGGACATTAAAGCGTATTGTGTGTACACGAATCGTCAGCCGTCATCGGCGCTGCGCGGTTTCGGCGTCACGCCCGCGTCCTTTGCGATTGAAGTGCAGATGGACAAAATCGCGCGCACGCTCGGCATGGACCCGTGGCAAATTCGTTTTCTCAACGCGTATCGCAACGGGCAAATGAAAGCGGTGCGCAAAGAGGTCGAAGACGCGACATTGATTGAAACGATGCAAGCGGCGGCAAAGATGGTGGGGGAGGAATTGCCAGAGTGGTGCTGGAATGCGCGGAGTGATGAATTGGTGAAGGAGTGAACGGGTGAGCGGGTGACAAGGTGACAGGGTGAAGCAACTGTGATAAATGTCAAGAGGTAATCGAAGGAATTGAATCAAAC
>CAZXYP010000168.1:0-10898 GCA_964644955.1 uncultured Anaerolineales bacterium | reverse complement strand
AAGCGTTCAGACAACCTGCATTATTGTTACTCATTTTCTTCTCTCTCCTTTTCCTGAGATCAGGAATTGTTGGTGGTGGTCCTACATGTTTTGATGGCTTGTCCGCGACGCTTCGAGCAATGCCATCTGTATTCACTTGCGGCGCGGGCGCAACCGACATTGGTTGCTCGCCCGCGGTTTCTCACTTACGAATTACTTTGCTTCGGGAGCGGCGGGCGCTTCGGCTGCGGGCGCTTCGGCTGCGGGTGCTTCGGCTGCGGGCGCTTCGGCTGCGGGTGCTTCGGCTGCAGCAGCTGAGGCTTGTTCGACCGCTTCATCCGTTACTTGATGCGTTTCCGGCTTGCCGCCGAGTTCCGCCAATTTCGCCGTAACGCCTGCGACTTCATCCTCGCTCGCAAGCACGCCGACCGCCGCCTTGCCGCCGTCAAGTTCGCCGCCGATGCGCGCGAGGTCTTCTTTGGACAGCCCCAAGCCCTTTTGGTAAAAGGCACCGAGGATGCCGCCGATAACCACGCCGCCCAGGATGGTCAAACCACCCGACAAGATTCCGGCAATCGCGCCGAGAACCACGCCCACGCCGGTATGACGCGAACCGAGTTTGTGCGTTTTGATTTTGCCTTTGTCGTCTTTGACCAGCACGCCAATCGCGCCGAGTTTGATTTCCTTGCTTGCCTTGTCCCAATTCTTGAGTTCGTTTACTGCCCCGTCCGCAATGGCTTCACTGTCAAAGAATGCCAGCACGAGTTGTTTTTTTGCCAAAATTGTATCCTCCATTGAATGATATGCGTCGGGCAATGTATCAGGGCGTCGTTCCCTTCATTGCCAAGTGCACTCGAACTATCCCCATTCGATACTGCCGACAGGTTTCGTTTCGCCCATCGGTTTCCGTACCAAACTATAAAGACTGACAATCAACATCCACACCGGAAACGCCAAAATCAACCACAATGAAAAATTCGGCGTGAAGAACAGCTGCGACAGGTTGTGAAATTGAATCCGCCCGAATCATTTTGCGCGCAAGTGATTACTTGGTCGTATTCGTTTCTGATTTCGCGGCGGGCTTGCGTCCGCCGATGAGACCGCCCTGATACGCGATACTCGCTCCCGCAATCACGAGCGTGAGCAGCGTTCCAATGGCACCTTCCAACATTGGGAACCAGCTTTCCAGCCCGCGCACCACCAGCAAGGCGCCCACGATTCCTGCCAGCGCAATCATTGCCCACTCGCGATTGCGTGTGACCGCGAGGAAACCGACAATGCCGCCGACGAGCGCGAGCAGCCAGCCCAACGCGCCCAAGTCCAGATTAAAGAGGTCGAGGAAACCAAACACAATCGCCACGCCCGCGACCGCCCCAATCACCATCAGGACGATATTGACGATGCCTTTGGCAAAACCGCCGCCGAGAAAACCGAGCACGCCGAGCGCAATCGGCACGCCGAGTTGAATCCACCATACTTGCGAGTTCGGAATCCAACGCAGTAACGCGACGCCCAACAATGCGCCGACCGCCGCGCCCAAGACCGCGAGCCGACTGCCAATGATCAATACGATTATGCCGATTGCAATGAGCAAAATCGGAAGCATCTTTGTTCCTCCTTTGAGAATTTCCCGCAGGGACGAATTGATTCGTCCGGGTTTCGTAGTGGATAAAAAAAGTGTTGCACCGTCATCGGTTGACTACAGTGCAACACCTCAAAACGCTAGGTCGGGAGCAGGGTCGTCACAAACGGGTTGAGCACGAATGCGGTAAAGAACGCAATCGCAATCGCCACCAGCGTGATGGCAAACACGCCAATGATGGCAGCTTTGCCGGTGGTGAAACCGGTGGCTTCGCGAATGCCAATGACGCTGCCGATGATGCTCAACACCAAACCCGCGATGGAAACAATCGCCGCGAGCGTGGTGTTAAAGACGCCCAGTACCAACAGAATCTGAAACACGCGCGAGAAACCAAAGACGCGCAGCATTTCACCCGTATCGGTCTTGCCGCGAAACATGTTTTTGGCGACAGCCGCAATCACATACGAAGCGGCGCCCCAAATCAACAACTCTTGAATCACCATCACAATCCCGCGCGCGAGCGGTTTTGACGATTCGGCGGGAGCGCCGGGCACACCCGCGCCGCTCGCACCAAACAACTGTAGGTTCGCGCCGTACGCCGCAATCGCGCCGACCACAAGCGCGACAACGACCACCACAATCGCCGCTTGCATCGTTCCGTTGGTGTCGTGCGCGATTTCGCGATACACCGGGGCGCGCAAAGTGATGACGCCAATCAGGCGTTGGAAAAAACTGAGGGGCGCGGCATTTTTGTTGGTGCGCGAATGCGCGCCTTGCTTGGATTGCTCCGACGCGGATTTTTGCGGCGAAGATGCCGCGTTGCTTTGCTGCGCGGGCTTGCCGGACGATTGCGCTGAATTGGCTTGCGCGGCTTGCGCTGCCTTGCGCTTTTTGGATTTGTTGCTCACTCGAAAAGAATCTCCTTTGAATTGAAAATGAATTGCTGTGCCTGCCATTGTACGCTCAAAGCGGTGAATCGCTAAAGTGCGTCACAGTAATTCTTGCTGTTCCCTGCCCGCGGTTTCCACCTTGGCGCGCTTGAAACTCGTGCTGCCGCGCGACAATTCGGGATAACGCGCGGTCTTGCCGTTCTATAAATCCGTGATAGTGAAAATGATGTTTCACCCAGCGCGCGGGCACATGACTGCGCGCGTTACGTGTCACGCCTGCGCTAGAAACCGATCAGCGCTTGCATATTTGCCGCCATCTTATTTTGATTCCTTCGATTGGGTAAGAGGTTGTGAAATAAACGACCCCTTCAAGCCCTTATTCATTCCCACAAAAATCGCGAACGCTGTGAGCGCAAGCACAAGTCCGACGACGACAAACGTCAAGGCGAGTCCGGCGGTAAAGGCATCGTCAAAACGCAGGACGACTTGCTGCGCCAAATCTTCGGGCAAGCGCGTCAGGTCGCCTGCCATCGCGCGCGAAAAAATATCTTGAAACACAATGCTTGCCGCCTGGAGCACTTGCGCCGGCGCATTGGTTTGTTCCAGCTGCCGGATAAAATATCGGTCGGCAAACAATGTAACCAGAATGCTCGATACGATAACGCCCAGCGCGAATCCGGACTGCCCGGCGGCGGTGTTAATCCCGGCTGCCATCCCGGTCAAACCCGGCGGCGGCGTCGTCAATACCACGACCGTGCGCGCGGGTGCGGCAATCCCAAACCCAAATCCCATGATAAGCAGCGGCAAAAGGAGCTGCCAATACGGCGTCGTCGGCTGAATAAAAAACATGCTCGCCATCCCGAACGCCATCACCAGAATCCCGCCGCTAATCATTCGCCGCGCGCCATACCGCATCGAGAGCCGCACGACAAACATTGTCGCAATCATCATGGCAATAATGTACGGCGCAAGGCGCAGTCCCGCAGCCACAGGACCGACCTGCTGAATCTTTTGGAAAAATGCGCCGATTTGATAAAACAACGTGCCCTGCGCGAGCGAAAGCATAATCCCCGCGAGAATCGCCAGAGACAAATCGCGCACATTGTACAATTTCACCGTCGCGCCGCGCATTCGCCGCGCAAGCAACCGATACCCAATCACAAAACCAATGACGCAAATCGCGACAATCAAAAACATGTTGCGCTCGTTGACGCCGCCGCCAAACGCGAGCAAGCCATAGACCAAACCAAAAATCGCCGCCGCCCACGCCACATTCAAAATCAATTCGAGGCGTGAAACGCCCACGGGCGCGCGACTTTCGACCGTATCCCGTCGAATCTGACGAATCGCAATGAATCCCAAAACGATGGCAGGAACAAATGCGAACCATGCAAAATCAGTCGGCTCGAAAATGCCGTAAATCGAGGATGCAAGCACCAACCCAATTCCTTGACACGAAAACAGCGCGCCATACGCAAAGGGACGCACTTGCTGTGGGAACGCGAGCGTAATAATGGCAACCGTCATGGGCATGACGAGCACCGCCGAAATCGTGTTGAGCGCGTTCACCAGCGTGTATTGCGGCGCGTAGAGCAAAAACATGCCCGCGATATTTGTCACCAATACGCCGGACAGTCCAAAGAGAATAAACCTTTTGCGCCCAAAAATATCACCGCTCGCGCCGCCGACCAACGTCAGCACCGCGAGGAGCAAATAGCCCGCCGCCACTTGAATCGGCACGCCGCTCCCCGGATCGCGCAAGCCCTGCTGTACATCTGATACATAAAGCGACAAGACGGGCGGCTGCAGCGCCGTCGCCAAGATTGCCGCCATGCACGCAATGAGCGCACGCAGCGCTTGTCGGTCCGCCGTCAACCCACCATAAATGAGTTTCCCCGGTCCCGGCAAACGTGCAATGATCCGTTCAAGCAGTGCGAGCGTTTTTTCCAAAAAGATTCTGGTTCACGCGTTAAAGCAAATTCCGATTCGATTAAGGGACAGCCCTTTCGGGTTTCGGCGATGTAAACAGCGCAAAAACCCGAAAGGTCTTTTCCCCCGGACCAAATAGGAATCTCCTCTAATCGCGCATGAGCGCCATCTGCGCTTCGTGTTCGATATTCATGTACGGCTCACCGCTCACGTCCACGATGACTTGCTTGATGACCCCGCCGGTAAAGCGGAACGGACGCTCGTCCGCATATTCCTGCGCGACCGGCTCGCCGCCATCGCGTCCGACGCAGAGTCCTTCGCCCACCAGCGAAAAATTGCCGGGCTGGGTTTTGATTTCTGCCGAGCCGACCGCTTTGCCGTCAATGTAAAGCGTCAGCGTGCCGTGCGTCGGCACATCCTTGCCTTCGCGGACGAATGCGGCTGACAGAACATGCTTTCCCGTCGGCACTTTTTCTGACGACTCTATCTTTTGCTCAAAGATGCCGCAAAAGTTGTAAACGTACTTGAGCAGCCCGTCCTTGACATACAGCGAGTGTCCGCCGAATTGGCAGCCGTGCGCAAACAACACGCCTTCCGCTTCCGGTGTTTCGACATTCACTTCCGCCGCAATCGTGTACGAACGATTGCGCACATTAACCGCCGCCGATTCCGGCACATCCGCGCAGTCGGGATAATAAATGTATTGATTGCGCGGCTTGCCCATCTGCGGACGCGGCGCGGTCAACACTTCGACAGCGGTGCGGTCTTCGAGCGGCAACCCGTTGTACTTGCCCGCTTCGAGGAACCAGATATTGATGAGCTCTTGAAGTTTTTCGGGATACTGCGCGGCAAGGTCGTGGCTCTCGGTAATGTCTTGCGTCGTGTCGTACAATTCCCAACGGTCGGCGGAGTAGTGGTCCCATCCGGCGATGGTCGGATGAACGGTTACGGCTTTCCAACCCTTGTGCCAAATCGCGCGCGAGCCGAGCATGACAAAGAATCCGGTCTCTTTTTGCGTCGGGGCATTGGCAGCGTCGAACGAGTATTTGAAACTGACGCCTTCGAGTGGTTTCTGTGTAAAGCCCTTGACCACGTCCGGCAGTTCGATGCCGAGACATTCGTAAATGGTCGGCACAATGTCGGTGGCGTGATTGTATTGATGCCGAATCTCGCCGCGCGCTTTCATGCCTTTGCTCCACGAGAGCATCAGCGGGTCGGCGGTGCCGCCTTCAAAGTTGTAGCGCTTCCACATTTTGAACGGCGTATTGAACGCCCACGCCCAACCGGTCGGATAGTGATTGTAGGTCGCGGGGCTGCCGAGCACGTCGAGATATTTCATGTTCTCTTCCATGCTGTCGGGGATGCCGTTAAAGAATTTATTTTCGTTGACGGAACCGTTCGGACCGCCTTCGCCCGATGAGCCATTGTCCGAAACGAGGACAATGATGGTGTTGTCGAGTTGTCCCGATTCGTCGAGGTAATCGAGCAAACGTCCGATGTGATAATCGGTATGTGACAGGAACCCGGCGAACACTTCAGCCATGCGCGCAAACAATTTCTTTTCGTCCGCGTTGAGCGAATCCCACGGACGCGTCACGTCAACGGGATTCCACGGTTTGCCGTCCACACTTTTTTCCTGCGCGTACGGATTGGCGGGCGTGAGGACGGCGTCTTGCGGCATGATGCCCATTTCTTTTTGGCGCTCGAATACAATTTCGCGGTACTTGTCATAGCCCATGTCGAACTTGCCCTTGTATTTTTCAATCCATTCCGTCGGCGCATGATGCGGCGCATGGCACGCGCCGGGACAAAAATACATAAAGAATGGTTTTTCGGGCGCAATGACTTTGGCATCGCGAATGAATTCGATGGCTTTGTCCGTCAAGTCTTCGGTGAGGTGATAGCCCTCCGCCGCGCTTTTTGGTTGTTCAATCGGATGATTGTCGTAAATCAAATCCGGCGTCCATTGATTCGTCTCACCGCCGAGAAAGCCGTAATAACGTTCAAAGCCGCGTCCGATGGGCCAATTGCGCTTGGTGGACGCCATGTTCATTTCATCGGACGGGCAGAGATGCCACTTGCCGAGCATGTACGTATTCCAGCCGCGCTCGCCCAATACTTCCGCTATCGTCGCGCACTCGAACGGAATGTGTCCGTTCGAGCCGGGGAAGCCGGTCGTTGCTTCGGCGATGCATGCCATGCCGTTCGTGGTGTGATTGCGTCCGGTCAACAAACTCGAACGCGTCGGCGAACACAATGCGGTCGTGTGAAAATTCGTGTACGTCAATCCGTTCGCGGCGATGCGTTTGATATTGGGAGTTTCAATCAAGCCGCCCCACGGCTCCATCGCGGAAAAGCCCACGTCGTCGAGTACGATGTACAACACGTTCGGCGCGCCTTCGGGCGCCTGTGGCTGTGTGTACGGTTCCCAATCGGGAACAGAATCGCGGACGTCAATGTTGATGACGCCCTT
This sequence comes from uncultured Anaerolineales bacterium, assembly GCA_964644955.1. GTDB lineage: Bacteria > Chloroflexota > Anaerolineae > UBA4142 > SHND01 > SHND01. The sequence goes on along the minus strand of CAZXYP010000168.1, from coordinate 4,045 downwards.
GAAAGATTTGGTAGTCACAGTGGTATCTCCCTTCAGAATTTATGTTGATTTGGATACTTTCTTGCCTACCAAATCAATTCCGGACCCAATCCCTTGAAGCTCAATTAACCCGATGTCGTTTTTTGCAGGACCTCGATGACGGCGTTAAGAATCATGATGCTGCCCAGCACAAAGAGCAAGAGCGACATTGAACGGCTGCGGTTGAGCATGACCCAATCTTTCATTTGATTCAACGAATCCTGCGCGCCTTCTCCCTTTACTTGCGCGTACAAAACCGGGATGCCAATCGTCAGACTGCTGAACAGGATAAACAAGACCAAGAGCGCGCCGACTTGTTGGCTCGTCAAATTCGCTTGCATCAGCGCGAGGGCGAAAGCAAACATCAACGCGATATTTTTCGGACTAAGCGCGGACATAAAAATCGCCAAAAAAAGCGCGCGGCGCGGTGTAACCTTGTCCGATGATTTGGTCAACACCCGGTCCGCAGATGCCATCCATTTGGGAGTTGCCTCCTCGGCGTCCTTTTTTGGTGGCTTGTTCCATTGCCGCTTGCCAATCCAAATGACCCCGATGCCGAGCAGTATCTCAACTGCGGGGCGTGAAAAGGGAGAGAAAGATTCGAGCGCACTCTTGCCGGTATTGAGAAACAAATAAACGACAATGCCGAGAAGCGAGAGTCCGACCACCCACCCGATCAGAAAAGCGAGCGCGTTTCTGCGTCCGCTGCAGCTGAACAACATCAACTGGACGACGACGATGGGTGTCGGACTGATTGCGATGCCCGCGGCATACGCGAGGTCAAAGAGAAAGGCGGCTCCCATGGCGTTGTTTCGCCTAGCCGGTTTGTTTTCGTTCCAACAATTCGCGCAGCGCGGTCAATTCCTGTTTCATGGCTGCCAGCTCTTGTTCAACGGGCGCGCTCTCGGGAGCTTGTGGGGCCGCGGGTTCAGGTTCTTTGGGCTGCGGCACAAGAATACTGGCAAGGATACTCGCGAGCGCGCCAATGATACCAACCCCGGAAAACATGACAAAAACCGCCGTGATGCGTCCGCCCGGCGTCACCGGATACCGGTCGCCATAGCCCACCGTCGTAATCGTCACAACCGACCACCACGCCGCGTCGCCGCCGGTGGTGATATTGGCATCCGGCGATTGGCTTTCAAAATGCAAGACAAAGATGCTGGAAAACATGATAACAACGGCTACAAGCATCAAGGTAATAAGCAGCGCGTAGGAACCGCGGTTTTCGAGAATTTCTTTTCTCAACAGTTCGCGGTTCTTGGGGTTCATCAAACGGCGCAGTCGGAACAGGCGGCTGAGACGAAAGAGGCGGAGGAGGGCGGCGTATTGAAAGACGCCAAGACCAAAATTCGGAATCGAACCGAGCAAGTCCAAATACCCGCGCTCGCCGATAAAGTAATCGCGCTTGCGGCGCGCCTGGATCATGTGCAATGCAAAGTCAATCAAAAAGATGCCACAGATAATGTTGTCGTACAAATTGACCAGACTCCACGTTTCGGTACCGGACGGCACCAACACTTGGATAAACATGATGGTCAAAGAAACGATGGTAAGGACGAGGATAAAAATGTTGTAGGTATTGCTCTTTTGCAGAAAGGCGAAACGCAGCGGCTTGTCGGGTGTCGCTTGCATGCTTGCAGAAGTCTGTGTCATTTTGTTTCCTCACGTTTGTAGATTGGCACTTCCAACACGACCATCCCACATTTTACATCTGTTTGTATGAAAAAATTTGTTGTGACGTAATCCCGGGTGGGATGCACATTTGGCGTAAAGCAGTTGTGTTGCCGTCCGGTTTGCTGCGCAACTGCAAACAAACCTTCAACGCGGTGCGCGAAATATGCCCAATGGACAGCCCAAGCCGCCGTCAAAAATCCATGCCAACGACAACCCCGGGCTCAAACGCGCGTACTCTGACAACTATACTATACCGATTGACAAAAACAATTCATACGCCGGGGCGGGGGATATTTGGGGGATGTTTCAGTCTCACGTAAGCGAATCGCATTTCCCCGTCAAGTTGTTTCCATCGTCGCCTCATGCTATTATCCTCCCCGTTTGCTTATGGCTCGATACACTTTTATTCGTTTTGCCGCCCTCGCCTTCCTCGCCGCACTTGTACTCTTTTCACCTGCCTCAACCTTCGCTGACCAACCGCCGCGCGTCTTTGCGTTTTATTACGCGTGGTTTGACGAACAGACCTGGACGCCCGACCATGTTGCCGACATGCCCGCCGAACAATACGTTTCGCGCGACCCCGGCGCGATTGCGCGGCACATTGATCAGGCGAACGGCGCGGGCATTGATTCCTTTGTCGTCTCGTGGCTCGGTCCCGGCAATCCCACCGACGAACGTTTCAAAATGTTGTTGGATATTGCGGGCGGCAAAGGTTTTTCCGCGACGATTGATTTTGAAGCCAACAAATATGGCTCGCGCGAAACGCTCATCAACGCGTTAACGTACGTGCGCGACCAATTGATGCCGCACGGCGCGTTTGCGCGCGTGAATGGCAAGCCGGTGATTTTCTTTTGGCGGCAGCAAGTCCGCAGTGTGGACGAGTGGATGGAAATTCGCAGTGCGGTGGACCCGAACCATGACCAGGTTTGGATTGCGGAGGGCGTGAACATTGCGTATCAACGCGTGTTCGACGGACATCATTTGTATTCGATTGCGTGGTCGCCCGATGTCAACTTCACCTTGAACGATTGGTCGAAACGCGTGCGCCGCGCGGGCGCGGACAAATTGTGGGTTGCCACCGTGATGCCCGGCTATGACGACACGCGCACGACACGCGCGGATAAATTTGCGCGCAATCGCGAAGACGGCAATTTTTATCGCGCGACGTGGAACGCCGCGCTCGCATCGCGTCCTGACCTGGTGGTGATTACCAGTTTCAACGAATGGGTCGAGGGTTCACACATCGAGCCAAGCGTGACCTTTGGCAATTTGTATTTGGACCTGACGCGCGAGTACGCGGCGCAATTCAAAACTTCCCCCCCCCCTTCGGCAGAAGAAAAAGCCGCCGCCGCCGCCACCAATACCCCGCGCCCGACGCGCGCACCGACGCCGACACCAACGACGCGCGCGACGAACGCGCCGACACAAACGCCAACCTCAAATCCCACGCGCGGTCCGTCGCCTACGCCCACGCCCACGCCAATCGAATTTGCCGCATACCGCACTACCGAAATTCTGCGCGTGCGCGCGCAGCCCAACACCGGCGCAGAGATTCTGGGAAAGCTCCCGCGCGATTTTGTATTGGACGTTTTGGGACGCAGCGCCGACCATCAATGGCTGGCAATTGCGTATCCCGATTTCGGTTCACTTGGCTGGGTGAGCGCGGAATTTGTGACTCCGCGTACCGGGTTGGAACAATTTCCGATTGAAGCCGCGCCTGAAGCCATCTCTGTTCCGACCATTGTGCCGCAGGATTTCGACGCCCTGCCGAGTTGGTATTGAGTTGCCGGATGGGCTCAATTTTATCCATGCTTTTTTTGATGTGCTGATGGCGACGGATGTTTGGTGTTGATTCATTCTTGCATTAGAATCAACAAACATCCTGACGCTCCGCACCGAGAACGTTGAATTTGCTCTCGATTTTTTTCCGCGCACCGCGCCGCTTCTGTTTGATTGTTTGCGCTGTCCTATTCACCCTCGCGGCTTGCGCGCCCGCCGCAACCGAATCCAAACCCACGCGCGCGCCAACCCGCACGCCGCGCAGTCTTGGTGTTGCTACCAAAGTCGCGCGCGTCGCGCCCACCGATACGCCGCACCCGACGCGCACGCCGCGTCCGACGCGCACGCGCATCGCCACGCGTGCGCATACCCCGACGCGCGTCAACACGCCCGTCAAAAAGAAAACACGCGTCCCAACCCAAGCCGCCGACACCGCCAGCGCTGACACCACCGCGCCCGCGACTGCCGAACCCACGCTTGCGCCGACCGATAATGCCGCGCCAACCGAAACGCCGACGAACGCGCCCGAATTCAATAGCGCCCTTGCTGTGGATGCCGCCTGCGAATCGGT
>CAZXYP010000167.1:0-10943 GCA_964644955.1 uncultured Anaerolineales bacterium | reverse complement strand
GTCTATGACGCGAATTTTGTGTACATCAATGACGCGATGCCGTCGTGATGTTGGCGCGGCAATGGGATATTCCAGTTGTTTGCGTAGGCGCGATGAGATTTCACAATCTATCATCTGCCCGTTCACACGGACACCATAATGCCCTTGCGATTTTTTATAAACGACGCCTTGTGTAACACCCTCGATTGAGGTGCTGTCTGTGAGAGACATGTTTTCTCCTGAAAATGATTTGCCTGTTGTTTGTTTGAGAGCAAGAAATTGGTTGGCTCATAAAACACCTCCTCGAGAATGTATGCGCAAGAATTTTGAGTGTGCGCCGCCGTGTTACCAGCCGACAGGTTCAGAAACCTGCCCGCCCAATTCGACGTACGCGCTCTCGACATTGCGGCGATGCGCGCCGCGATTATTTTCAACCGACTGCCGATATGGAATGTCCAAACACAATACTTTGGTTTCATCCAAACTTTTTCCGGCGCTCACAGCAGATTGCACGCGCTCGCGTAATTCCGAAATATACGCGCGGTCATTTTCGATGCGCGCGCGAATTTCGTTCGCGTCGTTTGTGGGAGCGCCGTGACATGGAATCAAGAATTGAAAATCGTCCGCGCGAATTTTTTGCATTGTGCGTTCATACGCGACGAGATTGTCCATCACGTACGGAATCTCTTCATCCGTCAGCATGTCCGCCGTCCACACCGTTCCGCTCGCGCGTTCGTACACAAACAAATGGTCAGGCGCGTGCCCGGGCGTGTGCGCCAATTCCAACGTCAACGCGCCGATTTGAATTTGCATACCGGAATCAAATGTTTCGTGCGGCATGGGTATCACAAACGGCGCGGTGCGTCCGAGGTCAGTTGTTTTCTCGATATGGCGCGCAATGCGCGCCGCGTCATCGTGCGACGCTGTGAGATAAACGCGCTGCGCGAAAATCCGCGCGTTTGGAAATGCCTCCGCGCCGAGAATGTGGTCCCAATGCGCGTGCGTGAGAATCACCGCGTCCACCTGCCAATTTTGCGCGCGCACGAATTGCACGAGCGCGTCTATTTCCGATTGCTCGAGTCCGGGGTCAATCACCGCCGCGATTCCTTCCGAAACGAAAATGCCGCTGTGATACGTAAAGAGTTCGCTGGAATTTATCCAGAGGTTCGGAGTGAGTGGTTGCATGTCGTTCCTCAATGAATCGGCAAAATGTTGGAGGATTGTTTTGGAAACAACGCGTCGAGCAGCGCGTTCGTCTCGTCGCCGTCGGTCAAAACATCGGAAAACATAAATTGCAGTTCCGCGCGACTGCGATACCCGAACAGCAATTTCAAAAACGTCAGTTCGGGAAACGCCGCGCTGCCAAAACCGCTTTGCCCGAAATCGCCCGCTGTCGCGCGCCACGGTTGCACGTTTTCCAATTTGCCGTTTGCGAAAATCAATTCAATGCCGCGCGGATAAAAATGCACGCGCAGCGCGCCCGAATACGCACGAAAATCAGACGCTGCCAAACGTTTTTCCAATACGGGTGCAATATGCCGCAGAAACGCGGGCAAATCAGGCACGCGCACATACCACGCATAACCGCCAAACAACGGCGCGCTGCACTCTGGCATGATTTTGTAAAACGGATGATTTTCGTCGAGAAACCATCCGAGTTTCGTCAACGGCTGCTTGTCATGCGCATCATAGGTTTGCGCTTCCCGCGCCAGCGCGCGCAGTACATCCGGCACAACCTCCACCCACGCAAACTGTGGCAGTATTTCAAACACATCACTCGTGTGACGCCCTTGATGCACATAACGACGATGATGTACAATCCCCGCGCGTTCGCCGTCGAGCGTCTCGATGACGTCCCAATACGAAATGCTGCCGCTCAACGGATGATTTTCGTCAAACTGTTCATACGCCAACATCTTTTCATCGCGTTCGCAGTGCAGCAAGGAACGCGACGCGGATTGTTTGTACAATGCCGCGACAAAGGACAAATCAACCGGCGCGGCGCGACGCAGGCGAAATTTTTCCGCCGCGCCCGTTTTCAATTCCGGAATTTGCTGCGGAATAAACGTTTGGCGCGGCGCGACCAAATGAATCGCATATTCATAACCGAATTGGCGATAGAAAAACGGAATACCCGTAATCGCCTGCACCAATTCGCCGCGCTGCTGCGACCATTCGTGAATCACCCGAAATTGTTCGCGCACCAAACCGCGTCGGCGATAGTCTTTTAACGTTCCCACAATTTCGGGACGACCCACGCGAAACGGAATTCCATCCATTTCGCTTGCGGTCACACCCGTTGTATTTCGCGCGTTTGGTGTGACCGCAAGCGACCACGTCTGCGAAATCAAACACATGCACGAAACGAGCGCGCCGGTTTTTGTATCTTGGACCACCAGAAAATCGTCGGGCTTGAATGTCGGATGCTTGCCGCTCATCAAATCGCGCGTCCAGCCGCCGAGATAAATATCCGGCTCGTTGGTGTCGGGATTCGCAAACGCATGAATCTGCAAATCCACCAGCGCGTCCGTATCGTCGGTGGTCGCGCGACGAAGGACGAGTCCGTCGCCTAAATTTTTCAAAATATCCATGCTTCAGTCTCTAGTCTCCAATCTCTTGTCTCTTATTTCCCAAAGCCGCGTCGCCAACCGTTGAATAAACGCGCGGTCGTGTGCGGCAATCAGAATCGCCCCGGGAAACGCGTCCAGCGCGGTTTGAAAGCGTTCGCGCGACGGAATGTCCAGATGATTAATCGGCTCATCCATAATCAAGACATTCGATTTTTCCGCGACGAGTTTCGCCAAAATCAAACGTGCGCGTTCGCCGTAACTCAATTTCGCAATCGGCGTAAAAACCTCATCGCGTTCAAACATGAACTTGTGCAAAAAATGACGCGCGTCCGTTTCATCCACCGGCATCAGCGAACGAATCAACGACAGCGGCGTCAGCGACATTTCCAGAATTTCTTGTTCCTGCGGCATGTAACCGATTCGCACGTTCGCGCCCAAAGGCAACGCGCCTTCACTCGGCGTCAACGCTCCGACAATAATTTTCAACAACGTTGTTTTGCCCGCGCCGTTCGCGCCGACAAGCGCCACGCGTTCGCCGTGACGCAAAACTTGTGATACATGTCGAAACAACCACGTCTCGCCAAAACACATTCCTACTTCATCAAGCTGCAAAACCATCTGCCCGCTGCGCGTGGTTTCACCAAAATCCAATTTCAACGCGTACCCCGCTATGGGTTTTTCGATTTTTTCATCGGTCTGCAAAATTTCGATGCGGCGTTCGATGGCTTTGGCGCGGCGCACCGTTTCTTTGCCGCGATTCGCAAAAAAACCTTTGGCAAATTTGTCGTTCGTGTCCGCTTTGCCGCCTTTGCGAAATTTGGCAATCCCGCGCAAGTGGCGTGACGCATCCGTCAAACGCGCCAGTTCCGTTTGTTGGTCAGTGTATGCCGCCCACTGCTGTTCCCGTTCGCGCGCTTTGGCGTTGGCATACGTGGAATAATTCCCGTGATAAATTTTGACGCGGTGCGTCACATCGTCGAGTTCCAAAATCTGCGAAACCGTGTGGTCGAGAAACACACGGTCATGCGAAACCAACAGCACCGCGCCCGCGTACGCGCGCACGAACGCTTCGAGCCATTCCAACGCGTCCACGTCGAGATGATTCGTCGGCTCATCGAGCAGCAGCACATCCGGTTCGGAAATAAGCAGACGCGCCAACCCCGCGCGTGTGCGCTGTCCCCCGCTCAGTTTGCCGATTGCCAAATCGCGCGGCACATTCTCCAAACCCAAACCGCGCACGACCTCATCAATCCGCGCTTCGACGGCATAACCGCCCAACGCTTCGAACCGCGCGACCGCGTCGCCGTACTGCGCCAACAACGCGTCGTTCGCGGCATCGCGCTCCATCTCTAACACGCGCGCGTCCATCTCGCGGCGCGCGTTCTCCCACGCGGCAACGCCTTGACGAATTAACGCGTCGAGCGTCAACGTATCGTCCAGCGCGAGTCCTTGCGGCAAATAGCCCAACGTCGCATGTGCGTCAAGGCGCGCAAAGCCCGCGTCGGGCGATTCGAGTCCGGCGATGATTCGCAAAAGCGTTGTCTTGCCCGCGCCATTCACGCCAATCAAACCCGCGCGTTCGCCGCGATTCAAAACGAACGACACATCGGCGAGAATCGTTTGGATACCGTAGGATTTGGAGAGATGTGAAACCAAAAGCATATTGCCATTCACCTATCGTTTATCGCCCGTTCCACCGACCGCAGGTCGTTACCCCGCGCGTTTTTCAAACATAAAACGCGTTTTGTACGCCCGATAGCCCAAGCGTTCATACAACGCGAGCGCGCCGGTGTCATTTTCCGCGTCCACACCCAGCCCCGCGAACTCGAATCCTTCCGCGCGAAAACGACGCATGGATTCCGCGAGCAGGAATGTCGCAAGTCCGCGTTTGCGCCATGCGGGCCGCGTGCCAAGTCTCGTCGTCCAGCCGCGACGAATGTTCAGCCGTTCGTTTTCGGCTACGCGTTCGCAATTGATACAAAAGGCGACCAGCGCATCGCCGTCCATGACCACGAACGTCAAATCCCGGCGCACGGTGGAAACGCCCATCACAAACGGCTGCCATTCCTGCTGTGGTATCGTTATATGCCCCCAATGCTCCTCAAACGCTTCATTGTACGCCTGACACATTTTTTCGTCGAGCGATTCATCATATTCGCGCAGCACGAGACCATCCGCCAGAGGAGCGTCGGGAATCAAGTCGCGCAAACTGCGCTGCATTTTGTAGAACGCGCGCACATTTCGATACCCATGCGTTTGATACAGTTTGATTTTTCCCGATTCGCTCGCGAGCGCGCTGACGCGAATCACGGCAGGAATGTTTTCGTCCGGTGCGAGCGAGGCAGCTTGCGCCAGACGACGTGAAGCATTGTCCTCACTCCATGCAAGGATTTCCTCTTCCAATCCTTGCCCGCGCCATTCCGGCGCGACTGCCCAGTCCACAACCGCGAGATTCTCACGTTCGGGTTTTGGATTGACAAAGACACGCACGAACGCGCGCAATTTTCCAAACGCGTCGCGAATGACGCGCGCGCCGACCCGGGGCTCGAGCCATGGGTCATCAAATTGGGTTGCTAAATCTTGCACGCTTTCGCTATGGTCAGCGTCGTCGGCATGATTTAGCTCCTGGAACAACGCGTGCACATCGTCCAAATCGGCGCGCGTGTATTCCGCCCATAGAAATTTTTCCTGCGCCTCCAACGGCGGCGCAATGATTGCGAAAGGCATTCGAAACCTCCTCTACCAAGTGACGGGGAATTGTGTCAGGTTGTGGATTGCTCCCAGTCGCGGCGCAGCAAACCCATCCAAATTTCATCCCACCGCTGTCCCATTTTGTTCAAACTTGAGCGGCTCTTGCCTTCAAGCACAAAGCCGCATTTTTCGTACGAACGAATCGCGCGTTGATTGAACGCAAACACACGCAGCGTAATACGATGCAAATTCATTTCCTCGAACGCATAACGCAGCATGACGCGCATGGCATCCGTGCCATAGCCCTTGCCCCAATACGCGCGGTCGCCGATTAGAATCCACAAGTACGCGTCGCCGTGCGGCTGCTCCATCCACATCCCGATTTGTCCAATCAATGCATCATCGGCGAGGGTGCGGATCGCAAAGACCGGTTCGTTGGGTTCGGAGCCATGTTCCTCGATGCGGCGCTTGATAGTTTGCGCCGACCACGGCTGGGCGATGCGCCCGTACGCCAAACGAAAGAATTCGGAATCGCGATGCCACACTGCCGCGACCTCGGGGTCCGTTTCGGGATTCGGCGCGGCGAGGCGCACAAGTTCGCCGCGAAATAAATCTTGCTTAAACATGTCATGTCCTTGTGATGACGCGACTTTGGTCACGCGTCGTTTTGTTTTGCGAGCCATTCCGCGCGCAGCACGCCCATTGCAACCACATCGTCACGCGCGCCGCGATGCTCCGCGCCACGCACAATGCCTTCATGCACGAAACCGCATTTTTCGTACGAACGAACCGCGCGCGGATTGCCCTTGAGCGCAAAGAGCGAGACGCGGCGCAGGTTCAATTCTTGAAACGCGAATCGCAACACCACATTCATCGCATCCGACCCGTAGCCCTTGCCCCAATACGCGCGGTCGCCGATGCCGATGCCGACATAACAATCGCCATGCACAGGATTCACCCCCATCAACATCACATCGCCGATAAAGGCGTCGCTTTTGAGGTCCCGAATCGCAAACCCATAAAAACGCGGGCGCAATTCTTCCTCGATGTATTCCTGAAAATAACGCGGCTGATGCGGACGCACCGGATGCACTTCCATCAAACGTTGATATTCGGTGTCCGCAGACCATTGCGCCAAGAGTTTGGCGTCGTCCGCATGCTGCGCCGCGAGCCGAACCAATTTACCGGTGAAAAGTGGATTGTTCATATGAATCGTATGATAGTTCGATTTGTGCGATAGTGCGATAGTGCGATAGTGCGATGGTGCGATGGTGCGATAGTGCGATAGTGCGATAGTGCAATGATGCGATAGTGCGATTTATGCGACAAAGAGCAGCGCCGCGATTTGCGATACGCGATACGCGATACGCGATTCGCGACCCGCTATTCGCGATTTGCGTTCTCCCATTCGTCGCGGAGGATGCCCATAAAGAGAATCGCCCAGCGCTGTCCGCCGCGTTTCATGCCGCCGCGCTGCTGTCCTTCGTGTTGAAATCCCAGTTTCTCGTACGCCCGAATCGCGCGCGGGTTGTATTCGAACGTCACCAGATTGACGCGATGCAGGTTCAATTCGCGAAACGCAAAACGTAACAAAACATTCGTCGCGTCCGAACCATACCCTTTGCCCCACAATGCGCGTTCGCCGATGCCGATGGAAATCCACGCGTCGCGATTGTGCGAATACGCGCCCCACAATCCGCCTTCGCCGATATTCATACCGTCGTCGAGTCGCTGCACCAGAAAGGGAAACGAGCCGGGACGTTCCTTTTCCGCGCGTTCGCGATAGAACGCGTTGGCGCGCGCCGCATTGCGCGGCTGAACCGGGTCGCTGTCAAACAACATGAAAAATTCGGTATCTTGCGACCACTCTGCCGTCAGTTTGCCGAGTATTTCCGGGTCCGCCGCGACAAGGCGCGTCAGTTCGCCGGTCAATAATTGACTCTCCATGTTCCGCCTTCCGCAATCCGCTTTCCTTTTTTTCCTATTCGCCGGTGACCGTCTGCCGCGCTTGCCATTCCTGCGCGAGCATGCCATAACTCAAACCATCCCAATAGCGTCCTTCGCGATAAATCGCCTCGCGGCGGCGCACCTCGAGTTCAAAGCCGTGTTTCGTCAGAAATTGTTGCGCGGCAGTGTTGTATTCCATCGTATGCCCCGTGACGCGATACAAATTCAATTCTTCGAACGCATAGCGCAGCAGCATTTGCAATGCTTCACTGCCATAGCCCTTGCGGCGAAATTCAGGGTCGCCGATACCCATTTCAAAATGCGCGTTACCGTGATTCCATTCAATCCAATGCAAACGCGCGAAACCAATCACGCGCTCCTCTTTATGCGCATGAATCACGAAAAAATAAAAGTCGCGTCCCGCTTCTTTTTCCCATTCTTCAAAACGCTTTTTGATGTGAAACGGCGCGAGCGGGCGCGCGGGGTCGGGCGAAAGCATTCGCATGTATTCCGGGTCATGCGTCCATTTGGCAAATAACTCGGCGTCCTTGTCCGCATCAAACGCGGCGAAACGAACCTTGTCGCCTTCAAACAACTGCAGTACCATGACGTTGCCTCCTTGAATCGAAATGTGGGACAGATTTCAAAGCTGTCTTGCGACACAAATAAAAAAACCACGCGCAGCATGCCCGTGGTTTCGTCAAAGCAATAAAAAAACCACGGACCGAGTGCAGCCCGTGGTCTGAATTCATCGCTGTCTGTTTTAGCGACAATCAGTAGGCGCACTCGTACAAGGCATGACCGCATCTCCGCCGGTGATGACGGAGCGAATGCCTTGTGGGAAAAATACAAAATTCATTACCATGAAGTGCGCCTCCTGTTGACAAACGATTTGTCACCAGAACGATGGGGAATATATCATGTTTTCGCGCGCGTGTCAATAGTTTTGCCAAGAATATTTGAAACATTCTTGAACAAACTGCACACCGCGCGTTATTCATTCATTCAATGGCGCAAGCGCGTTTTCCGAAATCGTTTGGGCATACCACTTTGCGCTGTCTTTTAACACGCGCGTCTGCGTCGCGTAATCCACATACACTACGCCAAAACGTTTGGAATAGCCCCACGCCCATTCGAAATTGTCCATCAAGGACCAGACAAAATAGCCGCGCACATCCACGCCTTGAGAAATCGCGCGCGCAACGGCGTGCAAGTGTGAATACAAATATTCGGTGCGGCGCGGGTCACGCACCTGTCCGTCCCCATTGTATTCGTCCGCAAACGCCGCGCCGTTTTCGGTAATGAATGTCGGCGGCAAACGATATTCACCGTTGAGCCGCACCAACATTCGTTCCAACGCGGGCGCGTGCACTTCCCAACCCATCTCGGTATATTCGGAATCCGGCAGCGGTTCCGGTGCGCCGATGACATTGCGTGAATAATAATTAATCCCCCAAAAATCCAACGGACGCGCGATCTGCGTCATGTCGCCGGGCAGTACACGCGGCTGCTTGTCGCCGTACGCGTCCCAAATCGCGCGCGGATAGCTTGCGCGAAACAGCGGGTCGAGGAACCAGCCCGCGTTTTGCTGCCAACCGGCTTGCGCTTCCGCCACTTGCTCCGGGGTGTTATGCATCGTTTCCAGGGGCCACAGATTCAGCACAATGCCCACGCGCGCGTCGCGCGAAGTTGCGCGCAGCGCGTCCGTCCCCGCGCCGTGCGCGACCAAAAGATGATGCGCCACTTGCAGCGCGAGTTTTTCATCACGCAAACCCGGCGCATGTTCGCCGCTGCGATGCCCCATGAACGCAATCACCCACGGCTCATTCAAGGTCATCCAATTTTTTACGCGGTCGCCGAGACGCTTTGCGACAACACTCGCGTAATCGCCAAAATAGCCGACAATGTCGCGATTGCCCCAACCGCCCCGGTCTTGAAGCGCTTGCGGCAAATCCCAGTGATACAGCGTCGCGTACGGTTCGATCTTTGCTTCGAGCAAGGCATCCATCAAGCGGTCGTAAAAATCCAGACCGCGTTCATTCACCGCGCCCGCGCCTGTCGGCAGAACGCGCGGCCACGCGATGGAAAAACGGTACGCGCGCAGACCGAGTAAATTCAACAGCGCGATGTCTTGCCGATAGCGATGATAATGGTCGCACGCGACATCGCCGGTGGACGCGTCAAAAATTTTTCCGGGGGTGTGCGTAAAGCGGTCCCAAATGGATTCGCCTTTGCCGTCCGCATTCCACGCGCCTTCAATCTGATATGCGGCAGTCGCCGCGCCCCATACAAAATCATCAGGAAAAGTAATTCCGGTTATCATCACAACTCCTCGTCCGTCTTTGGAAAAATCAAGAGGGTTTCGAGCGCCGCGTCCGCATCGCGGACGCCCGCGCAAATGTGCCACGTCTCGCGATGGGTGACAGTCTGTCGCGGCAGCAAGTTTGTAAATGGCGCCAACGTCTCCAATTCAAGATAACGGTCATTCACATACACTTCGGCGTTACAGTTCCAATCGGGGTGTTCGCGTTCGGGTTCTGCGTCGAATTCTTTCACCAACAAAACACCGTTGCGCCAATACCCAATGCGTCCGGTTCGGTTCATGCAACCCACTTTGAATGGCGGCAGCGCGACGCGCCCTTGCACGAACAGCGCTTCCGCGCGCAATTCGAGACGCGCATCATTCACCAACGAACAATTCCAAAACGTCAACTGCCGATTGGGTCCGAGCGGAAATTTTTGCTGCGGCACATTCAACAGCGGAATGATGGCAACTCCGCCGGGCGGCAGAATTGTAATCGCCCACGGCGCAAGCTGCCGCGCGATATTGTCATGATTGGTCACGGAATGAACAAGCGTCAACACGGGCGCGTCCGGCGCCGGCTCCACGCGGATGCTTTTGGTCAAGCCGTTCAGCGTTTTTGTTTGCGTCAATTGCACGCCATCCACTGCGTGTTCAATCGTCACCGGCGCGTTGTCGGGCAATGATGTTTCGGGAAAGACTTCGGGCGCAATCCACAAACGATGTCCGCCAAATAAACGATAGTCGCCGTGCGGCGTTTCCCAACCCGCGTCAAACGCGTCCGCCAATATATTTTCGCGCGAGGGTTTGAGATACAACCCAATCAATCGCGGTCCCGCGCCGGTCAAGTATTCGACGCGCAAAAAATCGTTTTCGATACTTTGGGTATCAAGTCCATGAAAATCGCTCGACGTAAGGTTCGTTGTCGCAATCATGTTGTCACGTGTAAAACATGACGCAAAATCCTACTCCGCGCAATCCAAAAATTCCGGCGAGGCATCTTGCGTTGTCAATCCAAAACCGAACGGGAACAATGGCGCATCACAGCTCGCCGTTTTTAAATTTTTGAAATCGAAAGGCAGTTGTGAATTCACGCGCTGCCACGTATAGGGCAGCTTGCCGCTGAATTCGTAATCGCCAAACAACACATCGGCGACGCCTTGATTTTCGGTGCCGGGCAGCCACGCCGCAACGAATGCATCACTGAGCGGCAGCGCGTCCGCAATTCCGAGCGGACGCCCCGAAACCAAAATCACGACAACGCGGTCGCTCACTTGTTTCATGCGTTGAATCATTTCAATATCCGCGTTCGACAATTCCAAATCCGCGCGGTCGCCGACTCCCTCCGCATACGGATCTTCGGCAAGCACGACAATGCCAACGTTTGCGCGCAGCACGCTGCCTTGCGCGTCCTTGAAATTGTCAAACTTGCCAAAGCGATTGTATTCCACGCG
>CAZXYP010000166.1:0-11013 GCA_964644955.1 uncultured Anaerolineales bacterium | reverse complement strand
ACATTCAGCGAAGCGATGAAGTGGCTCACCGACCGTCCCGTCGAGGTCAAAGAAATTACCTGTTTGAACAATGGCGCGGACGCGTGCCGCTATCAGATTCCGAAAAAACTGCCGGAAGACACGTGACGCGAAACCCGCGAAACGAGACACGAAAACCGCGAAAGGGATTTTTCCTTTCGCGGTTTTTGGTTTATCGTTCTTCTGCGCGCGGTGTTATTGCACGACGCACGACGACTTGATACCGCGTCTCACACGAGACGCTCTTTCACTGCAAGGTTACGGCAGTTTTGTTGATGTTTGCATTGCTCGGCGGTTTGAGCAACTCCGGCGCGGCTGTTGGCACGGGGCACGCGGTGGCGGGCGGTGTGTTGGTCGGCGTCGCGGTTGCGGTCCATGTCAATGTCGGTGTGATTGACACCGAACGCGCAGTTGTTTTTGTTTTCGACAAGGTTGCAGCCGAGACCGGTGGACGGGTATCTCAAGACCCGTTCCGAAATCGTGAATGGCAAAGTCCGCAGGTATTACACGACCACCGCCAAAGGCAACCGCGCCTTTGAAAAAGCGCGCAAGCCCTCACGCTGGTGGACGAAATCAAATAAACAGCGAACGAAACTTTTTTGACAGCCGCGTGCCAATCCACCGCTGAAGGAAACTCTTTCGCGCGCGTGCACGCGCCCTGCACTTATTGGTCGCAATTCGCCTTGCCGTCGTATTCCAACACCAGCGTCCGATTGCCTTGCGTCAATTTCAACGTCCGCGCGCCCGCGTTCCACTGCATTTGATATTCCGTAACCTGCTGGTTGGCGCTGTCGGTCAGGGCGAGCGCAGCTCCGTCGGTCTTGAACGTTCCCTTTTGCGTTACCGTGTCGTCCGCTTGAACGATTTCCCACGCATTGTTTTTGCAAAACCGATACATTCGTTCGCCCGCGAGTTCCATCCATGCCGTATTGGGCAAGACGACTTGACCGTTTTGGGTTTCCGGACCGACTGCGGCATTGCCGCCGCCACTGTCATCTAACGGGTCTTGCGTAGGACGCGGACCATTGTTTCCATTGTTCCCGCTGTCGTCCAATGGGTCTTGGGTCGGCGCAACATTCGGTGGGGCTGCGCGCGTCGGCGCGGCGGTGCGCCGCACGGCAGGATTCGTCGGCTGCGACGGCGCGTTTGAATTCCCCACATCACCACATGCGGCGACGATTGCGGCGACGAGCAATAACCCTACGCCAAGAATCCAATAATTGATTCGCTTGTTCATAGCTTCCTTTCTTGTGCCGGACTTGTATCAAACACATTGTAGCAAAAAATTTTTGACAGCGGGCGCGCTCTATGTTAATATCATTTCGCTTTTAATAGAATATCACAATGGGGAGCTGGAGCGAGTCCGGCTGAGAAAAAGAACTGTCGCGGCGGAATAGCTGCAACCCGTCTTTGACCCGATGACCTGAACCGGATAATGCCGGCGTAGGCACAAGGTAAAATGCAACTGTGCAAATCCAAACGTCGGCTCGATTCGAGTCGGCGTTTTTTTTTCGCGAGGAGAGAGCAACATGGAAAAACAAACCGGAACGTGGGCCGTCAAAGTCGGACTGGCGCAAATGCTCAAAGGCGGCGTCATCATGGACGTCACCAATGCCGAGCAGGCAAAAATTGCCGAAGACGCGGGCGCGTGCGCCGTCATGGCATTGGAACGCGTGCCTGCCGATATTCGACGCGACGGCGGCGTCGCGCGCATGAGCGACCCGACCAAAATTATCGAAATCATGGAAGCGGTCACGATTCCCGTGATGGCAAAAGCGCGCATCGGGCATTTCGTCGAAGCGCAAGTGTTGGAAGCGCTCGGCGTGGACTATGTGGACGAGTCCGAGGTATTGACCCCTGCCGACGAAGCCCATCACATTGACAAGCATCAATTCAAAATTCCGTTTGTGTGCGGCTGCCGCAATCTCGGCGAAGCCCTGCGGCGCATCGGCGAAGGCGCGGCAATGATTCGCACGAAAGGCGAAGCCGGCACCGGCGATGTGGTCGAAGCCGTGCGTCACGCGCGCGCGGTGCTGGGCGAAATTCGTCGCCTGCAAACCCTGCGCGCGGACGAACTATATACCGCCGCCAAAGAATTGCAGGCGCCCCTTGAATTGGTCAAGGAAATTGCCGAAACCGGCAAACTGCCCGTCGTGAATTTTGCGGCGGGCGGCATTGCGACACCCGCAGACGCGGCATTGATGATGCAGCTCGGCGTGGACGGCGTCTTTGTCGGCAGCGGCATCTTCAAATCCGGGGACCCCGCCAAACGCGCGAAAGCGATTGTGATGGCGACGACCCATTACAACGACCCAAAAATCATCGCCGAAGTTTCGCGCGGTCTCGGCGAAGCGATGGTCGGCATTTCCGCACGCGACATTCCCGAAGCGCAGCAGCTCGCGGTGCGCGGGTGGTGATGCAGTGAACAGTAATCGGCGAACAATGACCGGTTACTGATTACGGATTACTTTTTTTCACAAGATGAAAATCGGAGTTCTCGCATTACAAGGCGCGTTCCGCGAACATATCGAAATGCTGCGCGGCATCGGCGCGGACGCGGTGGAAGTGCGCCTGCCGGAACAATTGGCGGACCTCGACGGTTTGATTATTCCCGGCGGCGAAAGCACCACCATCGGCAAACTCGCGGTGCAGTACGGACTCATTGAACCGATTCGAGAAATGGTCGCGCAAGGCAAGCCCGTGTGGGGCACCTGCGCGGGCATGATTGTGCTGGCAAAAGATGTCGGAATGAGACAACCGCTCGTCGGCGCAATGGATGTGCAAGTGAAACGCAACGCGTTCGGGCGGCAGGTGGATTCGTTCGAAACCGATTTGAGTATTCCCGAAATCGTCAACGGCGAGGCGTCGCCGTTCCACGCGATTTTTATTCGCGCGCCGCTCATGGAATCGGTCGGCGCGCAGGTGCAGGTGTTGGCGAAACTGGACGACGGAACGATTGTGGCGGCGCGCGAAAACAATCTGCTCGCGACGAGTTTTCATCCCGAGTTGACGCACGACCCGCGCTTTCACAAGTATTTCTTGAGCATGGCGAAATAACATGCGCGCCGCCATCGTCGCCAATGGCGAATTGTCCGATCACGCGCGGCTTAAAGAAATTTGGCTGCGCGCGAATTTGCGGATTGCGGCAAACGGCGGCGCGCGCAGCGCGCGCGTGTGTTTGAAAATCGCGCCGCACGTCGTCATTGGCGACATGGATTCGTTGGACGATGAAACGCGCGTCTGGGTACAAACCCAGCGCGTGGAATGGATTCAACATCCATCCGCCAAAGACGAGACGGATTTGGAACTCGCGCTGCGGCTCGCGCAAACGCGCGGCGCGGACGAGATTACGATTCTCGGCGCATTCGGCGGGCGCGTGGACCAATTTTTGGCGAATGTGCTGCTGCTTACGCAAAACAAAAACATTCGTTTGTTGAGCGCCGCAAGTGAAATGTGGCTTGGCAGCGGGCGCGACGTCATTCACGGCAAGGTCGGGGACACGGTTTCGTTGATTCCGTTGGACTCGCGCGTGGAGGGTGTTACGACCGAAGGGTTGGAGTTTCCGTTGGACAACGAAACGTTGGAGCGCGGCAGCACACGCGGCATCAGCAATGTAATGACAAGTGAACGCGCGCACGTGATAACCACGCACGGCACATTGTTGATTGCGCATCTCTTTTCGACATGAGCAATGGGCAAAGGGTGCAAGCGAAATCTGCAATCCAAAATCTGAAATCATAAATCAACTTCCGGGGAGCTCGATTGAATCGGGCTGAGAGGGCAGTTGCAGACTGCCGACCCATCGAACTTGAACCGGGTAATGCCGGCGCAAGGACCATCGGTTCGTGTTGGTGATTCATCAACCGCCTCTCATACTCGGAGGCGGTTTTTGTTTTCACAATAAAATTTTTGGACACAGCTGTCACAGATATCACAGATTTGATTCGATATTCCATCTGCGAAAACTGTGCTGTCCGTGTCCCGGTCAGGAGCAACATGAAAAAATTCTTTTTCGCGGCGGGTCTGTTCATCGTCACCGCGCTCGCCGCATGTCAAACCGCGACGCCAACAACAATTCCACCAACTCTCACGCATGGTACGGAACCCTCGCCGCAGGGTTCACCCGTCGAACTCGTCGTCGTCACACACGATTCGTTTGCCGTGAGCGAAGACGTATTACAAGAATTTGAAAACGCCAACAACGCGCGTGTGCAAATTCTCAAAGCGGGCGACGCGGGCGCGGCGCTCAACAAAGCCATTCTCGCGGGCGCCGCGAATCCGCCGGGCGATGTCATGTTCGGCGTGGACAATACGTTCCTCAGCCGCGCGTTAAAGGCGGACTTGTTTGCGGCGTACAAACCGGACGGTGCCGACGCCATTCCCGCGCAGTACGTTTTGGATTCGCAGTTCCGGCTCACGCCGATTGATTACGGCGATGTATGTTTGAATTATGACATTGCCTGGTTCAAGGAAAAGAATCTCGCGCCGCCGCAAGCGCTTGACGACTTGACGAAACCGGAATACAAGAGTTTGCTCGTTGTCGAAAATCCTGCGACCTCATCGCCGGGGCTTGCGTTTTTGCTCGCGACGATTGGCAAGTACGGCGCGGACAAGTACCTCGTGTATTGGGAACGATTGCGCGCGAACGATGTCGCCGTAAGCGAAGGATGGGAGGACGCGTATTACACCAAATCCACGTGGAGCGGCAAAGGCGAACGTCCCATCGTCGTCAGTTACGCGACGAGTCCCGCCGCCGAAGTGTTTTTCAGCGACGGCAAATACACCGCGCCGCCGACGGGCAATGTGTTGGGCGACAGCGCCTGTTTTCGACAAATCGAATTCGCGGGTGTTTTCAAAAACGCCAAGCAGCCCGCGCTCGCAAAAAAGTTTCTCGATTTCATGTTGTCAACGCGCTTTCAAGAGGACATTCCGGCGCAAATGTTTGTGTTTCCCGTCCATCCCACCGCGAAACTGCCCGATTTTTACAAATTCGCCGAAACGCCAAAGAATCCGGCACGCGTTTCGGCAGAACAAATTGAAACCAACCGCGACGCGTGGCTCAAAGCGTGGACGCAAGTTGTGTTACGATAGTGCGGTCGTGCGATTGTGCGATAGTGCGATAGTGCGGTCGCGCAACGACAGAGCCGCGTATAACGCGAATGAACAAGTATATTTCCTTTCTCACACGGTTCGAAAGCTCATTCGCGTTATGCGCGGGGAACTGAAATGCGTTTCATCTCCAATCCCCAATCTCCGGTCTCTGGTCTCCGGTCTCTGGTTCCACTTATCCCGCTTGCGTTTCTTGCGCTGTTTTATTTTTTCCCGTTCGGCGCAATTTTGACGTATGCGTTTTTTCCGAACGGCGCGCTCGAGCTGTCGGGGGTGCGCGAGATTTTTTCCGATGCGTACTATGCGCGCGTCTTGGGTTTTACCATTTGGCAAGCCGCGGTCTCGACGCTGCTGACTGTCGTTGCCGCGCTGCCGGCTGCGTACATTTTTGCGCGTTTTCAATTTCGCGGGCAGACGCTCGTGCGCGCGTTGACGACTCTGCCGTTTCTGATGCCGACGATTGTGGTCGCGCCCGCGTTCGTCGCGTTGTTTGGACCGCGCGGCGCGGTGAATACGTTTTTGATGAACACGTTTGATTTGCAAACCGCGCCGTTGAATTTGCTCGACACGGTTTGGATTATTTTGCTCGCGCACGTGTTTTACAATTACGCGATTGTGTTTCGCATCGTCAGCGATTTTTGGTCCAAGCTCGATCCGCAGTTGGGCAGCGCCGCGCGCGTGTTGGGCGCAAACCGTTGGCGCGCGTTTTGGGAAATCACACTGCCGCTGCTCATGCCCGCCATTCTCGCCGCCGCGCTGCTCGTTTTCATTTTTGATTTTACGTCGTTCGGCGTGATTTTGATTTTGGGCGGCGCGCGGCTGGCGACGCTGGAGGTAGAAATTTATCGCAGCGCGGCGAACCTGTTTGATTTGAATCTCGCCGCGACTTTAGCGCTGCTGCAAATTTTCTTTACGCTGCTCCTCATCGTCGCTTATACCAAATTGCAAGCGCGTCTCGCCGCGCCTGTTCGTCTGCGCCCGCAAGCTATCACGCAACGCAAACTGCAAACGTGGGGCGAAAAAATTTTTGTCGCGCTGAACATTTTTGCAATGCTCTTGTTTTTACTCGCGCCGTTGGTCGTCCTTATCCTGGAATCTTTACAAACCGCGCAAGGCATCGGCTTGGGCAATTACGCGGCATTGAGCGTCAACACGCGCGGCAGCGCGACCTTTATTGCGCCGACGGACGCGCTGCGCAATTCACTGCTGTTTGCAAGTATCACCGTCGCGCTCGCGGTCGCGCTCGGGCTATTGGCGGCGTACGCGATTGTGCGGACGCGCAAAGGGGGGGGGGCATTGGACGCGTTATTTTTATTGCCGCTTGCAACTTCGGCGGTAACGCTGGGGTTCGGTTATATCGTCGCGTTCAGTCGCCCGCCGTTTGATTTTCGCGCGGCGCTTTGGCTGATTCCGGTCGCGCACACACTCATCGCGCTGCCGCTCGTGATTCGCGCGGTCTTGCCGCTGCTGCGCGAAATCAAACCGAATGTTCAAGAAGCCGCCGCACTGTTGGGCGCCGGTCCGGCGCGCGTGTTCCGCGAAATTGATTTGCCGATTGTGACGCGCGCGGTGTTGATTGGTGCGGTGTTTGCGTTTACGATTT
Organism: uncultured Anaerolineales bacterium; assembly: GCA_964644955.1. GTDB lineage: Bacteria > Chloroflexota > Anaerolineae > UBA4142 > SHND01 > SHND01. The sequence continues at coordinate 4,283 of CAZXYP010000166.1, read as the reverse complement.
CGCTCGGCGAATTCGGCGCGACGACATTGCTCGCGCGTCCCGAATGGGCGACGATGCCATTGGCAATTTATCGTTTGTTGGGGCAACCCGGCTTGAACCATTACGGGCAAGCGATGGCATTGAGCGCGATTTTGATGTTGGTGAGCGCGGCAGCCATTGCGTTGATGGAACGCGTGCGCGTCGGCGGCGCGGGAGAATTCTAAATGACGCCCCCCCCCCTTTTGGCGGTGCAGCATCTGGAAAAAAAATATGAAGGCGCGCCGCTGCTGCGCGATTTTTCATTTGAACTGGCGGCGGGCGAAATTGTGTGCTTGTTGGGTCCGAGCGGCACGGGCAAGACAACCTTGCTGCGCATCATCGCGGGCTTGGAACAGGCGGACGGCGGCGACGTTTTGTTTCGCGGGACGCGTCTGCAAAAGGTGCCGCCGCACGCGCGCGGATTCGGTTTCATGTTTCAAGATCTCGCGCTGTTTCCGCACCGCAATGTGTTTGACAATGTCGCGTTCGGTTTGCGGATGCAAAATCCGCCGCCGTCGCGCGCAGAAATCATGGCGCGCGTGCAGGAAACACTCGCCCTCGTCGGTTTGAATCCGACCGCGTTTGCCACGCGCGACGTGAATCGTTTATCGGGCGGCGAACAACAGCGCGTCGCGTTGGCGCGGACCCTCGCGCCGCGTCCGCCGCTCATCTTGTTTGACGAACCGTTGGGTGCGCTCGACCGCGTGCTGCGCGAAGAACTAACGGGCGAAGTGCGCGCGTTGTTGAAACGCTTGCATCTGACCGCGCTGTACGTGACCCATGACCAGGACGAAGCGTTTGCGCTCGCCGACCGTTTGCTGTTATTGAACGCGGGACAGATCGAACAAAGCGGAACGCCGGTCGAGATTTATCAACACCCGGTGAATGAATTTGTGGCGCGCTTTATGGGACTGACGAATCTGGTGGAAATTCGGGAATGGACAAGGGACAACGGACAATGGACAATCGAAACGGCGCTCGGTGTTTTTGAAATCGAACGCGCGGCAGCGGATTCCGCGCAACCTCAATATCTTTTGCTGCGTCCCAACGCGTTGACGCGCATTGTCTCGGACACAGCGCATCACGAAAACGTTTTGCGCGGACGCGTCATCGAAACGCCATTTCGCGCGGGGCATCAACACCTCGTCATCGCTACAGCGGGAGGGAATTTTGTGTTTGAATGGGACGGCGCCGTGGAATTGCACGCGGAAAGCGTGTTTGAGGTGGACGCGCGGGAAATACAATGCATTTCGCAAATTCCGGAGAATCAACGTGCAAAATAATCGGTCGGGACGGACATTTTGTGCTCGATTCACTCAAACCGCCGGCACCGGTTTCAAGATGCCCACCAAAATGCCCTTGATTTCGACATGCGAACCAAACCCACTTACAGGCTCGAAGGTAAACGCTTGATGCTGCGGGTTGCTGCTTTCGGGTTCCAACGAAATTTGCTTGCCATGCCGACGAAACCTTTTCAATGTGACCACTCGCTCTTCGGAAACAGCAGCTGCAACGATGTCGCCATCTTCCGGTTGCATGAGCCAAGCTCTCGCCATTGTCCGGAGCAACACATAATCACCATCATTGATACCGGCTTGATTCATACTGTCTCCGTTGACGCGCATGACGAGGTATGTGACTTCAACGGAAAAATTCAGACGCAAACGCGGTTGAGCATGATTCCAAATAAAATAGGAAACACCATCAATCAAAAGACGATCCGTCTCGACATACGCCGTTACTTCATTCAGTACCGGGTACGGATTGCCCGCCGGGATGCGACCAAAAATTGGCAGAAATTCCAAAAATACGGTCGAGGGAAGAGACAGCGGCGAATCAATTTCTGCATCATCCCCGATATCATGTCGCCATTTTTTCATTGCGCTTGCGGACCGTTTGTGTATCATTTCTTTCAGATTTCGCGCTTCGGGCTCCGTCTGCGCTTCCAGTTTCTTTTGTGCGCGGTCATATACCGGGAATACTTGATTCCATTCCTTCTCAAGCTCATGTGTGATGCCGATTGCCCACAAAGCCAACGCGCATCCATAGTTGTCACGCCCACGGCGAAACGAGTCTTCGCTATGTCGAAAATGTTGTCGCGCCCGAATGTGGTTATTTTGACACAGCGCTTGCGCGCCGATACAAAACAGCGTGGCCCCTTTCAACTGGTTTGCTTGCCGATCTTCCGCCGTTGTCATCAAATCTTCTACAATCAATAACACCTGAGCAAAACTCGCGGTTGCTTTGTCCCAAGCAGATTGTTCAACATATTTCTTGCCCAAAGCCAAAAAGGGGTGCCACAGATTGTGTCGTCTTTCCAGATGTACGAATAACTCTTGCCCATCAGTCATATATACCACCATTCTGCTGCACTCTCACCGGATAGTTGGCTGAACCAGAACCGCTCGGAGCGGGTCATTCCGAATTCTGCCCGTCACCCGCCGTTTTGCCCAACTCTTTGTCCACGGCTTCGGCATTTTCCAATCTGCGGGTCAAGCGTGCCATGATACGCCGTGATTGGGTGTTGCCATATACATGTAATACCAGGCGCGCCATTTCCGCGTCCAAATGACTCACGGCGGCAGCGGCTTGTCTTAATTTTTCTGCCTCGACTTCTGCGTCTGCCAAACCTTCTTCTTGTTTCGCCGCTGCCTTCCCTTTGCCAATGAGGATTTGATACTCTCGCTCTCCTTCACCGGCTTTGATGCGCGCTTGGCGTTTTGCCTCCGCCTCGGCAATCATGGCTTGATATGCAGCATCTGCGTTCGCAATCGCAGCATCGCGTCGTCCCTGTGCTTCCGCCAGCATTTCAAATTTTTTCGTCTCGGCGCGGACGCGGGCGATCGCCGCTTCGGATTCTTCTGCCGCCTGGCGCGCTTGCGCGTTGACAATCACTTCCTGACGTTTGATTTCAAGATTTGATGCCGCAATCGCGGCTTCGGCGGCGAGCGTTTGTTGTCGCGCCTCTGCTTCGGCGAACATTTCATGTTTTTTCGTCTCGGCGCGGATGCGCGCAATCGCCGCTTCGGATTCTTCCGCCACTTGTCTTGCTTGCGCCTCGATGATTTTGGTTTGTTTATTTGCCTCTGCCACAATCCGATCAATTTGCACCTGCCAATCAATTTTCCAACGCTCCAACAATTTTTTACGCGCGTCGTCCGGAAAGATAATCTCGCCAATATCTACGATGGGCGTAAGAATACCCATCGCATTTTGCGTTACGGCTTGAATGGCATCACGGAGTTTCAATCGGAGTTCAGCGCGAATTGTGCCAGTCGCCGTGATAATCTCTTGCAAGTCATAATCCGCAATCGTATCGCGGACGATCGTATTCGCCACGGCAAAAACGCCACCTTCCAAATTTGCGCTCTTATCTTCGGTGATGATGCTTTTTACTGACCAAATTTTTTCGATAATGACCGTTCGGTCAAATGAATAAATTCCACTCTGACGCGTCCGACGCCCCGGGTCCACTTTATAGAAAACGTTCACATGCATTTTGTCTATGACAATGCGGTCTTTGGTGATAACGTGCTCAAATACAAACGCGCCCCTTTGCATTCCAAGATAAATAACTTGGCTCACCGTTTCGAATGGCGCGAGATAATGTGGTTTTCCAGATCCGACAATATGCGAAATCATGCCGCTACGCTCAGTTACGACGGCGTGTCCTTCTTGCACCACCAAAATCCCCGGTCCTCCAAAACGCGCCAAGATGCCTGACGGCGGATTAATAACTCTTGCCTTGCCACCACTCACAAGCCAAGAACCTTTATTTATTCCAATTTGAACATCTGCAATGTGGCGCTTGACTTTTGCCTTGTCTTCTTCGGACAGCTTGCTATATTCCTCAGCGCTGCCCACCAAAATTTGCGCCGCCGGTTCCGCTTGCCAAACATATGCGTCCCAGTAATACATTTTCGCGTTCAGAAACGCGCTGCGATAAAAGTAGAGCATGACCAAACTCGCAACGAAAAACACCCAAAACGAATTCAATCCAAAAAAGTCTGTCAATATCAATCCCCCCAAGAAGAATAGGGCAGACCAAAACCGTAGCCCATTCGCCCAATAGTCTAAAAAACTGTTCAACCAGATGTAAAAACGCGGATTCCACCCTTGCCAATATCCCGTAAGCGGCAGCTTGTTCTCGGGGATTTTACTGACGTACCACGCTGCAAACTTCAAAATCGTCCACGCAAAGAGAATCGGACCCAAAAAAATAAGCAGGGCACAAGCCAAGACATTTCCCCAAAGCGTAATGGTTT
>CAZXYP010000165.1:0-11029 GCA_964644955.1 uncultured Anaerolineales bacterium | reverse complement strand
ATTGTCCCATTCGTCTTCGAGCGCGAGAAAATTTTTCCGATGCGTCGTTGCGAACGAGAGATAGTATTCGGAGAGACGCGCGAGCGCGAGCGCGGACGACGGACGACGGACAACGGACGACGAATTCCCGTCTGCGGTCGGTGGTCTGTCGTCAAGTTTTTCGCGCGAAAAATCTGCCAATAACGGATGCTGGCGATAGCGCGTCGCGTTCTCAAACGATACGAGCGACAACGCGACGAGCGCATCGAGAATGTCGCGTGTGCTTGTCATTGCGAGGCGACGTTTTGTGTCGTCCGAAGCAATCTCCTCCGCGCGTGATGAGATTGCTTCGGTGGCGAACAAAGACCGTTCGCCGCTCGCAATGACATCTCCCACCACATACGCCAACGCCTCTGCCGTGAACGAACGCGCGTCAAACACGCCGACGTGCGCGAGTACATTTTTTTGCGCGTCGTCCAACGTGTCCCAACTCGTCGCGAACGTTGCGCGCACCGCGCGGTCTGCCAACTGCAATTCGTCCAAACGCCGCAATTGCGCGCGCAAACGTTCCGTCATCTCGCGCAACGTCCAATACGGACGCGACACCAAGCGCTGCGCGGTAATGTCCAGCGCGAGCGGCAAATGTCCGAGCAATTCCCCAATCTCGCGCGCGAAATATTCTTGTCCCGCGACGCGTGTCTTGCCCAAAATGCGCGTCAACAAATCCGCGCTTTCGTCCGCGTCCAATACCGGCATTTCAATCAACAGCGCGTCCAGCGCAGCGGCAATGTCGGCGCTGCGCGTCGTGAACAATGTGCGCGTGTGCGCGCCGTTTTGCAACAGCGGGCGCGCGTCCGCCGCATCCGTCACATCGTCCAAAATCACCAACACGCGCTTGTCGTTCATCAAACTGCGGAATGATGCCGCGCGCGCGTTCAAATCGGGCAGTCCGCTGAAATCACAGCCGAACGCGCGTTCCCAACTCGCGAGAATGGCGAGCGGTTCGCTCTCGCGCAGATTGCCCCACAACACGCCGTCGGGAAAGGATTCGCGCAAACGATACGCTGCGTGGATGGCGAGCGACGTTTTGCCGATGCCGCCCATTCCCACCAAACAAAGGGATGAGGGATGAGGGATGAGGGATGAGTTGTGCTGACCGACAACCTGCTGCCGGTGGCTGGAGACCGGAGACTGGAGACTGACGACTGTTTGTAAAATTTCAAATTGCGCGGTGCGTCCGACGAAACGCGGGAGGTCGGCGGGGACCTGAAAGGGGGGGGCGAGGGGGGGGGTGAACGCGGGCGCGGTGGGTGTCGCATCGGCGATTTCACCGCGTTTGATTTGCTGTACGAGCGCGTCGAGTTTCGGGTCGAGCGCGCCTTGCCCGCGCCGTTCGCGCAATTGTTTGTAATGGCGCAATGCCGCACTGCGCTGTCCCTGCGCGCCCAACGCATACAGCAGGCGATAATGCGCGTCGTCGTCGTCGTCCAATTCCTGGACGAGCAATCTGTTGATTTCCACACCGGCGCGATGCTGTCGCGCCTCAAACAACAGCGCGCTCAATTGCTGCAAACAATCATAACGCGCCGCGCGCAGTTCCTCGCGCTTGACGAGATACCATTCGCGTTCGTCGGCATCCCAATCGCTGCGCGCGGAACGGCGCTTGGTGTGTCCCTCCATGAAATCGCCGCGATACAACGCGAGCGCCTGTTGAAACAACGCGATGGCTTGCGCGGAATCGCTGCGCGCCACACGTTGCGCCTCGCGCACCAAACGTTCAAATTCGCGCACGTCGAATTCACACGGCAGCGCGAAATTGAAACGATAGCGCCCGTCTTCGTACAGAATCCGTTCACTGCCGATGCGTTGACGCACTTCCCGATAGCGCGCTTGAAAATTGTCGTCGCTGCCTTCGCTCGACGGAATGGGCAATGCGTTTTCGATTTGCGCGCGCGTCTTGCCGCGCGCATCCGTTTCGCACATGAGATACAGCAAGAGCTCGGGCGATTGGAGATATTTCCATTTTCCCGCGTGCGCGGCGTCGAGTAAATCGGTCAGCGGACCTAGCGCGCGCACGGTCAAAGGGAGGGGAGACATGCCGGAAAAATTATAGCGAAAAAGTATCGGTTTGAGTAGGGGGCATCAGCGCGTCAAGGCGGAGAGAACCGAACGCGCAAATTTCCCTCCGCTTTGTAACACGCGCTTGAGATAATACCACGACAGCAGCGCGGGGTGCCGCACGCGATAATGCTGTGTCATGTATGCGGCATCGGGAAAAAGATGGCGCAAGCCGTAGCGCAGTTTATTGCCAACGCCGGGCGCGCCGAACGCATCGCTCAACACGCGTGCTTGATTGTGCCGCGCGGCAGTGAACGCGAACGCGATTCGTTCGCCAAAGGCAACGCGCGTATCTTTTAAGGTTTGCAGAAATGGCGCGGGCGCGGCGACGCCCCACCATTGTTCCATTTGCGCGAGAATGTCGGACGCGGAACGCGTAACGCGACTCGCGCGGGCGAACGCGGCGGCAGCGTCCCAATCTATTTCGGCGCCGTGTTGTGTCAACAGCAGCGCGAGGTCGTACAGCCACAACAGGCGTGGCGCGTGTTGATGATTGAGACTGGCGTGAACGGTGAGATGCAGCAGCTGCGCCGTCGGATGCAAAATCATAACAGATTGTGTGCCCAACGGATACTCGATGGTGTGTTTCCAAAACCACTCCACATCCATCCGCGCGCGAAAATAGAGCGGCACGAACAGATGCCAATGCGCGTCGAGCGCGAGATGCGGCGGCGCACTTTGGACAAAAGCCATTTCGCTGTAGTAGGCGTCGCGAAAGCCCTCCGCCAATTCGTCGCTCGCGCGATAACCGCGCGTCTGCAAAAGGTCGCGCAGGCGCGGCGCGTCATGCGCTTGCACGAGCAAATCCACATCGCCGAACGGACGCAAATCGGGCGCGGGGTACAGCCATTTCGCCAACGCGGCGCCTTTCAGGACAATGCACGGCAGTTCGGCGGCATGGAGCAAAGGCAGTAACGTTTCGAGTTCGTGGTACTTGGCGGCGGTTGCCAGCGCGGAACTGCGATGCACGTCTGTCAAAGCTTCCAAAATGTCCGTTGGCGCGTCGGCGCGCGGGCGCGCGTCCAACGCGGCGTGGAGCAGCGGACTTAGTCCATGAAAGCGCGCGCGTTCCAACAGCACACCCCATTCGATGTCGAAGGGGGGGGGCGTCGGCGCGCGCGCGGGCAAGGGAAACGCGTCGAGAATCAACGCGACCAGCGCGCGGTCGTTGTCGGCATGGGCGGAAATTTTCGCAGGCATGGAGTTGGCGAGAACACGGCGCGCGGTTGGCGCGCGTACATATATCCTAACATATTTTGCGGCGCGGGAGGTGGCGCGAAAATATTTACCAATTCTGTATTAAATCTGTACTTGTTCTGAAATGAGATTTGGTATAATACGGATGGCAAGCGGTAACAGGCAAGGTTGGTCCGGCATGACCTTGTTTGTGCGAGTCGGTCATTTGATAACAATGACGGACTGGCGGAGCGCGGGAACTGGCGGCGGGAAATTCTTTTAGCTTGAGCTCGATGACAATCGGCAAACGATGTTTTGATATCTTGGCAGCGCTGCTGGGATTGATTTTGCTGTGTCCGCTTTTTCTCGCGTTTGCCATCCTCATCAGATGTGATTCGCGCGGTCCGGTCTTTTTTCGCGGCGCGCGAGTCGGCAGGGATGGCATTCTTTTTTTTATCCTCAAATTCCGCACCATGACGGCGGACGCGGGACAGCGCGGCGCAGGCATCACCACGCGCAATGACCCGCGCATAACCCGCATCGGGCAAGTTTTGCGGCGGTACAAACTGGATGAACTGCCGCAGTTGTGGAATGTGCTGCGCGGGGAAATGAGTCTGGTCGGTCCGCGTCCCGAAGACCCGCGTTATGTGACGTACTATACGTCCGCGCAGCGCAAGGTATTGACCGTACCCCCCGGCATCACCGGCGTCGCGGCGCTGGCATTTCGACACGAACAGGACTTGCTTGACGGCGCGGTGTGGGAAGAAAAATATGTCCGCGAGATTATGCCCGCCAAATTGGAATTGGAATTGGCATATCTGCAGCGGCGGACGTTTTGGAGCGATTTGCAGATATTGGGTCGAACGGCATTGGCATTGCTGGATTAAAGGAGAAGGCTTATGACTCGAGCACTCTGGTTCGATAGCATGGCGCAAAAAATGATGTACCTCCGTAATCGCTATTTTTTGATTTTCGATGCCATCGCGCTGCTGCTGCTGCCCTCGGTCGCGCTGCTCTTGCGCGATGACCCGCTGCGCCCGGATTACATGCCCTCGCTGCTTGTCTATTCGATAGTCAGCGCAGTGGTCTGGATTGGCGCGTTTCTGTACTTGCGTTTGTATTCCGTGTACTGGCAGTATGCCGGTGTGGACGAAATGGTGACGGTCGTCGCCGCTGTGCTGCTGGGCGCAATGGTCAACCTGTTTGTCTTTTTTGTGATTTTGCGCCCGCTGGGTTTGGTCAGTGACGCCTTTCCGCGTTCTGTCCCGGTCATCGAGACACTGTTGGTGTTGATCGTGATGGTGTGTGCACGCGGCAGCGTGCGCTATATGGACCGCCGCACGCGCTATCGCCGTGTGAATGTGGCGACGCGACAGCGCGTGGTCATTTATGGCGCGGGCGAAGCCGGTACGCTCATTGCGCGGGAAATGCTGGGCAATCCGCAATTGGGCATGGAACCGATTGCCTTTTTGGACGATGATCCCAAAAAGCACAAGATGGTGATTCAGGGGACGCCGGTGCTGGGCGGACGTGAGTATATCGGGCGCCTGATGCGCGAGGGGCGCATGGACCGCATGATTATTGCGATGCCGACGAGTTCGGGCAAGACGGTGCGCGAAATTTCGGCGCGCTGCATGGATGAAAAATTGCCCGTGCAGATTGTGCCCGGCGTGTACGAGCTCTTGAACGGCGCGGTCACGGTCAGCAAACTGCGGAATATCGAAATCCAAGACCTGCTGCGCCGCGAACCGGTGGCGTATGATTTCGCGGCGGTTTCGGAATTGGTGCGCGGCAAGCGCGTGTTGGTGACGGGTGCGGGCGGCTCGATTGGCGGCGAGCTGTGCCGTCAAGTGGCGCAGTGCGCGCCCGCGCACATCGTGCTGGTGGGGCACGGGGAAAATAGTATTTTTATGCAGGCGCACGCCATGCGCGCCGCGTTTCCTGCGGTCCCGTGTTTGCCCGTGATTGCGGACGTGCGCGATACGCCGCGCATGAGGCAGGTGATGGCGCAGTATCGTCCCCAATTGGTTTTTCATGCCGCCGCGCATAAACATGTATCGTTGATGGAGGACAATCCGCACGACGCGGTGACCAACAACGTTTTGGGCACGCGGGTGGTATTGGACGCGGCGAGCGCGCACGGTGTCGAGACCTTTGTCATGATTTCGACGGACAAGGCGGTGAATCCCGAAAGCATAATGGGGGCAACGAAACGCGTGGCGGAATTGTACGTGCATGCGCGATCAATGGAAACGGAAGGACGCTACGTGGCGGTGCGTTTTGGCAATGTGCTGGGTTCGCGCGGCAGTGTGGTGCCGCTTTTTCGCCAGCAGATTGCAAATGGCGGACCCGTACAGGTGACGGACCCCGAAGTGCGGCGTTTTTTCATGACGATTCCCGAAGCGGTGCAGTTGGTGCTGCAAGCGGCGGCGCTGGGACGCGGCGGTGAAATTTTTACGCTGGACATGGGGGAACCCATCAAGATTGTGGATTTGGCGCGCGACCTCATTCGCCTGAGCGGGTATCAGGTGGGGCGCGACATTGACATTGAATTTATCGGCTTGCGTCCGGGCGAAAAGCTGTACGAGGAATTGTTTGTGCCGGGCGAATTGTACGAACGCACCGCGCGCGAAAAAATTTTTGTGGCGCGCAACGGCGCGAAACCACAGCCGGAGCAGCATGCCGCATTGTACGCCGCCATTGATGCGCTGATTGCGGTCGCCCAGAATGGCGCGACGCAGGACGTACGCGCGCAGCTCGCGCGCATCGTGCCGGAATTCAAAGGGGTGCAACGCTAAAACGTTGAAACGTTCCAACGTGTTCGCGTTCTTTGGAACATGTTAGCCATTGACGGGGGTAAACCGCAGCGCGAGATTATGCTGCCGTTCGGCGCGCCGTGGTTCGGGCAAGCAGAATTTGACGAAGTGCTGGACACGCTCCAAAGCGGCTGGATTACGACGGGACCGAAAACGAAAAGGTTTGAAGCGGAATTTGCAAACTATGTCGGCGCGAAACATGCGGTGGCAGTGAACTCTTGTACGGCGGGCTTGCATCTTTCGTTGGTTGTATCGGGCATCGGTCCGGGCGATGAAGTGATTGTGCCGACGCTGACGTTTGGCGCGACGGCAAATGTGGTAGAGCATGTCGGCGCGCGTCCGGTGTTGGTGGATATTGACGCGCAGACGTTGACCATGGACCCCGCGGCGGTGGAACGCGTCATGACGCCGCGCACCAAAGCCATTGTTCCCGTGCATTACGCGGGAATGCCGTGCGATTTGGACGCGCTGCGCGCGTTGGCGGAACCGCGCGGCATTGTCATTATCGAAGACGCCGCGCACGCCGTCGGCGCGAAATACAACGGGCGCATGGTCGGCAGCATCAGCCCGCTGACGAATTTTTCGTTTTATGCCAACAAGAATCTTTCGACGGCGGAAGGCGGCATGGTGACGACGGACGACGACGCGCTGGAGGAAAAATTGCGCGTGTATCACTTGCACGGTTTGTCGCGCGATGCATGGAAACGGTATCACACCAAAGCGTATTCGTTGAGTGAGGTGGTCGTGCCGGGTTTCAAATACAACATGACCGACCTGCAGGCGTCGCTCGGCATTCATCAACTGCGCAAACAAGAGGCGTTCATTGCGCGGCGGGAAGAAATCGCGGCGTTTTATGATGATGCGTTTTCGGATATGGACGGCTTGGTTTGGACGCCGCCGCGTCCGCACGACGTCGGTTCGCAGGGCGAATCAATGAATCGGCATGTGCTGCATCTGTATCCGCTTTTGGTGGATGTGACGCAGCTGCGCGCGGACCGCAATCAAATCATCACTGCATTGCTTGCCGAAAACATTGGCGTCTCGATGCATTTCAATCCGCTGCACATGATGCCGTACTATCGCGCCAGATACGGCTACCAACCCTCCGATTTTCCGAACGCGCAGCGCGTGGGCGAGACCGAAATTTCCCTCCCCGTGCAGCCGCAAATCACCGACGCCGACGCGCACGATGTGGTGGACGCGGTGAAAAAGGTGGTGGGGGCGTATCGGAGATAGAAATTAGAAATTAGAAATTAGAAATTAGAAATTGGAAATTAGAAATTAGAAATTGGAAATTAGAAATTAGAAGTTAGAAATTGGAAGTTGGAAATTCATCCTTCATCCTTCATCCTTCATCCTTCATTTTTCATCCTTCCGCTTATGGCTGTTGAAACGATAACGACTCACGAAACGAACGAAACATCCGCGCCGATGCCGCATATTCGCATTCGTCCGTCGCGCGGGTGGACAGCGCTGCATTTGCGCGATGTGTGGGAATATCGCGAGCTCTTGTATTTTTTGGTGTGGCGCGATGTCAAGGTGCGCTACAAGCAAACGGTGTTGGGCATCGCGTGGGTGGCATTGCAGCCGCTGGCGACGACGATTGTGTTTACGCTCATTTTTGGCAATCTCGCCAGGATGCCGTCGGACAATTTGCCATATGCGGTCTTTGCGCTGACCGGGCTTTTGCCGTGGAATTATTTTGCGGGCGCGGTCGGACGGGGCGGACAGAGTTTGGTGGGCAGCGCGAACCTGATTTCCAAAGTGTACTTTCCGCGCCTCATCATTCCCGTTTCCGGCGTGTTGGGCGGCTTGGTGGATTTTGCGATTGTGTTTTGTTTGCTCGTCGTGCTGCTCGCGTTGTATGGGTATTACCCCACGCTCTCGTGGCTCTTGCTGCCGTTCTTTTTGCTGCTCGCGATTGCGACGGCGTTGGGCGTGAGTTTGTGGCTCAGCGCGTTGAATGTACAATATCGCGACGTCGGTTATTTGATTCCGTTTTTTCTGCAACTGTGGTTTTTTGCGACGCCGGTGGTGTATCCGTCGTCGTTGATTCCGCCGCCGTGGAATCTAGTGTATGCGTTGAATCCGATGACGGGGGTGGTGGAAGGTTTCCGGTGGGCATTGTTTGGCAAAGGCGCGGCGCCGGGACCCATTCTCATTATTTCGATTGCGGCGGTCATTGTCGTTTTGATTACGGGGTTGTATGTATTTAAGCGGATGGAGCGGACGTTCGCGGATGTGGTGTGATAGTGCAGTGGTGCGATGGTGGGGTAGTGCGATAGTGCGATTTGCGATACGCGATACGCAATCTGAAATCGCCGCTGTACTTCGGAAAAATCTGAAATCCAAGATTCCATGAAGGTCTCTATCGTCATTCCCTGTTACAATGAACGCGATACGCTGGAAGAAATTGTGCGAGCCGTGTTGGCGTCGCCGGTAGAGGACAAGGAAATTATTTTGGTGGACGATTGTTCCACGGACGGCACGCGCGAGGTGATTGAGGAACGCGTGCGCGAGCGGGTGACGACTGTTTTGTATCACGAACGCAATCAGGGCAAGGGCGCGGCATTACGCACGGGCTTTGCGGCGGTGACGGGCGACGTGGTTATTATTCAGGACGCGGATTTGGAATATGATCCGCAAGAATACCCGCGTCTTTTGCAGCCGATTTTGGACGGCAAAGCGGATGTGGTCTATGGTTCGCGCTTTATGGGTGGGCAGGCGCACCGCGTGGTCTATTTCTGGCATTTCATGGGCAACAAGTTCCTCACGCTCGTTTCCAACATGTTCACGGATTTGAATTTGACCGACATGGAGACGTGTTTCAAAGTGATGCGGACGGATGTGCTGCGGCAAATTCGGATTGAGGAAAATCGGTTCGGGTTCGAACCGGAAATCACCGCCAAACTGGCGAAACTCAAGCCGCGTATGTTCGAGGTGGGGATTTCGTATTACGGGCGCACGTATGCGGAAGGCAAAAAAATTGGCTGGAAGGACGGCGTGCGCGCGATTATTGCGATTGTGAAATACAATGTTTTCGCATAGCCATTACCAAACGCCGAATGAACAGGTTTTTTTCCCCTGCGGCGCGGGGCAGATGTCGTGGGGACGCTTACAAATGAGTTGCGAGCGCGTTTGGATGACTTGAAAGCGCGTTTGCATAACAGTTCAGGCAGTTTGCAAGACTTGTGAGTGCGTTTGTAAGACGCATGAGCGCGTTTGGAACACTTGTGAGCGCGTCTGGATGAATTGTGAGCGCGTTTGGAACACTCCTGAGCGCGTTTGGAACACTTATCAGCGCGTTTGGAACGCCCATGAGCGCGTTTGGAACACTTGTGAGCGCGTTTGCAAGCCCCGTGAGCGGTCCCGGATGACTTGGGGGCGGCGGCAAAAAGCGGACAAGATATTTCGCACCGCGTCCGGGTGGGATGCGGGGGTTCGGGGGGGCGTTTGGACAGGTGGGGTTTGATACGGACAGAGTGATGCTTTCGATTGTTTCTCCGGCGTACAATGAAGCGCAAAATCTGCCCTTGCTCTATCAGCGGCTCGTCGCGGTGCTGGCGGCGACGCCGTGGGAATGGGAATGGGTGATTGTGGACGACCATTCGCCCGATGAGACGTTCGCGGTGGTGCGGCAGCTCGCCGATGCGGATGCGCGCGTCAAGGGGCTGCGTTTGGCGCGCAATGCGGGTTCGCACGCGGCGATTGTATGCGGCGTCGAACACGCGGTGGGCGATTGCTGTGTGGTGCTGGCGTCGGATTTGCAAGACCCGCCGGAACTGATTCCCGCGCTGGCGGCGCAGTGGCGCGAGGGGTTTGAAGTGGTGTGGGCGACGCGCAACCAAAGCGACGGCAACGACATTGGCTTGTTCAGCCGCGTCTATTACGCGCTGATGCGTTCGCTGGTGGGAATCCGCGAGATGCCCGCGCAGGGCGCCGACTTTTTTTTGATAGACCGCAAGGTGGCGGATGCGCTGACGCGTTTTGGGGAACGCAACACGAGTATTTTTGCGCTGTTGCTTTGGATGGGCTATCGGCAGACGAGCGTGCCGTACGAAAAACAGAAACGCTTGCACGGACGTTCCGGTTGGTCGCTGGGCAAAAAAGTGAAACTGTTGGTGGACTCGGTGACGTCGTTCAGCTACACGCCGATTCGGCTGCTCACCGTCACGGGGTTTGTCGTGGCGCTGGTCGGATTTTTGTATGCGTTTTTTTTGATTGGGAATGCGCTGCTCGGCAAACCGCCGGAAGGGTGGTCGTCGCTCATGATTGTGGTCTTGGTTTTGGGCGGCGTGCAAATGTTGATGATGGGGGTGCTGGGCGAATACTTGTGGCGCGCGCTGGACGAGATTCGTCACCGCCCGCGCTATTTGATTCAGGAGGCGACGGGGCGGATGCCGCGCGCCGCATTTGAACATACGGATGGGGAAACGATTACGCAATGAACACGGAGCAATTCTGGCAAGACAAACGGGTTGTGGTGACGGGCGGCGCGGGCTTTCTCGGCTCGCATATTGTACGGGAACTGGAGGCGCGCGGCTGCCGTTCGATTTTTGTGCCGCGCAAACGCGACTATGATTTGCGCGAACGGGACGCGGCGCGGCGTTTGCTGGCGGACAGTCGCGCGCAGCTGATTATTCATGCGGCGGGGCATGTGGGCGGCATCGGCGCGAACCGCGAATTTCCCGGCGAGTTTTTGTACGACAATCTGATGATGGGGGCGCAGCTGCTGCACGAAGCGTATCGGGGCGGCGTGGAAAAATTTGTCACCATCGGCACGGTGTGCGCGTATCCGAAATTTACGCCGGTGCCGTTCCATGAAGACGATTTGTGGAACGGGTATCCCGAAGAGACGAACGCGCCGTACGGGCTGGCGAAAAAAATGCTGCTGGTGCAGGGGCAGGCGTATCGCCAACAGTACGGGTTCAACAGTATCT
>CAZXYP010000164.1:0-11154 GCA_964644955.1 uncultured Anaerolineales bacterium | reverse complement strand
TCTTGTCTGGCACTTCGAACGCGACATGATACAACCCTGTGCCTTCGCGCGGCGGCGACGGGGCGTACGCGCCGACATTTTGCAGCGCGATTTCGTGATGAAATGCGCCGCCGCTCAAAAACACGTACGCATCGCCGACGCGCTCCACGATTTCGAGTGAAAAGAATTGTGTATAAAACGCGGTCGCGCGGTCCAAATCGCGCACCTTGAGATGGGCATGTCCGATTTTGGTCGAATACTTGCTCATGTTGCGCTACCTACTTGCAAAACGTTGCGCGAGCCAGACTTGAACCTCGCGCAAACTGTCGGCTGTAATCTCGTGAGCGATTGGGAATTCGTGTGCTTGGAGCGCCGCGCCGGTCGTCGCCAAATACGCGTGCGCTTCCCGCGCAAACGCGACGGGAATGACCTTGTCGTATGTGCCATACACAAACAGCACGGGAAAATTTTCAAGCCGTTCGAACGCGACGGCGTAGGGTTTCACTTCGGGCAGCACGCGTCCGTTCAACGCAATGATGCCGCCCAATTTTTCCGGCGCGGTCAGCATGGTGCAAAATGCCATCGCCGCGCCTTGACTGAATCCCATCAAATACACTTGCTCCGGAGCGACGCGGTACCCGGCAGCGGCTTCGTCCACAAACTTTGCCAGCGCGCGCCAACTCGCTTCCGCTTGCAGTGTGTTGATGGAAAACTTGCCGTCGTTGAATTCGACATTGAACCAACAATAGCCGCCGTTCGCATACTCGTTCGGCGCGCGTACGCTCAAGACCAAATAGCGCTCATCGAGTTGCGGCAAAATCTCGTCCCACCCGTGTTCATCCCCGCCGACGCCGTGAAGCAAAATCAACAGTGGGGATGGCGCATTGGGAATGTTCGATTCGCGCATGAGATGAATAAGCGAGAGCGGTTGCGTCTGCGTGTTCATTGTCCAATGTGCATTGCTCATTTACAGAGGAATATTCCCGTGCTTTTTCGGCGGCAAGCTGTCGCGTTTGTTTTGGAGCATCTCGAAACCGGAAATGACGCGCGCGCGCGTGAGGCGCGGTTCAATCACATCGTCCACGTAACCGCGTGCGGCGGCAATATAGGGGTTCGCATATTTTTCGCGGTACTCGGCAATCAGATTCGCGCGCGTCGTTTCGGGATCGGCGGAATTTGAAATCTCTTCGCGATAAATTACATTTACCGCACCCTCGGAACCCATGACCGCGATTTCGGCGCTGGGCCACGCAAAATTCAAATCGCCGCGCACGTGTTTGGAATTCATGACGCAGTACGCGCCGCCGTACGCTTTGCGCGTAATGACCGTGATTTTGGGAACCGTCGCTTCGCAATACGCAAACAGCAATTTCGCGCCGTGACGGATAATCCCGCCGTGTTCCTGTCCGACGCCCGGCAAAAAACCGGGGACGTCTTCGAGCGTCAGCAGCGGCACATTGAAACAATCACAAAAGCGGACAAAGCGCGCGGCTTTGACCGACGCGTTAATGTCCAACACACCCGCCATCACCATCGGCTGCTGCGCGACAAGACCGATGGGACGCCCGTTCATGCGCGCAAATCCGATAATGATGTTGGACGCAAAATGTTCCTGCACTTCAAAAAACTCACCGTCATCCACAATCAGCTTGATAACCTGCTTCATGTCATATGGCTTGTTCGGGTTGTCCGGCACAATCGTGTCGAGTTCCGTTTCCGCGCGCAAGGGGGAATCGGTCGGCGTGCGGCGCGGCGGGTCTTCGGCATTATTTTGCGGCAAGAACGACAGCAGCACGCGAATCGAATTGACCGCTTCTTCTTCGCTGTTGCACGCAAAATGCGCGACGCCGCTCGTCGTATTGTGTACCATCGCGCCGCCGAGCGTTTCAAACGAAACATCTTCATGCGTGACCGCGCGCACGACATCAGGACCGGTGACGAACATGTAACTGGTGTCTTTGACCATCACCGTAAAATCGGTCAGCGCAGGCGAATACACTGCGCCGCCCGCGCACGGTCCCATGATGGAACTGATTTGCGGAATCACGCCGCTTGCCAACGTGTTGCGCAAAAAAATATCGGCGTAGCCGCCGAGCGAAATTACACCCTCTTGAATGCGCGCGCCGCCCGAATCATTCAGCCCGATAATGGGCGCGCCATTTTTCAACGCCATGTCTTGCAAGCGCACAATTTTTTCCGCGTGCGCTTCGCCGAGCGAGCCGCCAAAGACGGTAAAGTCTTGCGAAAAGACATAGACGAGCCGTCCGTCAATCGTGCCGTAGCCGGTCACGACGCCATCGCCGTAAATGGATTGTTCGCCCGGATTGTGCTGGGTCACGAATGTGCCCAATTCCTGAAACGAACCTTCGTCGAGCAAAAGGTCAATGCGTTCACGCGCCGTGTATTTTCCTCTGGCGTGTTGTTGGTCAATGCGTTTTTGCCCGCCGCCCATCAGCGCTTGATCGCGCATCCGACGCAGGTCCAACATTTTTCCGTCAATGGACATGATCATTTAGGATTGCAGATTGCAGATTGCAGGTTGCAAAAGATCGAACGCCTTCCATTTGCAATTTCAAATTCACAATGTGCAATTCTTAAGCGTATGGTTTGAGCGTTTCGCGCGCAATCACGAGCCGTTGGATTTCACTCGTGCCTTCATAAATTTCTGTAATCTTGGCGTCGCGGAAATAGCGTTCGAGCGGCATTTCTTTGGAATAGCCCATGCCGCCGTGAATTTGAATCGCTTTGGTGGTCACCCACATCGCCGTTTCACTGGCGTACAATTTTGCCATCGAAGCATCACGCGTGTATTTCTCGCCGTTGGATTTCTTTAGCGCCGCATTATACGTGAGAAGCCGCGCTGCTTCAATCCGCGTTGCCATGTCGGCGAGCATCCACTGCACCGCCTGGAATTCACCGATTTTGCTGCCGAAGGCTTCGCGTTCCTTGGCGTATTTCACCGATGCCTCGAATGCGGCTTGCGCGATGCCCAACGCTTGCGCCGCAATCCCGATGCGCCCCGCGTCGAGAATGCTCATGGCGATTTTGAAACCGTCGCCGTCCTGACCGACGCGCGTGTGCATCGGCGCGCGATAATTGTCATAGAAAATTTCGCAGGTCGCGCTCGCGCGAATACCGAGCTTGGGCTCGACCTTGCCGCGTTCAAACCCCGGCTGCGCGGTGTCAATCATGAATGCCGATGTCCCTTTATGTTTCAATTCGGGATGCACCATCGCAAACAGGATAATGTAATCGGCGACCGGTCCGCTCGTCACCCACGATTTGCGCCCGTTGATGACATAACTGTCGCCGTCTTGCACCGCCATCGTTTTCATGTTGCCGGCGTCACTGCCCGACTGCGGTTCGGTCAGCGAATACGCGCCAATTTTTTGACCCGACGCGACCGGCACAAGGTATTTTTGCTTTTGTTCCGCCGTGCCAAATTTGTACAAGCCGTAGCAGTACAAGGAATTATTGACCGACATGATGGTCCCGTGCGACGCGTCCGCTTTGGAAATCTCTTCCATCGCCAACACATAGCACATGGTGTCGAGACCCGCGCCGCCGTACTCGATGGGAATCTCGATGCCCATTAAACCAAGTTCGCCCATTTTCTTGATGGTAGCGCGCGGAAATTCACCGCGCGCGTCATAGTCTGCCGCAATCGGCGCGATTTCTTTTTGCGCAAACTCGCGCGCCAAATCACGAATTTGTTTTTGTTCTTCGGTTAGTTGGAAATCCATGAGGAAAGGGTTAACGTACAAACGTTTCAACGTTGAAACGTTCAATGCGTCATTTCAATTGCGACGGCGACCGCTTCCCCCCCCCCCAAACAGGCAGAGGCGATGCCGCGTGTGCCGCCGCGTCGTTTCAATTCGTACAAGAGTGTCACCAAAATTTTCGCGCCGCTTGCGCCCAGCGGATGACCAAGCGCAATCGCGCCGCCGTTCACATTGACCTTGTTCCAATCCCAGCCGAGCGCGTTGCCGTCCGCCAACACCTGCGCCGCGAACGCTTCATTCAACTCGAACAAATCTACGTCGTCGAGTTTCCAATCCAGTTTCTTCAGCAATCCCTGGATTGCCTCAATCGGCGCCCAAAAAATTTTTTCGGGGACGGTCCCGGTTTGATGATAGCCCGCGATACGCGCCAGCGGTTCGCGCCCGCCGGTAATCTTTTCGGAAGCAAGAATCACCGCCGCCGCGCCGTCGGACCAGCCGGGCGCGTTGCCTGCCGTGACCGTGCCGTCCGGCTGAAACGCCGGTTTGAGTTTCGCCAATGCTTCGAGCGAGGTGTCGGCGCGAATGGTTTCATCCGCGTCGAAAAGTTTCACCCCCCCCTTGACGGGAATTTCGATGGGCGCGATTTCGTCTCGAAATTTCCCGGCTTGTTGTGCCGCCAACGCGCGTTGGTGCGAACGCAGCGCGTACGCGTCTTGTTCCGCGCGCGTCACTTCCATTTTTTGCGCGATGAATTCCGCCGCGTTGCCCATGTGCCATTTGTGAAACGGGTCGGTGAGCGCGTCGAAAACAACGGCGTCGCGGAAACTTACATCGCCCATGCGCGCGCCGCCGCGCAAATGTTCCGTCAAGTATGGACCGCGCGACATGCTTTCAAATCCGCCGGAAACAATCACATCGGCATCGCCCGCGCGCAGCATTGCCGCGCCGAGCATGGTCGTTTTGAGCGACGAGCCGCAGACTTTGTTGATTAACGTCGCGTTGATGGTATCGGGCAAACCCGCGCCGAGCGCGGCTTGACGCGCGGGCGCCTGTCCCAATCCCGCGCTGACGACATTCCCCATCAACACTTCGTCAATTTGTTGCGGGTCAAGCTGTGCGCGTTCCAACGCCGCGCGAATGACATGCGCGCCGAGTTGCGGTGCGGGGACCGTTTGCAGCGAACCTTGAAATTTTCCGGTGGGGAGGCGCGCGCCCGAGAGGATGAATACGTCTTTGTAACTCATTTCACAGAACCTTGTGTCTATTATAACAAAGATTGTGCGTATCGCGTATGGTGAAATAAAAAAACGGGTTGCGCCCCGTTTTAGCTCTTGCGTTCCAATTTGCGCCGCGCCCGGCGCAAACGTTTATACATGCTGTCCACGTCCTCCGCCAAGACACGCGCGCCCGCAATGGTGGTCATGAAATTGGTATCGGCGCTCCAGCGCGGGACGATGTGAATGTGCAAATGGTCTTGCAAGCCCGCGCCCGCGTCCACGCCTTGATTGATGCCGACGTTGTACGCTTTTGGATGAATTGCCGCGTCGAGAATGTTCATGGCGCGTTTCACCAATTGATTCATTTCGAAAAGGGTTTCGTCATCAAGCGCGCGAAAATCGCCCACATGCGCAATCGGCGCGACCATCAATGCGCCCATCGTGTACGGAAAACGATTGAGCATCACGAGCGCGTGCGTGCCGCGTACGAGAATCAAATTCTTTGCGTCATGACGCGGCGCATCATAAATCGCGCGACAGATAAAACAGGCCGCGTCTTTGGGCAATTCAAAATACTTGTGCCGCCACGGCGCGTCAATCAATCCCAAACGGTTCAGGTTAGGAAAATTCTCGCGGAGGATTTTGGGTTTGAGGGACACAGGCGTTCCGAGTGCTGAGGACTGAGGACTGAGTTTTCATCTGTTCACTCATGCCTCAGTCCTCAGTCCTCATTCCTTTTTTTCGTACACTTCCGGATTCACCGGCGTCGGCAAGCGTTCGCCGTTGACACCCGCAATCAAATTCTTTGCCGCCATCTCCGCCATCTTGCCGCGCGTTGCAATCGTCGCGCTGGCGATGTGGGGAACGACGAGATAATTGGGCAGCGTCAGCAATGGGCTGTCCATGTTAATCGGTTCGGGTTCGGTCACGTCAACGGCAGCCGCGCGAATTTTTCCTGACGATAACGCGTCGTACAACGCGGCATGGTCAATGATGGGACCGCGCGCGCTGTTGATGAGAATCGCGGACGATTTCATTTTCGCGAACGCGTCGTCGTTGAACATGTGACGCGTCGTCGCGTTCAAATCGGTGTGAATGGAAACAAAATCCGATTCGCGCAAAAGTGTGTCCATGTCGGCATACATCACGCCCATGGATTGTTCCAAATCTTCGCGGCGATATTGGTCGTAATACAATACGCGCATATCGAAACCGCGCGCGCGTTTTGCCATCGCGACGCCGATGCGTCCGAAGCCAATCAAGCCGAGCGTCGCGCCGTGAATGTCCACACCCGTCAACAATTTCGGTCCCCACGTTTTCCATTTGCCCGCGCGCACGTAATCCGCGCCTTCGACCACGCGCCGCGCCGCGCTCATCAGTAGCGTGAATGCAAAATCCGCCGTCGTGTCCGTCAACACGCCGGGGGTATTGCCAATCGGCAAACCGCGCTGCGTCGCGGCGGGAATATCAATGTTGTCGAAACCGACCGCGTAATTGGAGACGACGCGCAGCTGCGGATTCAAGTCCATCAATTCCGCATCAATCTTGTCGGTGAGCAGCGACAGCAATCCGACTTTGTCGCGAATTTTTTCGAGCAAGATTTCGCGCGGCGGCGACAGTTCATCCTGCCATACTTCCGCGTCGCACGCGTCGAGTACGAGATTCAGTCCTTCGTCGGGAATAAGGCGTGAGACAAAAACTTTTGGTTTCATGTTGGACGAATTTACCGTTCAAGCGTTCAACGATTGAACGGTAAACGTTTATTTACGAATGACCTTGATATTTCCCCAGTCGCCTACTTTAACATAGATGATGCCGAGATTAAAAACCTGACACAGATATTTTTCACCCTTCCAGGTGAATTCGAGTTCGTCCGTTTGTTGGTCTTGCAAGCCGTTCGCTTTGGCAAAATTCCACAGCGCCGCGCGATTGTTGACGGGCAGCCACGGTTTTGCCGCGTTCGCACGCGTGAGTACGGCGTCCTCCAGCGTTTGTTCAACGGGTGTGAACTGCGCCACATCGTTCGCCGAAATATCGGGACGCGCTTCCATACAAATCGCGTCAAACCACACACGATTTTCACCATTCCCGCCTTCGGTTGCCATTGCGCGCAGAAAAATCGTCGCACTCGATGATTTTGCCACAAACACCATTTGCATTTCGGGACGATTCAGCGCGGCTTTGCCGTCAAACAAATCAGGTCCCCAAATCACGTTTGGCGATTTCGCGTCCGTGCCGCCGTTCGCGTCCACGCCGATTTTGCGCCCGATGGTATTGACGCGCACGTTCGGTCCGTTGAATGATTTTGCTGCCAGCGAATAGCCGAGCCGCACCATATACACCATGTTCGGCTTTAGTTTTCGCACCGTCTGCATGACGCCCGCATCGAACGTGTCGCTCGAAAAAATTTGCTGCGAGCCGCCGGGGTCAATGGCTTCGTTGCTCACCCATTGAAACTGCGGCGCGTTCGCGCTGACGATGAACGGCTCCCAGTTGTCCACCACCGTGCCGAAAGTTGTCATGTGATGCGCGGGACCCATGCTGCCATTGCGTATCAGATTGTCCGGGTCTTGCGCGCACGGGTCGGACAGATTGAATTTGGGAAAGGGGGGAAAGTTGGACATGTGAGTCACCAGATTGTGGGAACAACTTTTGAGGATGAGATTGCTTCATCGCGCGTAATGAGTGTAGCATCACGAGCTTTTGTTTCGGCAACAATCAAACGGTCATGGATATCACTGAATTGCGTGAACGTGCGAATTTGTACAGCCATATCAGGAGACAAATCGGCAAGTACGAAGCCCGCCGTCTCGCGCAGAGTCCGCATGATTTCGTCAACATCAATCGCAACGCGACGCTTTTCGGCAAGCATCACGAGTTCGGCAATACAAATCGCTGGCACAATGATTTGCCCGTCACCGCCGAGAGCGCGCTCAAATGCCGCACGCGCGTTTATGCCGAGAAGTGCTGAACCGCCCAAATACCAAATGAGCGAGTGTGTGTCAGTTACATAGTCCATGCGCTCAATTCAACCCATCGAGAGTGCGCGATTGTTTTTCGACATCATGTTCCCACATTCGCTTTGCCCAGTCGAAATCTTCATGGCTGAACGCGGCTAACGCGGGAAAGGCGCCAAACAACGATTTCGTTTTTGGCGTCGCTTCGGAAATTTTGGTGACTTGAATTTCGACAGTTTGATTTTCGTCCAAAGGTAATGGCTTTAGTGGTTTGAGAACACCGTTGGAATAGATGGCTTTGATTGTCATACGAATCTCCTTCTGAGAGATTATACAATGATTTGAGTCGTCTTGAGTTTATTCGCAAACGCAAGCAATGATAATATCGAGAAAATCGTCGCGCAGCATCCCAACAATATGCTATAATCCGCACAATATCTTCCGGGAGACATTCCAATGGATTTCAAATTGGACGGGATTTTACCCCCCCCCCCTGAACGTTTGTTCTAAACCAGTCTTTGCCTTTTCCTTTCGTCGCACCTGTCGTCACGCGCTGCGCGCGCCGTGATAACAGGTGTTTTGTTTTTCTAAATTCTTGTATACAAATCGGAGTAACCACCATGCCGGTTTGAGTCTATGGAGGGAAAAATGATGCGCTCTCTTAATCGCTTCAATCTGTTCGTGTTCTGTGTTGTTCTTGGGTTCGTCGTCGGATGCAGCGGTACCGCTCCTGCAACTGTTTCTGCTCCAACTCCTGCAATTCAAGTCACAGCTACTCTTGTTCAATCCGAAACAACGCCTACAACGATTCCGAATTCTACTTTAACGAAACCATCCAACCCTACTGCTGCTCCCACTGCAACCATAGCCGCATTGGATTCTGGTCTGCCAGCCAATGCAACTCCTTCCCCGCGCATCGAATCACCGCTGAATGTGACAAATAACCCGGGACTTTCCCGCTCACCCCACATGGCTTTTGACGGCAAAGGCAACTTGCATCTCGTGTGGAGCGACGACACGATTCGAAAGACGAACAAATCATTAGGTGACGATTACCTGCATCGCCAACGCGCAACGGATGGGAAATGGTCAAATGTCACAAACTTGACTGAGGATTTCGAGTCAATCTCCGGTATAGAACCCAAACTGCAACAAAGACCTGATGGCTCGTTATGTGTATTGTGGCAAGGCGCGTCGGTAATAACGAATCCTGATACACTCGGACTTTACATGCGTTGTGAGAATGAAGCAGGGTGGGACAAACGCCAAAAAGTAGGTAACGAGTGGATTGTCAGTTTCGACCCCGTAATCGCGCCAGACGGCACTGTGGAATATATCTTTGACCACAATCAGAGACATCTGATTTACTACAAAGACATCGAACTCTCGGACCGATTCAAACTGAATGATAGGGGAAGATTTGCCATTGACAGTAATGGCGGCTTTCATGTTGTTTGGTTTCGCCTGGGTGACCCGTACAGTCTCGAGTATCGTTTTTCAGGCGACGGAGGCAAAACGTGGAGCGAACAGCAATCACTCACAGATGCAAAGAGCAAACCAAATGGCGACCCTTTTCTGTTGGCGGATAAAAAGGGACAAGTGCATTTGGTTTGGTCGAATGGACCAAATCTGCTCTATCGGCTTTGGACACCCAGCAACGGTTGGGGAGAAACAATCGTGATCAAAGAAGGTTCGAGAGCTGTGCCTGCTGATGTGGCAATTGGTCCTAATGGTCTCGTACATCTCATCTATGACAATATCCGAAATGTAATGTACACGCGGCAGCAAGCTGATGGTTCATGGCTTGAACCGTTTCCTGTTACAAATGACCTTCGCAATGTGGGTTCAATGGCGCTAACTGTTGATGACAAAAACGTTCCGCATTTTGCGTGGACAATCGAAGGCGATGCGTTGGACATCGTGTATGGCACGTTGCCATAACTTCACGCCAAGTGAATGTCTGCCAATTTGAACAACCAATTCCTCAAAGGAGTCAGAAAATGGAAAAGCATGCTGAATGGCGGCGCATCTATGAACGCTGGCAAAATGGTGAGGAACCCTTGACGTACCAAGAAGCCAGGATAATTTATCGAGAGTTTGACATGATGATGAACGCGGAGCTGTCCGAGATCAAAAGACAAACGAATAGCGCAGATCCCGACAAAGCGTTGGGTAGCATGATGCTTCTCACCTCGTTTATCAATGTCGCCGCGGCGTTGGTGCCGGCAATTTTTGTTCAAGTGCAAAAGTGGATTGGTGCGATCAAATCACGTGTCGATCAAATAGCCCGTACACTATTGGCAAAAGAATACAGCATTGGAGTTACCGCTCCGGGATTTGCGCTAACGATTACAATCACTTGGGATGTAAGCTCTCCATCCAGCGGAACTACTCCATAGTGAACATATTGCATTTTGGGAGGGTGGCAAATTATCGCCACATCGTCATGCCCCATGCGCCGAATCACGCGTTCGACTTGGACGCGGTAATCTTGTAAATCGAGTTGTAGGGGCGAAGCATTTGCATTCACGAGTAGTTGGTTTGTCGCGTCCGCGTCTGCGAATGCTTTGCCCCTCCCCAACGCGTCACGCCAAATCTTACCACGATTCTTTGTGTTTGGGCAGACGGCGCGGGGAAGGGCATTGACATTCATCTTATTTGTGATATTATTCACAATATAAGAAGTGGAACGCGAGGCACTGACGGAGGTGCGGCATGGACCAACAGGCAGTGATTTATCTTTTGGTCGGGTTTATTCTTGGCATGTTGACTGTGATGTTTTTTTTTATGCCGAAAAAATCTTGAGGAACACGCCGCGCGAAAATAATTTGCGAGAATCGAATGGGCGTGCTAAAATTGTCGCCGCTGCCCGACCCGGAGCGGGCCTCGGCGCAGGCTCATTTGGGCATGATTTTATGGCTGCTGGGGCGATTGGGCGAAGCTGAAAGCTGGAGTCAAAAGGCGGTGCAAACCGCCCTGAAATGTGGCGACGAAACCCGCCTGGCCGAAGCTTATTACCGCTTGGGGCTGGTCTACACTTCTCAGGGCAAATTGGCCGACGCGTCCATCGTTTTGCAGCGCGCCCTGGAACTGCGCCGCCGGTTGGCAGATGCTGCCGGGGAAGCCGATTGTTTGAAGGAGTTGGGCCGGGTGGCTGTGGAGCAGGGGGATTTTGAACAAAGCGTGTCCCTTTTGGGTTCTGCGGAGCAGCTTTTTGAGCAGACTCAGCAGCAGAGTGGGCTGGTGGCGGTCTATACTTATCAGGGCCGGGCGGCTCTG
>CAZXYP010000163.1:0-11179 GCA_964644955.1 uncultured Anaerolineales bacterium | reverse complement strand
CTCGTGCATTCCTCGACGCGATGCAGTTAATCGCTACGATGCCGGTCATCGCGCCCGAATCCTTGGGGTCTTGTTTGGACTTGTGATATAATCGGCAAGAATTATGGTTGTTTTTCCGCATAGGAGCGTTGTACCGTGACGAGCGCGCTGACCAGCCCTTTCAATGCCCTCTTTGGCGCGTTCTCGCGCGACATTAGCATTGACCTCGGCACTGCCAACACGCTCGTTCTCGTGCGCGGGCGCGGCATTACCATCAATGAACCGTCCGTCGTCGCGATTGAGCGCCGCAGTAAACGCGTCCTCGCCATCGGCTCCGAAGCCAAGCAAATGGTCGGTCGCACCCCGTCGGACATTATTGCAATTCGTCCGCTGCGCGACGGGGTCATTTCCGATTTCGACGTGACCGAAGCCATGCTGACGCATTTCATTCGCCGCGTCCACGACCAAACCTTTCTCCCCCTGCCCCATCGCCCGCGCGTCGTCATCGGAATTCCTTCCGGCGTGACCGAAGTGGAAAAACGCGCGGTCAAAGACGCCGCCATCAGCGCGGGCGCGCGCCAAGTGCATCTCATCGAAGAACCGATGGCAGCTGCCATTGGCGCGGGCTTGCCGGTCACCGAAGCGGTCGGCTCGATGATTGTGGACATTGGCGGCGGCACGACCGAAATGGCAGTGTTGTCATTGGGCGGCATTGTCGTCAGTCGCTCGATTCGCGTGGCAGGCGACGAGATGGACGATGAAATTATTCGCTATGCGCGCGAGAAATACAATTTGCTTATTGGCGAGCGCATGGCGGAACAGGCAAAAATCGAAATCGGCTCCGCGTATCCGTTACAGCAAGAACGGACGATGGTTATTCGCGGACGCAATTTGATAACGGGTTTGCCCGAGTCCATCGAAATTTCTTCCGTCGAAATTCGGGAAGCGCTCGTCGCGCCGGTCAATCAAATCATTGATGCACTCAAAACGACGATTGATGAAACGCCGCCGGAATTGGTCGCGGACTTGATGGTGCGCGGCATCGTGTTGGCAGGGGGGGGGGCAATGCTGGGCGGTTTGGCGGAGCGTCTGTCGCGCGAAACCAAAATGCGCGTCTATGTTGCCGACGACCCGTTAACCTGTGTCGTGCGCGGCGCGGGACAGTTCCTCGAAATGCTCGATATTTTACCGCGCGGCTTTGCCAACACCAATGGGCGCGGCAGGCGTTAAACATTCCCCGTTCCAGCAAGTCGTTGAGACCGAAAACGCGAGCCCCGAGAACGAGTCTCCAATCTCCGGTCTCTGATTTTTCTTCATGTTCGACCTCTTGCGTTCCCGTGCCGGCATTGTTCTCCTTCTGCTGCTCCTTGTCATTTTCGGAATTGTTTTGCGCTTTACCGGCAATTTGGGCATGGTCGAAGACGCGACCTTTGGCGTCTTTGCGCCGGTGCAAGAAGTATTGATTGACGCCACCAACGGCGTCACCAATTTGTTTGGCGGCTTTCAAAGCGTGAATGAATTGCGCGCGCAAGTCAAACAACTCCAGGAACAGTTGAATCAATCCACCCTCGACAGCGTGCGCGTGCGCGAATTGGAAAGCGAAAACGCGGAATTGCGCGCCCAGTTGGAATACAAGCAGGCGAATCCCGATTATTTATTGACGGGCGCGACGGTCCTGGAAAATCGTGCGCGCGTATTGGGACAGGATCCGTCCGCGTTGGTCAATTTTATTGTGATTGACCAAGGACGCGAGGAAAATGTGACGGTCGGCATGCCCGTCATCACACCCGCCGGTTTGGTCGGACGCGTGATAGAAGTGGGCGCACATTGGGCGCGCGTCCAATTGATTAACGATACTTCCTCTTCAGTCAATGCCGTCGTTCAATCCTCGCGCGCAACGGGCATTATTCAAGGACAGGGGCGCGGCAGTGATTTGTTATTGATGCGTTTTTTGCCGTTGGGAGATTCGGTCCAAGAGGGCGATGTTATACTCACATCGGGCATCAGCGGCGCCTTTCCCAAACGCATCGTCATCGGACAGGTCGTACAGGTCAATCAACGCGACACGGATTTATTCACAGAAGCGCTCGTGCGCCCGAGTGTGGATTTACTGCGGCTCGAATATGTTTTGGTCATGAAACGCTTTACACCCACTGACATTACCGCCGAAGAAACGCCGACGCCAACGCCGACCGTCACTCCCACGCGCCGCGCGCCCGCGCCGACGGTAACACCGACACAATAAAGGAGGAAGGATGAAGGATGAAAGATCATGGCATGATTCATCCTTCCGCCTTTGTCCTTTATCCTTCCATTCATGTCCCCCTATCTCGTCATTCCCTTGCTTGCGTTGGTCGCCGTCATACAAACCACGCTCCTGCCGATTTTGTTGCCGGGACCGGTGCGCCCGGATTTGATGCTGATGCTCGTGGTCGGTTGGGGCGTTGTGCATGGCAACGGACAGGCAACGCTGTGGGGTTTTGGCGGCGGCATTCTTTTGGATTTGCTGTCGGGAACGCCCTTTGGTTTGCATGCGCTAACGCTCGGCGCAATCGGTTTTCTCGCCGATTCGTTACAGACTACCTTTTTCCGTTCCAACATCCTCATTCCGTTAGCTGCCATTTTTGTCGCGACGCTGATGGTGTATATCGGCGCCGCGGCAGCAATGCAAACGCTCGGTTATGCGGTCAGCTGGGCGATTTATATTTTCAATGTCGTTCTGCCGACCGCCATTCTCAACACCGCGCTGATGCCGTTGGTGTATTGGGCGCTGCGCCGGCTCGACCGCGTGGTGCGCCCGCGTTTGACATGGTAAAAAAAATAAACGCTGCGACGTTCGAACGTAACACCGTTGGATGGCTTGTTCTGCTTTTCCTCCTTGCGCTTCCCGCGCTCGCGCCGCTTTTTTCGCAACAGCTTACGCACAGCGCGGATGGGCTGCTCCATCTCTATCGCCTCGTTCAATTGGATACGCTCCGGCAGCAAGGCGTCTTGTTTACGCGTTGGCTTCCGGATGTCGCGTACGGTTACGGGCTGCCGCTGTTGAATTATTACGCGCCGCTCGCGTATTACTTGACCGCGCCGCTGCATCTCTTGGGCGCATCTTTTCCTCTCGCGCTCAATCTGTCGCTCGCCGCCGCGCTCTGGTTCGGCGCGGCGGGAATGTTTTTTTTCGCGCGCGCGTTGACTGCGCCGCTGCGCGACCGTGCGCAAGATCCTGCCGCACAGCGTTTGGCATTGGTCGCCGCCGCTGCGTATTTGTACGCGCCCTATCTTTTGTTCAACGCGTTACAACGCGCAAATTTGGCGGAACAATGGGCACTCGCGTTCGCGCCGTTTGCGTTATGGCGGTTTTTGGAATTGACGCGCCGCGCCGACGCGACAAATTGGGCGTTGGCAATTGTGTCGTTTACAGTCGTGTTGTTGTCGCACAATGTTACGGGCTTTTTGTTTGCGCCCCTGCTGTTGTTTTTTTCCATCGCGTGTATTTTGGCAAATCCCGCGCGTGCGACCCTCCGCGTTTGGCTGGGACCGCTCACGGCATTCGGATTCGCCGGCGCGCTCGCCGCATTTTTTTTGCTTCCTGCGCTGCTGGAACGCGAGTACGCGCAAATCGCGCGCGTGATTGTGACGCCCGATTTTGATTACCGTTTCAATTTTGTCGCGCCGCAGGACTTGATTGCGCTCTTGCCGCGCGCCGATACGGGACGCTTGAATCCTGCGTATCCCAACACGCTCGGGCTCGTACAAGTTCTATTGGCAAGCGCGGGACTCGTTATCCTGCTGTTGAGATTTCGTACGCGCCGCGCGCTGCCGCTATTTTTTCTCGCGCTTGCGGCATTGGGTTTTACATTTTTGATGCTCGCAATTTCACAACCGGTGTGGCACAACCTTTCGTTGCTGTCATTCGTGCAATTGCCGATGCGCGTGCGCGGCTTGATTGCGTTGTGTCTCGCGCCGCTCACGGGCATTTTTGTCTTGACGTTCCACGAACGCGCGCGCAGTATCGCCGCAAGTGTCGCCCTCATCGCTATCGTCTGGAGTGCAATTCCGATGTTGTACCCGCGTTATGCGAACAATGTTCCGCCAAATCCGACCTTGTCCGACATGTTTACGTATGAACAAGCATCCGGCGCGTTCGGCACAACCTCGTTTGGGGAATATCTGCCGGTGTGGGTTCAAACTCTGCCCAACCAAACGCCATTTGCGGACGCGTATGCGCGCGGGGAAATTCCCAATCGTTTTGTCATTCCCGAAGGCGTGACCATTTGCGAAACCAAGATTTTTTCTCTGTCTCAAGAGATATGCGCGCAATCCAACACCTCATGGCATGCCATATATCGCGCGTTCTATTTTCCGGGCTGGCGCGCGTTCGTGGATGGGCAAACGGTTGAAATGAACCCAACCCCGCGCACGGGCTTGATTTCGTTCGAGGTTCCGCGCAGCGCGACCGTGCGCGTGGAATATGGCGGCACGGACACTGAAAAAATTGCAGAGTGGATCTCGCTTGCAAGCGCGGTATTGGTGGCGGGAATTTTGATTTTCGCATTCGTCCGCAAACGCAAAAATCAACAAATTCGTACTCCCCAAAACACCGCTTTCCTCAATCCTGATTCCGCATCCCTCATCCCTCTCTTGCTCGTCGCGCTCGCGCTGCTTGCGTTCAAGTTTTTTTATCTCGACCGCGCAAGCAATCCGTTCGTCGCGCATTTTGACGGTGTGACCGTGCAAGGCATCACGCACCCGCGTAATCTCCGTTTCGACGACGCGCTGGAATTTCTGGGTTACGACTCGAATGCCGCAACCGCGCGGCGCGGAGAAACCGTGCGCGTGACGCTGTATTGGCGCGCGCAGGCGGGGCTTGAAAAAAATCTCTCTACGTTTGTGCATCTCACTGCCGCCGATGGTTTTGTCGCGGCGCAACAAGACAGTTTGCATCCGGCACACGTGCCGACCGCGCAGTGGGACACGAACGCGTACGCGGCGGACGAACACGCGCTGGAAATTCCCGCGTCGCTGGCGCCGGGCATGTACGAACTGCGGGGGGGGGTGTACGACCCCGCGACCAATACGCGCATCAAGACGGCGGATGGAACGGATTACGTTTCATTGGGCAGTGTTGAGGTGAAATAAACAGACGCCGTTTTCACGGCGTCCTTTTTTTTCAGCGTTTGTATTTTTTCAAGTACGGCGGCACGACAATGCCTGCGCGCAATTTTTCATCGTTAACGGGCGTGTGATATTTTTGCTCTAACGGAATCACGCCCGCCCACCATGCGCCCGCGTAATCTTTGGCATCATCTTTGGGTCCGCCCGCGCGCAGTTTCGCTGACGCGCTCGTGATGGAAATTTCCACAATACTCGTCGCCTTCATTTCTTTGGCATTGGGCAAACGCGAATCGTCCCACCGTCCGGGATAGACGCGGTCGGTCAGCACGCGCAGCGCCTCGTATTTTTCGTCCGCATCCGTAATCAAATGTCCGCTTCCAAACAAGACGACCGAACGATAGTTCATTGAATTGTGAAAGACGGCGCGCGCAATCACCAAGCCGTCGAGAAGGGTGGTCTCGACACAAATCGGATTGCCGGTTTGAATGTGTTTTATCATGCGGCTCGTCGTCGCGCCGTGCAGCAGCAGCGTATCGTCGCGCCGCGCATGAATGGTCGGAATCACAAACGGCTGACCGTCTATCACAAAACCGACGTGACAAATCAACGCTTCATCCAGAATTTTGTAAATCGTCTCTTGATCGTACGCCGCGCGTTCGGGCAAACGTTTGACGCGACTGTGCGCGGGGATACCATGGGACATACTAGCTCCTTGAAAATGTACGACAAATTTCTTGCGAACAAGGTTCGCTATTTGTCCTACCGCGCCCACATTTTCATTCGTCGTGGGTGTGCGGGTCGCACATCTTTAACTCTTTGGGAACAATGATGCATTCACTCTATGCGAAAATTGGTCTTGACACCAGAGCCATTTTGTGGTCAAGTGAGCATACCACTTTTGGAGCGTTGAAATATGAAAACTGCCGCCTTTGTCTCACTTGCCGCGATTGCGTTGGACGCTGCCGCCCCACTGCCCCTGCATCGCCAATTGTATCGTCAGCTGCGCGTCGCGATTTTGAACGGACGACTCAAGCCCGGCACGCGGCTGCCTTCGACGCGCGCGTTCGCGCACGAACTCGCGGTTTCGCGCAACACGGTTGTCGAAGCGTTCGACCAATTGATTGCGGAAGGATATTTGGTCGGCAAGCACGGCAGCGGCACGTTTGTGAATGAACAATTGGACGCGCGTCCGGCGGCGTCCGCGCGCAAAGCCGTCGGACGCGCGGAAACCGAATTGCTCTCCAAGCGCGGCGCGCAATTGGCAAAGCTCTCGTTGAGTCCATGGCGCGGCGAAACGCCGGTGCGCGCGTTTCGGCAAGGCGTGCCCGCGCTTGATTTGTTTCCGTTGGACACATGGCTGCGATTGCAGCGCGCGGCGCTGCGCGACCTTACGCGCGATGCGTTCGGGTACGGCGACCCGGCGGGCTATGGTCCCTTGCGCGAAGCATTGGCGGCCTATTTGGGCGCGTCGCGCGGCGTGCGCTGTACGGCAGAGCAAGTGATTATTGTGTCGGGCGCGCAGCACGCGTTGGATTTGGCGGCGCGGCTTTTGCTCGATGCGGGCGACCGCGTATGGATGGAAGAGCCGGGCTATCGCGGCGCGCGCGGCGCACTGCTCGCGGCAGGCGCGCAGTTGATTCCAATTCCGGTGGATGAAGAAGGTTTGTCGCTGCGCGCAGGTCTGCAGACACGCGCGCGCGCGCAATTGGTCTATGTCACGCCGTCGCATCAATATCCGTTGGGTGTGACCATGTCGCTGGCGCGGCGATTGGCGTTGTTGGATTGGGCAAAGCAAACGCGCGCGTGGATTCTCGAAGACGATTACGACAGTGAATATCGTTACACCGGCAGACCACTCGCCGCGCTGCAAGGTTTGGATACGGATGGGCGCGTGATTTATATCGGCACGTTGAGCAAAGTGTTGATGCCCGCGCTGCGATTGGGTTATTTGGTGGTCCCGCCCGAATTGGTGCGCGCGTTTTCGAACGCGCGCGCGTTGACCGACCGGCATGCGCCGTTGTTGGATCAGGCGGTGCTGACAGAATTTATTACGCGAGGTTTTTTTGCGCGCCATTTGCGGCGAATGCGCGCGGTATATGCGCAGCGCCAACATGTGTTACAGCGCGCGATGGAAAATGAGCTGCATCCATGGCTGCGCGTCGAACCCGCAGCCGCCGGTTTGCACTTGCTCGCCCTGCTGAAAAAATCGCGCAATGACCGCGCGGTGACACAAGCGGCTTGGGCGCAGTGTATCGAATTGGCGCCATTGTCGTATTTCTATTTGCAAACCCCCGCGCGCGCCGGCGTGGTTTTGGGGTATGCGGCATTTCCCGAAACGACTTTGCGCGAAGGAGTACGGAAATTGCGACACGTCTTTCAAAGCGTGTGAGGGATCTCATCGCGTTCTCATAATTGAACACGGCGGAATTTGTCCGCCCGTACCGCTCCGCGTATAATTTTTTTTGCTCGCACCCAAGCTTGTCTATTTTTCATGCTGCGCTATAAACGTCCACCCCAAACCCAAGAAGAAGACGAACTGGAATTAGAAGTCAAGCCCAGTCCGTTCATTCGCCTGTTTGCGGGACTGGTGATTGTGGCATTCGCGCTGCTTGCCTATAACCTGTATCAAATTCAGGTCGTGCAAGGCAAAGCGTACACGCAAGCCGCCGAAGAAAATCGCGTCCGCTTGATTCGCACCGACGCGGCGCGCGGCATCATGTACGACCGCAACGGACAAGTGCTGGTGCGCAACGAACCGCAGTTTAATGTGAGCATCGTGCCTGCGGATTTGCCCGAAGAACAACAAGCCGAAATTTTGAAGAAACTGAGCGTGCTGATTGACGCGCCGCTCAATACCTCCATCGCCGCCGATACCACCGATGCGCTCGGCGCGTTGGCAAGCGACGTTTCGCGCACATTTATTTCGCCGACGCGTCGCCCGGGGCTCACGGAATTGGTGGACGAGGGACGCCGCACCGACCCGTTTAATCCGGTCCTCGTCAAGACCAACATCCCGCGCTTGATTGCCTTTGAACTGCAAGAAAAAGGCGCGGACTATCCCGGCGTGCGCGTGGAAATTCAACCGGTGCGGACATATCCGCAAGGTTCGCTCACGTCGCACCTCTTGGGCTATCTCGGCGCCATTTCCAGCGCGGCATTGACGGAATATGAAAAGCGCGGCTATCAACAAAACGACCTCGTCGGTGTGACGGGCTTGGAAGCAGCGTACGAAGACCAATTGCGCGGACGCAGCGGCACTGATTTGGCAATCGTGGATGCCAATGGCAACATCATCAGCAGCCGCCAACAAGAAGCACCCATTCCCGGCAACAATGTAATTCTCTCGCTCGACGTGGAATTGCAAAAACAGGTGGAAGCGGCGCTCGTCAAAGGTATGGCGAAAAAGAATGTCAAGCAAGGCGTCGCCATTGTGATGAATCCCAACAACGGGGAAATTTTGTCACTCGTTTCGCTGCCGGCGTACGACAATAATCTTTTTGCGCGCGGCATCAAAGTGACCGATTTCAATGCGTTGAATCAAGACAAGGACCGCCCGCTCATCAATCACGCCATTAGCGGCATGTATCCGCCCGGTTCGGTGTATAAACTATTCTCTGCCGCCGGTGGTTTGCAAGAAGGCGTGATTGACCAAAACACCCAGCTCTTTGACCCGGGCATTATTTATTTGCCCAACAAATTTTTTCCGGACGACCCGCGGTTGGCACAGCCGTTTTACAATTGGTATCGCCCCGGTTTTGGTTTCCAAAACATTTATGACGCCATTGCCAACTCGAACGATATTTTCTTTTACAAACTTGCGGGCGGTTTTACCGATTTTCAAACACCGCTGGGACAGGCAATGCTCGCGGAATATGCGCGCCTGTTCGGCTACGGCGAACCGTCCGGTATTGATTTGCCCGGCGAAGCGCCCGGTCTGGTGCCTGACCCCAAGTGGAAACAACAAACGTTGAACGAACAATGGACCACCGGCGATACATATAATATGGCAATCGGTCAGGGCTTTGTATTGTCCACGCCCTTGCAAGTCCTCAACATGACCGCGACGATTGCAAACGGCGGCACGCTGTATCGTCCGCACTTGGGGCATGCGATTGTCAATGCGACCGGCACCGTGACCAACACCATCGAACCGCAAGTCATCCGCAAGCTGCCGATTGATGCCAAAAATATCGCCATCATCCAACAGGGCATGCGCGAAGCGGTCACGCGCGGCACGGCATGGAAAGTGAATTTTCCGGATTTGGCGGTCGCGGGCAAAACGGGCACCGCAGAATATTTTGGGCCCAAAGTGCGCGGAAATCTGCCGACACATGCGTGGTTCACCGCTTACGCCCCGTACGACAAACCCGAAGTGGCGGTGGTTGTTTTTGTGTATGGCGGCGGCGAAGGGTCCGAAGTCGCGGCACCGATTGCGGGTGAAATTTTGCGCGCGTACTTTAATCTGCCTCCGGATGCGAACGTGGTGCAGCCCGCTGCCCCCCCCCCTCCCGAAACGCGCAACGCGGGCGCGACAACGCCAGCCGCGCCGCCAGCTTCCGAAGCGCCCCCGCCCACGACATTCACCGGACGCGTGACGCAGGAACAAGATAGCAACACGCAGCAGCCCGGCATCGCCGGCACGGTCGTCAACGCCGACGGTTCGGGCGTCAGCGGAGTGACGGTCATTTTGGAAAACGGCAGCGGACAGGTTGTCACGTCTGCCATCACCGGCGCGGACGGCGTTTTTCGTTTTGACAATATCCCGATCCAATCCGGCGCGCGTTGGTTCGTTCGTTTGACCGGCGCGGCGAATTCGCAAGGGGTTGCCATTGACCTCGCACCCAACACACTCTACACCGTACAGTTCACCGCCGCGACGCCATAACGGGCGCGTGGTCTTACGGCAGTATCGTGTTTTGGGTCCAATGGGTCAGTGCCGCGCGCAACGTTTGTAACCGCATTGTTATCGCCATTCGACCCGATTTCGATGTATAAGAAAGACATGTTTCCACAGACCCTCACTTCCTCCAGCTCGAAAGGGTTAAACACAATGAAAATTGGAAATGGCGCTCAAGTCTCTTTGCGCGGTACGCGCGACGGCGTTTTGATTGTGCTTGGCGACGGTGAATGGAGTGAAATTCTCACCGAATTGGAACGCCAGTTGGCGCGCCCGAACGCGTCGGCGTTTTTTCGCGGCGCGCGGGTAAGCATCGAGACGGGCAATCGCTTTTTGCACGAGAACGAACGCGCCCAAGTGCAGGCGATTCTGGCAGCGCATGACATTGACATTGGCGTCATGGTGCCCACTGCTCCCCATGCGCCGACCGCGCCCAAAGAACGCCAAGACATGTATACGCGGCGCACGGGGGATACAGAGGTCTTGATGATTCGCCGCACCGTGCGTTCGGGACAGGTGATTAAACATTCGGGTCCCGTCGTCGTGTACGGCGATGTGAATGAC
Organism: uncultured Anaerolineales bacterium; assembly: GCA_964644955.1. GTDB lineage: Bacteria > Chloroflexota > Anaerolineae > UBA4142 > SHND01 > SHND01. The sequence goes on along the minus strand of CAZXYP010000163.1, from coordinate 630 downwards.
GGCGCGGAAATTATTGCGGCGGGCGACGTATTGGTCTTTGGCAAATTGCGCGGTCTGGTGCACGCGGGCGCACAAGGCGACGACACCGCCACCATTGGCGCCATGAGTTTGAACCCACCGCAAATTCGCATCGGCGGACACATCGCGGCTTCGCCCGAAGTGCGCGGCAAGCAAACGCGCGGACCGGAAATTGCATGTGTACGCAACGGACGCATCGTCATTGAACCGTGGCGCGTTTGATTTTGGAATCAACCAAAACGAGGCAAATAAAACAACAGCGCAGGTAAAAACCTGCGCTGTTGTTGTTTCTAGGGATTGGGTTGCACAATCAAAGGCGCGTTTTTGACCGAGAGGGCGATGTATCCCGCGCGCGTGTCCAAATCGGCGGCGCTATTGTCCGTAATCGTGGTTTGCGCGCCCAGATGGTCCACCACACGCAAACGTGTAACCGCGGAACCAAAGGTTGCAAGACTCGCGGCGCGTTGACTGGCGCACGGCGCGCCCGCTTCGGTGGTTATCACAGACGACCACAAGACTGTTTTTGTTTTGGTCCCCGCAATGAACTGGTACGCTTCTATATCGGTGAAACCGGTGGTCTTGGTCAGGGTGCGCGAAAAGTGGTAACCAATA
>CAZXYP010000162.1:0-11250 GCA_964644955.1 uncultured Anaerolineales bacterium | reverse complement strand
CACGCCGACAACACAGCCCGCCGCGAACCTGCCCGGCAACACAGACCCGTTCAGCGCGCTTCCGTTCAACGCGCCCAATCAGGTTATTCCCGGCGGCGCCGCCCTTTGGTACACTCTGCCGGTCAACGGCGGGGACGTGACGGTTCGCATTCCAACGGGCGCGACGAACGCGCTCGACTTTTGGGTCTTTGCGCCGACGCTCACCACCGGACCTTCGGACGGCACGCACATTGGCACAGGCAATGTGGAGGACAGTGATTTGGTCTGGACAGGCAGTGCGTTGGAACCGGGCGACTATTTCATCGTCGTCTTTAACAACACCACCGAACCCGTTCCCTTTACCATCACGTCAGAATAAAATCCCGCGCCGCCCGCGCGCTAGCACAAAAATAAAACGCCCCGCGTTGATTGGCGCGGGGCGTTTTAATTGTACGACGTATTCGATTTACCCGTAGGGACATTCAATTGAACGTCCCTACAAATTGAACGACAAATTCAACCGGCGTTTTCCTCATCCGTCTCCCAATTCGCCGGATTATTGATGATGTATTCGCGAATCCGTTCCAAATCCGCGTCGTTCCGCACAATATGGTCGTGATAATTGATTTGCCAACCAAAATCATACCGGTTCAATCCGCGACACCCCGTTGTTACCGCTGCTTAGTATGTCCGCACAATCACACCCAACGACCGCTTGTGCGGTGACATGACCGAAAAGGGATTGTTTGGGTCGCGCGGTTGAATTTCATTCGTAGGGGCGTTCAATTGAACGCCCCTACGAATGAAATTCGCATGTGGGTCATCATCAATCACAATCACCCCATGCACGTGGTTTGGCATAATGACAAATTCGTCCAAATCCGCGTGCGGGTGATGTTTGGGAATTGCCAACCAACATTCTTGTGCGAGCATTCCCAATTCATTTAATTGTATTTCGCCATTTACGACCGCGCCAAAGAAATGTTCACGATATTGACACACAATCGTGATGTAATACGAGCCTGCCTGCGTGTAATCATATCCTTTCAAACGTATCGAACGGCGGTGATGACGGGTAGGGTCGAATGTCATGGTGTTTGTGATATGTGCGGTATCCGTGCGCTCGATGTAGGGACGTTCATTTGAACGTCCCTACGAAATCAAATCCTCAAATCTCTTGCAACCCAATCATTCTCAAGTATGCAAACGTCTCATCATAGAATTCCGGCAATCGTGTTTTATCCATCGCGTCGCCGTGCGGAACAAAAATCACCATGCCTTGGCGCGCACGTGTCAACAAAACGCGATAGGCATTTTTCAAATACATTTTACGTTCTTCTGTCTTTATCTTTTGCCAAGATGTGCCACTAAAATCGCGATACTCCCATTCCCCATCTCGCAGGCGCAGGTCGGCGTCCCACGCGACCGCAGTCCAATCCAATTCCAATCCTTGAATATCAAATTCGGTTGCGACCTGTTCCAACGAATACGACGAACGCACATCATCTTTGTCATTCAAAAACCAATTTGCGACTTCGATCGAACTCTTGACGTCAATGCCGATGGGACGCAGTCGAATGCCGCCTGAACTTGCAACAAATCCGTAGCGTTCCGTGCCGCGTGCCTGTTTTTTCAACCAACGGCGCGCAGTGGCAAGATTGCGTGTCACTACAATTGGATAATTCGGTGTAACCGCCTTCAGCAGCATTTGCGCGCGTTCAACATCGAGGTCTAAAATCGCTTTGATAAATGCCGAAACTTGTTCGGAGCGAAACGAACGATTGGAAACACCGAGATGCAGGTCGTCAAAAAACGTCAATTGATTTTCTGTAATCACATCTTGAACGCGATTGCCCTGCAAATATTCGTAATCCGTCAGTTGTGGTGACACAAACACGTTCCAATGGGGAAAAAATTTTCCCAGTGCCACAAACCACTCCATCAAGCCTGCTTCACCGGTATTGATTTCTTGTCCTCCCCCAACCAAACAAATAATGACCGCCCAATCCGAATGTCGGTCCATTACACTGACCAAAAATTCCGGTTCGGAATTATCAAAATTCGGCAGTCCGCGTTTCTGTTTCATAAATGCGGCAGTTTGTTTCTGTGTCCACGCGCGTTGCGCTTCATCAAAAATGACAACCTTGCCCGTCAATGCGTTCTCTGTATCCAGCGCCTCATCGCGGAAATGATGCACATTCTGAATGAATGCTTTGGCATTGCGCAGGGCGTTACTTTTCGTTTTGGGCTCTCCTTTGAGCTTGGAGCGTTCCACTTCATCTCTCGCAAGGGCTTCGCGCAACACCTCTACCAACGGACCGTTGCCGGACAAAAAGACAGCATACTCATCTTCTTCGACGCGCATGTGTGAATTTGCCACATTCAATCCAATCAGCGTTTTACCTGCGCCGGGAACACCTGTGACAAAGCAGATGGATTTTTCGTGTTTCGTTTTGGATTGGTGAATGATTCTTAAAACCACGTCTGTTGTGCGTTGTAGATAATCACCTGCTGCCTCTGAACGCGATATTTCTTGAACGGTATGCCCTCGATACAACGCCTGTGCTGCTTCAATAATGGTTGGCGTTGGTTTGTAAGGTGAACGAATCCAAGTCTCTGCATCGAATACACGTCCTTGAATGTTTTGCGTGGCACGAATCAGGACGGACGCCAGATTAGTTCGATTTGCGCGTAAAGTTTCGTAAATCCAATCTTGATAATGTTCGTGAACATTATGAATGGACTTGGCGTCGGTTGCGACCAGCACAGGCACAAGCGGCAAGCTGTGACTCGCCTCGTGAAAGTTTTTCAAATCCAGTGCATAGTCCATCACTTGGTCAAGCGCAGAGGTTGTGTACTCGATGTCACCGACCTTGAACTCGATGACCAAGACCAAACCTCGCGTCAACAATATAGCGTCAACACGCTTTCCCATGCGTGGGATAGAGTATTCGATTAGGATATGACCGTCAGGAAAAGGCGCGAGAGCTTGGCGCAGAATCTTGATTTCGGTTTGCCAAGCGTTTCGTTGCGTCGGAACGAGGTCAAATTGATTTCGTTCCGCCAAAATGCCGAGGATTTGTTCGGGCGTGTCCTGCAAAAATAGAGCAACCGAATTGGAATAAAAGGCGCGTTGCATGGCAGATACATTCGGACAGGTTATTTGCCGTGTTTGTGTTTTGGGAATTCATTTCCGGCAAACAATTCCTGCAAAGAAACGCCGAGTGCATCCGCGAGGGCTTGGATGTTTTTCAGACTGACATTGCGCTCCCCCAATTCAACCGAACTGACGTAGGTGCGATGCAGGTTCGAGAGCTCTGCCAGTTTTTCTTGTGATATACCTTTTTGCTGGCGTAGCGCGCGAATCCGTTCCCCAAAGCGTTTCTGAATGTCCATGTGCCAAGTCTAACCGGGTGCAGACTATGAATCTACAGACTATGCGTAACATCCCATCCTCTTTTCCCAAAATAAAACACCTGCGCCCGAATCATTTCGGACACAGGTGTTCTTTTCTCTTTAGGCGGCTGCGATTTGCGATACGCGAATTGCGACACGCGAATTGCGATTTGCGATACGCGACACGCGACACGCGATTTGCGACACGCGATACGCGATTCGCGATACACCGTTCGCAGCGCGGGGTTATCCGTTCAGCCGTTCCCTTTGCCGCGCTCAACCCACCTTTAACAGCGCGCGCAGGTCGGGACGATTGCGCGTCACCAGCCGCGCGGCAGTCAAAAAGCGATTCAGCCACAAGCCCAGTTCGCGCTCGGCAACCTGACGCGCGAGCGTCGCTTGTTGGGCTTGACTGCGCGCCATGTCCGCTTCGTGCAGCGCCGTCGCAACCGCGTCCAACTGCGCGAGCGCCGCTTGCAGCCGTTCCGCCGGATACCCGTACGCGCTCAACTGCGCGGCGAGTGTGGGCGTTTGCAGTGCAGTCGTATAGCTCGTGCGCGCCACACTCACAAACACCTCCGCATCCACCGGAATCATCCGGTCGAGGTCGAGCCGCGCGCGGTCCGCCGGAGACATCAAGAGCGAACGCGCCGTGATGCGATAATCCACAAAGGCGCGGCGTGCCGCGACCAGCGCGACAGCGAGCTGTGCCACCGCCTCACGCTGAACGCCGATGGCTTGTTGGCGCGCGACGAATGCGTTTTGCGCGGCGGCGCGCAGCGCGTGTCCCTGGGCGAGCCGCGCCGTGTCGTAACCGCGCGTTTCGAGCGCGGCGGCGAGGTCCGTGTTCGCGGTCACATTTTGCAAAAGCGTTTCGATGGCGGCGATGCGTTCTGCCGTGCGAACCGCTTGCAGGCGGTGCGGACGCGGACGCGGCGCAGCCGCTGTGAGCGTCTGTTGCGGCGCCTTGGCGTCGAGTGTAACTGTCGTCAAATTACTGTTTTCCATTGCCGTATTCCTTTTTCGTTTTGGACAACCGGGTCAAACGGCGACTCGTCGCGCGATTGACGCTGCTGTCGTGATGGCAAACCCGTTCGTCGGAACGAGGTTTATTTTGAGGTTTTGCCACCAGCCCTTGCGCAGGGGGCGGAGGCGAGAAAAAGGATGAATTCAACCTTGCTGTGAGTCTAGCCGAAAAAAGCGGACGGCGTCAAGGGGGGGCAAAAGTCCTATTTGGCGGATCGGTAACAAAAAATGCCTATTTTATAGGCATTTTTAGCGTCAATTTCGCATAACCATTTCATCGCGTCCAAGTCAAAATTCGTCCATTTTTTGCCCCTTGAGCTCGCTTTGCCCCAAAAACGCTTGTGCCGGAGCGCACAAATGTCCTACAAAATAGGGCGATTGTAATCATACTGCCGGGGCGTCCTTTAACGGAACGCATCCCCGTGTCGTCCCCGCCAAGCCGCGAAACAAACGCGCGCATGGAGGATACGAACGCGCTTTGGTGTCATGCAAACGCGCTCAAGAGCTTTCCAAACGCGCTCAAATGTCATGCAAACGCGCGCACGCGTGTTCCAAACGTGCTCAAGTGTGTTGCAAACGCACTCAGATGTCATGCAAACGCGCTCAAGCGTGTTCCATACGCGCTCAGATGTCTTGCAAACGCGCTCAGATGTCTTGCAAACGCGCTCAGATGCCTTGCAAATGCGCCGACAAGTGTTCCAAACGCGCCCCGAAGCCAATCGCGCGCGCCCCCGGTCGTTCAGGCAAACCGCCACCGTGGAAAATACGCGGCGTTGGGCAGTCCTGAATCACCGCAGGGCGATTTCGCATTCCTGTTGGCGCAAACGGATGTGTGCGCCCGCTGAACCCAATCGCCGCAGGGCGATTTCGCGTTCCTGTTGCGGCGAATTGATTCGCCCAACCTACTCGCGCCGCCGTTCCACAAAAATCCGCCCCTCCGGGTCAATGTTCACATACAGCGTGGTTTCGGGAAACAGCCGGCGCGGAAAACGCGCGGGGCGGGACAGCACTGCCGAAAACTCGCTGTGCGCCGTATATACAAATCCGCGGCGCAAGTATTTTCGCACAAAATGATTCAGGCGCATGTGACGCTCGGTATCGGACAACATGGGCGAACACCCCCCGCAAATTCGCAAATGCCTACGCCCGAACTTGCTTATGCTTTCAGTTCGGTCACAAACAACCGGACCGGCTCGAACGCCAACAGTTTCGCGCGGAAAAATTCATTCACAATCGCCGCGCACCGCGCGCGCACGTCCTGCAAAATTTCATCCCAATTCGCGCCGGGCAGTTCGGTCAGCACTTCCAGCTGTAAACGCGCCAGCGCTGCCAGAATGCGCGCCTCGTCCCGCCCTTGGGTCGCGTCGCGCACCCGGACTGCCACCAATTCGATTTGCTTCAACACAGTCGCGCGGTCTATCTCGGCGCCGGGGTCACGCAGGGCAATATCCGCCGCTTCGAGCAGACCCGGCACTTGATACAACTGTGCCTGCGGCTCGTCAAAAATTTCGCGCACATACGCCGCGGCATCCAATTGATTGGTCAGGCGAAACAGATTATAGAGACGCTTGCATGCTTTCCCATAGTTCGGCGTCTCGTGCGTATAGTGAAACACTTCACGGCGCATTGTGCGCACGTATGCTTGCAGCGCGTGCGGGTCTGTGTGCCGATACAGTTTTTCCAAAAGCGGCAGCGCGTCCGCGTCCAAATACACCTCTTGAAAAAATGAATCCATCGCGCCGTCGAGCGACGTAATCGTTCCATCGGGCGCTTGCCACGTCGCATCCAGCATATTACTCGCCAACGCAATGCGCCCCGCCGCGCGGTCTGCCACAATCCAGCCGAGATACGTCCATCCCAAACCGGCTGTCGTATCATCCCACGCAAGGCGTTTCGGCTTGCCGTCGCGCGCATCCGTGATTTCGATAAATCCGTTCACCACATCCTGCGGCGTCCAAGTCATGACATCGCCCGCCGCGCGTTTCACCCCGCGTTCCAAAACGCCGAACGGGTACACGCCGAAATTCACCTCGACCAACACGATATCCGGTTCCGAAAACGCGCGCAGCGCGGTCGCGCGCATCACCGCGCGCAAAATCGCGCGCGCCTCCTCCGCGTGCGCCGCGTGAATGTGCACGCGTTCAAAAAAATCATTGTCGCCGGGAAACAACTGCACTTGTCCCTGCGCCGCGCTGCCCGAAATCGCAATCGCCGACTCGACCTGCGGATGCGCTGTGACGCGCACGCGCTGCGCGAGACGACGAAAATACGCGAGGTCGTCGGGATTGAAATCGAGCAGCGCGGCGTGACTGCCAATCGCGCCGCTGTGCGCGTCCTGTTTCAACGCGGCGCGGTCGGCGGTGGAAATTGCCACGAGCCATCGCGCCGCGTCTAGCGCGTCGAGTTCAATGCCGCTCTGTTTGGCCGCGCGTGCCAGCTCTTGCGCGGTCTCGTCGGGAGGGGGGGGGAAACGGTCCGGTCCATTTTATTTGCCTTGCCACCAATCTTTGCGCGAGCGCGGGTCCATGAACGTGCCATTGTCCCGAATCACCACGCCGATTTCGCTGCTGCGCGCGCGTCCAAACGGCTGTCCCGCCTTGAGCGCGGGCAATTGCGCGCGTCCATTCGCGTTCATTTGCTGATACAACGCCAGCAGCGCAGGCGCCACGCACACATTTTCCACGTGCAGGGTATATCCTTGAATCACATTGTCCTCGCGTGTGTATTTTAAGGTGATGCGCTGCGCGGACGCATACAGCACCAACACTTCGTACGCGTTCGGGTCATCGGCGGGTGAGTCTTGGAAGTTGCCTTCGGGCGGGTGCATTGACTGAGTGCCGATATTGTATCCCGAACGCGGAACACGGAGCGGTTCGTCATTTGCCGTTTGCAGGTTCGCCAGCGTCACGGGCGGGTCGGTAATGACCGCGCCGCGTGAATTGGTTTCCCAATTCCACGCATACACTTGCGCCACGCTCACAAACCCTGGCACGCGTTCGTCGCCAAACAACGTATAAAGCTGCGGCGCGCGCGAATCCGCCGCGCCGGTGTAATCTACCAAGCCCAATGTCCCGTCCGTCGGCGCGTACCCGCGCAGCGCGAGATTCAAATCGGCGTGTTGTTCGGCAGGGCGGTCGGTCGGCGGCGGATTGGGCGTGAGCGTGCCATACGTGACGCCGGAAAAATTGTCGCATGTGCCGTTCGTGATGAACGGCAAAAACACGCGCGGCGTCAATTCGCGCGGCGCCGCGTCGCGCTGCGCCAACGCGGGCAGTGTGAACGCGGCAGCGAGCAGCAGCGCGCCCGCGCCCAAAACCTTACGCAGTAAAGACGAATTCAAAACGCGCATCTTGAAATCTGTGACCTCTGTCGTATCCGGATTCAAACATGTGACTCAGCGCCTCACCGGGCGGTGCAGCAAAAGCGTTCTCTAACGCGCGCTCTTTCGCTTCAAGTGATGGATTCCCAAATGGAAATGTTTCGCCGGTATCGTTTGATAAACGCATCGAGCGCGTCCAATGCGCGCGGGATGCCGCCCGCCGCGCGAAATGAATCGCCGATTTTACGACTTGCTTGCCTAAAACGTAAATCGCTCATTACACGTTCCGTCTGCGCGCGCAATTCTTGCGCCGAAATCCGGCGCGAATCAATCTGCACGCCCGCGCCCAACGCGGCGGCGCGATACGCGATAAAGTCTTGGTCGCCGCCTTGCGGCGCCAGCACCATCGGTGTCCCAAACCACGCGGCTTCGCTCATGCTGTTCATGCCCGCGTGCGTGATGAAAACACTTGCGCGCGGCAGCACCTCCAACTGTGACACATACGGCTCGGCGCGAATGTGTTCGGGCAGCGGTCCCACCTCGTCCGGGCGCACGCGATGGCCCAACGCGATGAGAACGCGGTAGGGCGCGTCGCGGAATGCGTCCACACAAAGGCGAAAAAAATCGGCGCGGTCGTTGAACAGGGTGCCGAGTGAAATATACACCAATGGCGCGTCGCCGACCCAATCGAACGCGGGCGGCGCGGCGTCGGCGCGCGGCGCAATCAGTGGACCGATGAATTGAAACGCATCGCCAAAGCGGTCGGCGCCGATTTGAAAATAGCGCGAGGTGGTGATGAGGGTCATGGCGCCGGGATTCGTAAAGAAATCGAGAAAGAGCGGCGAACGCACGCGATAGGTTTGGCGCAATTGCGCGGCGCGCCATTGATAATGGGCCAGCCCGCGCGCGACCCGGAAGGGATGGCACAGTATTGCGCGCGTGAGTGCGGTACTGCGGGGCCACGCCAAAAAATTTTGCATGCCTGTATAGAGAATGGCGCAAAATGTGACGGCGGGCATGCCCATCAATTGCGCGACGTGACTGCCCCACGGACACATCGAGTCGTACAAAATCAAATCGGGCTGTATTGCGCGCGCCTGCGCGTAACAATCCGGCAGAACGCGCTGCGCCTGTTCCATGATCAAGCCCATCGCCGTAAAGGGCGCGAGCGTGTTTTGCGGCGGTACAAAGTCATAACTCAAATCCACGGCGCGAAATTCCGCCCCGATTGCTTCGACCTTGCTTTGAAATTCCGGTGTATCAAAAAATACCACGCGGTCACCGCGTTCGACCAGCGCGCGCACGAGCGGCAGCGCGGGATTGACATGTCCTGTCGCGGGGATATTGAAAAAGCAAATGACAGCCATCGAGTATAATTCTACCAATGAATCCGATAGAGATACAGTCGGCGTCGGACGCGGACGCCGCCACAATTGTAAAAATTTTGCATGAGGCGTTTCGCGAATATGATGGGGTGCTGAATCCGCCATCGGGCGTGCGCAACGAATCGGCAGACACGGTGCGCGCAAAAATGCAAACGGGGCAGTGGCTGCTCGCTTACAGCGATGGGCGCGCGGTCGGCTGTGTGTGGTGCGAACCGCGCGACGGCTTTATGTATCTCGGACGGCTGGCGGTGCTGCCCGCGCAACGCGGACGCGGCATCGGGAACGCGTTGATAGATTCTGTTGAGGCGCGTGCCAAGAACGCCGGTTTCACGCGCGTGCGTTTGGGCGTACGTACCGCACTGCACGAAATGCGCGCCGCGTACGAACGACGCGGGTATGTGTTTGTCGAGACACATACGCATGAAGGATTCACCGCACCAACCTATGTGATTTTGGAAAAAACGTTGTAGGACCGTGCGATGAATTTTATCGTCTCGATTGTTTCGTGCATGCAAACATGGCGTTGAGTTTGGGATGGAGAGAGAGCATGAGTATATCCGAAAACAAAAGCGGCGTGCCAACCCGCTTTGGGGATGAAGAGTGGTTGATTTTCCAGTCTGACCCGGAAACGGCATTCGTTTTGCCGGACCTGCGCGTTGCGCCCGACCGCGCGGACGCGTACGCCGCGATTGCGGACGCGGTGCAGACGATTCTCGTCAACGTCGGTGAAGACCCGCTGCGTCCGGGTCTGCGGCGCACGCCGGAACGCGTCGCGCGCGCGTATGCTGAATTGCTGTCCGGTTATACGGTGGATCCGCTTGCGTTGGTGAACGGGGCATTGTTTGAGACGGATTATCAGGACATGGTAATTATCAAAGACATCGAGTTCTATAGTTTGTGCGAACATCACATGCTGCCGTTTTTTGGCAGAGTGCATGTGGCATACATTCCCGACGGGCGCGTGTTGGGCTTGTCCAAAGTGCCGCGCATTGTCGAAATGTATGCGCGGCGTTTGCAATTGCAGGAACGCATGACGCACGAGATTGCAGATTTTATCCGCGACGTGGTGCGCCCGCGCGGGGTGGCGGTGCTGGTCACGGCGCAGCACATGTGCGCCATGATGCGCGGCGTGAACCAGAGCGAATCGAAAATGATGACGCAGGTGCTGTACGGCGAGTTTCAGGATGATGCGGTGCGCGCGCAATTGCTCGCGCGTTTGAGTCAGACGGTTTGAGTTCGCGCGCGGCTGACGGATTCCATTTTTGTGATAGAATGCAAAAAAGCAACCGATTCAAACGGAGGTCGCAGATGATGCCATTTACACCCATGAATGATAATTTCGAACGGATTATCGAAAATTCGACTGTCGGTCTGCCCGAAGAAGGCAGTCCGGCGACGCAGGGCGGACTCGGTGCCGATACGCCCGAGTTGGGGGATGCGGGACAGACTCTGAAACAAGAAGGCGCTCTCGACGAAGCGATTGCCGAAGAATCCAAACCCCAGCCCTGAACAACATACCAAGAAACGTCGCTCCGGCGGCGTTTTTTTATCGGTTCTCACGCGCGGTTCAATTCGCTTTCATCTTGTCAAGCGGCGCGTCAAGTAAAATTCAATTCCAAATCCGATTCAAGGAGTTTTCATGTCCACTATCATTGTCGTCCGCAAGGGCTTACAGGCATGCATTGCCGCCGATTCCATGACGACCTGGGGCGGGCACATTCGCCAGCGTCAAGAATATGAACTCAACAATGGAAAAATTTTCAAATACCACGATGCCTTTATCGGAATGGTCGGTTTCACCGGACATCAAATGGTCCTGAAAAGTTATTTGTCCACGCTCAAAGAAAAAGCCGACCTTTCCTCCGCCGAAGCCATTTTTGAATTTTGGCGCAAGATGCACAAGGAGCTCAAAGACCAATACTTTGTCAATCCGCGCGACGACAAGGATGACCCGTACGAATCGTCGCGCATTCTCGCGTTGATTTGCAATCCGTATGGCACGTTTTATGTGACCGACATGCGTTCGGTGGCAAACTTTTCCAAATACTGGGCAATCGGTTCGGGACAGGAATATGCGCTCGGCGCGCTGCACGCAAACTATCATCGCTTCAAGACGCCGTTGGAAATTGCCAAAGCGTCCATGGC
>CAZXYP010000161.1:0-11299 GCA_964644955.1 uncultured Anaerolineales bacterium | reverse complement strand
GCCGGCGGTAATCGCGCGCAACCATCCATCGCCAAGTTATTGAGCAACAACGAGAACGCGCCTTGCTCGAATGGCTTGAACATCACATAACGGATGCACAACTCATTTGCCAAAGTATTACTAACGGTATCTCCGTATCCCCCCGCGTCTGTATCATTTTGACACTCCGCGTAAATCCCATACAATTCTCACGCGTTCCCGCAACGCGCGAAAAATTTTGCATTGCATTCCAACGGAGGAATTCCCATGCCCGCCAAGAAAAAAACCGCGAAACCCGCAAAGATTTCCAAAACCGCGAAAAAACCCACCGCAAAAAAATTGACCGCCAAACGCGTCGCAAAAAAACCGGCTGCCCCGCGCTTTACGTACTCGAACCTGACGTTTTCGGAACAAGACCATGTCACGTATGACACCGCCATCGGTCATTTCCGCGAAGAGCTCGGGCACCATTACAAAAATTTGGTGAACGGCGCGTGGCTCGACGCGCAAAACGGCGCGGAAATGCCGCACGCCAGCCCCGCCGACACGCGCCTCGTCGTGAGTTATTTTCCCAAATTCGGACGCGAAGAAACCGTCGAAGCCATTCGCGCCGCCCGTTTGGCAGCCAACGAATGGAGCCGCATGCCGTACAAACAACGCATCGCCATCATGCGCAAAGCGGCAGATTTGATGTACGCGCGCGCGTGGCAAGCTGCCGCGTTGATGGCGTTCGAAGTCGGCAAACCGCGCGGTGAAGGCATTGCCGAAGTGTACGAAGCCGCCGAAATCATTCGCTACTATTGCGATGCCATCGAAGCCAGCAAGGGCTTTGTGTACACGCTCACGCCGCCCGGAAAAAATACGCGCACTCAATCCGTGCTTTTGCCGTACGGCGTGTTCGGCGTCATTTCGCCGTGGAATTTTCCGGTTGCATTGTCAACGGGCATGACCTCCGCCGCGTTGATTGCAGGCAATACCGTCGTGCAAAAACCCGCGTCCGAATCGCCGGTCAGCGCGTTCTTTTTGGCAAACTGTTTGGTGGATGCGGGCATTCCCGACGGCGTATTCAATCTCGTCGTCGGTCCCGGTTCATCGGTCGGCGAAGAATTGCGCGAGAACCCGATGATTGACGGCATTGCATTCACCGGCTCGTACGATGTCGGCATGCATCTCTATCGCAATTTCGGCATCAAGTATCCGAAACCCGTCATTGCCGAAATGGGCGGCAAGAATCCCGTCATCATTACCGAGAACGCGGATTTGGATATGGCAGCCGAAGGCACGGCGCGCGGCGCGTTTGGTTTCAGCGGACAAAAGTGTTCCGCCACGTCACGCGCGTATGTTGCCAAATCCGTCAAAGGCGAATTCATGGACCGGCTTGTGGATTTTGTCAGTAAACGCATCAAGGTCGGATTCCCCACCGAACGCGATACGTTCATGGGTCCCGTGATGAATCAAGGCGCGGTGGACACCTGGCAGCAAGCAGTGAACGATGCGCTCGCATCCGGCGGACGCGTTGTCTTTGGCGGCAATCGCGTGACGGACGGCGATTTGCAATACGGCTATTACGTACAGCCGACGATTGTAGAGTCCCTCACCCCCGAACATCGCCTCTTTCAGGACGAATTGTTTGTGCCGTTCCTCGCGGTCCAGGAAGTGGAATCGGTCGAAGAAGCATTGGTGATGGCGAACGATGTCCAGTTCGGTTTGACGGCGGGAATTTATTCCGAAGACGCGCGCGAAGTACAATATTTCTATGACAACATTCAAGCAGGCGTGACGTACTCGAATCGCCGCGCAGGCGCAACAACAGGCGCGTGGCCCCAAAACAATACGTTCGGCGGCTGGAAAGGCAGCGGCTCGACGGGGCACAACGCGTTCGGTCCGCATTACCTCCAACATTTCATGCGCGAACAATCGCGCTGGATTGTGGAGGAATAAGCGCGGCACATCTCGCAACAAAAAGAATTTGGAGGCGCGAAAATGCCTCCAAATTTTTAGCCCCAACGACAGAACATATTTTCTAATCCGTGTTATAATCACGACAAGGAGAAAAACTGCGATGCAACACTTTCTCTATGTCTTGCGCGTCACGCGCCTCGAACAACTCACGCAGGGACCCTCCGAACGCGAAGCCGAAATCGTTTCGCAGCATGTGGACTATTTGATGGAGTTGGCAGCACGCGGCACAATGCTTTTGTTCGGACGCACGACCGAAGACGACGAACGCACGTTTGGCATTGCGCTGTTTCAGGTGGAATCCGGTCAAGAGGCACAACGCATCATGGAGCATGACCCTGCCGTCAAACACGGCGTCATGCGCGCGACATTGCATCCGTATCGCATCAAATTTATAAAGGGGATGAAAGAGGAAGAATAATTTGTTTGTGCGCAGTTGCACTGCGCACAAACGCTGTTTTCAATGACAACCGCTATTCTGAGTTCAAATAACAGGAGACCAAAATGAAACGCCGTTCGTCACTCAGAATCAAAAATAGAATGGGCATGGTATTGCTCGCCGTGTGGCTCATTCTCTCCGGTCTGACGAGTTTTGTTCCCGCCGTGCGCGGGTTTTCGGAATTTTTTCCGCTGCTCGCACTTGCCGCAGGGTTTTTGATTCTTATGGACCGTTGATACCAAGCAATATCATTGCAAGTCGAATTTGCAAGCCCAACCGGCGTTGAATCATTGTATAACCGCAATTTGGAACATCGTCACTTCTCACATCAGAAATTTACGTTAAGCGAAAACTTGCCTGAATGGGACCGGCTGCGCTTGATGAAATTTCTTGTTGCAGTAACGCCTGATTGATTTCACGCACCAGACGCGGACCCCGATAAACCAACCCGGTAAATATTTGAATCAAGGTCGCGCCCGCGCGCAATTTTTCCAGCGCGCTCGCCGCATCTTCAATCCCGCCGACGCCCACAATCGGAAACTCGCCGCGCGTCTGCGTCGCAATATGGCGAATGATTTCGGTGGAACGCGCGCGCAGCGGCGCGCCGCTCAGCCCCCCCCCCCACGAGTGCGCGTAAGCCGGAACGCCGTCGCGCGCAATCGTCGTGTTCGTCGCAATCACACCGTCAAAATTCACATCGCGCGCCGCATCCACAATCCCGTCAATTTCATCCCATGTCAAATCCGGCGCGATTTTTACCAACAGCGGCACGCGCGGCGATAACGCATCGCGCGCATCCGCGATTTTTTTCAACAACGGTTCCACCGCATCACGCGCTTGCAGCGCGCGCAGCCCCGGCGTATTCGGACTGCTGATATTGATCGCGCAGTAATCTGCGCCATAGTCTGCGCGCGCGTGCACCGCATTCAACAATGCGACGTAATCTTCCGCCGCATTTTCCAACAACGTATCTTTGCCTTTACCGATGTTGATGCCGAGACGCGTGTCTGAAAATTTCAACGCGTGTTTTGGAAAACGCAATCGCGCGACGCCCTCGTTCGGAAAACCCATGCGATTGATGAGCGCACCGGATTCCGGCACACGCCACACGCGCGGTTTTTCATTTCCCGTTTGCGGCAGGCGCGTCACCGTACCGACTTCGATATGTCCGAATCCCAAAGCCGCGAGTCCGTGCGCCGCAATCGCGTTCTTGTCGTACCCCGCCGCAAGCCCGACAGGATTTTTGAAATCCGCGCCGAACACATTCACGCGCAAACGTTCATCGTGAAAATCAAACATCGCGCGCAGCACATCGCGCGTGCCCGGCAAATCGCCCGCCCATTTCAACAAGCCGAGCGTCAAGTGGTGCGCGGTCTCGGGGTCGAGGCGAAACAAAAGGGGACGTAATTGTTCGTACATGATTTATTTGTAGTAACGAATTCATTCGTTCCGCTGACTCGACGAATAAATTCGTTACTACACATTCAAAAATGCTTTCACCGTGTCGTACTGGTCCAACGTAATCGCGTTCGTCGCGCGCCAAATTTCCAACAAGCGCGGCAAGGTCGTCACCGCGTGCAATGTGTATCCCGCGCGCGCAAGCAGTTCCCCCGCGCCCTGCCCGCGGTCAATCAACACGACGATATCGCGCACGCGCAAACCGACGCCCGTCAATTTTTCAATCGCCTCAAATTTCGTTTCGCCCGTCGTCGTCAAATCGTCCAACACCACGACCGTTTCGCCCGCGTTGTATTCGCCTTCAATCGCCGCTTTCGTGCCGTACTCTTTTACCTCGCGGCGCGGATAGATGAGCGGCGCGTTCAATTCCAACGCCGCCGCCGTCGCAATCGGCAGCGCCGCATACGGAATGCCCGCGAGGCGGTCAAATTCCAACCCGCGCAAGATTTTTGCATACGCCTGTCCGGCGCGTTTCAAAATCGCGGGATACGAAACCAGCCGCCGCAAATCCAGATAAATCGGCGATTGCGTTCCCGATTTCAACGTGAACTCGCCGAAACGAATGCAGTGCGACTCGAGCAAATCGTTTGCCAAATCAATTTCTGATTTTCGATTTTCGATTTTCGGTTTTTGATTGGCGATACGCGCTACGCGATACGCGTTGATTTCATCCCGCAATTTTTTCGCCGCGTCTCCGGGATTCGCCGCCGACGCGATGGAACGCGACGCGTTTACGAGCAAACCCATGCCGTCCGCGCGCAAGCCCGCGCGCAGTGTCGCTTCCAAATCGCCGCCCTGCGCGCCGATACCCGGCACAAGAAACCACATATCAGGCACAAGTTCGCGTACACGTTCCAAACGCGCGGAGTCCGTCGCGCCGACAACGAGACCGACATTGTTTTTTGTATTCCACTTATGCGCGCGCTGCGTGACGATTTCATACAACGCGTATTCGCCCATTTGTAACGCTTGAAACTCATCCGCGCCCGCGTTCGACGTTTTGCACAACACGAACGCGCCGTATTCTGCATGTTCGATAAAGGGAGCAACGCCATCGCCGCCGAGATACGGATTCACCGTGACGGCGGACGCGCCCAACGTTTCAAACGCCGCGCGCGCGTACGCCGCGCTCGTGTCGGCAATATCGCCGCGTTTGGCATCGAGAATGACGGGAATGTTTTGCGGCACGCGCGCAATCACGTCGCGCAGCGCGTCCATGCCGTCCGCGCCAAAGACTTCAAAAAACGCGCTGTTGGGTTTGAATGCGGAGGCATATTCGTGCGTCGCGTCAATGACGCGCAGACATTGTTCCCGCGCCTCGTTCGCGTTTTCCGCGCGCGGGTCGAGTCCGACGCACAACAGGGAATTCGCCTCGCGCGCGCGCGTTTCGATTCGTTCAAAAAACGTCATTCGCTTTTCATCCTTCATCCTTCCGCCTTCATCCTTTGCTTACGCTTTCCCCAACACCATCGCCAGCAGCGCCATGCGCACGTACATGCCGTATTCCACCTGACGGAAATACGCGGCGCGCGGGTCGCCGTCCACCGCTTCGCTGATTTCGCCGACGCGCGGCAGCGGATGCATCAACACCATATCCGATTTTGCGCGTGCCAACGTTTCGGGCGAAATGACGTATGAACCTTTGACCGCTTCGTACTCTTCCAAATTCGCAAAACGTTCTTTTTGAATGCGCGTCACGTACAGCACATCGGTTTCGCCCAGCACCTCGTCGAGCAACGCGGTTTCGTGTTGTCGAATCCCGCGCGCGTTCAATTCGTCCACCAGTTCGCGCGGCATTTGTAAAACGTCGGGCGAGACATAATTGAGTTTCACGTCATACAGCGAAAGCAGACGCGCGAGCGAATGGACGGTGCGTCCGTATTTCAAATCGCCGAGCATCGTCACGGTCGCGCCTTGAATTTTGCCCCGTTCTTCGAGAATGGTGAACATGTCGAGCAGCGCCTGCGTCGGATGTTCGCCGATGCCGTCGCCCGCGTTGATGATGGGCTTGCGCGCGTGCTTGGCGGCGAGCGCGGCGGAACCGGTTTCGGGATGCCGCAGCACAATCACGTCCGCGTATCCTTCGAGCGTGCGAATCGTGTCGGGCAGCGATTCGCCTTTCGCCACCGACGAGTATTTCACTTCGTTGATGGGAATGAAACCGCCGCCGAGGCGCTGCACCGCCGCGATAAAGGACGACGACGTGCGCGTGGACGGTTCGTAAAACAGCACCGCCAGCACTTTGCCTTTGAGTAAATCGAACGAGCCGACGCGTTCGACCATCATGCGCATTTCGTCCGCGACTGCCATCACCGCTTCGAGGTCGCTTTGAGAAAATTGTTTGATGGAAAGAATGTGTTGATTGAATAACGGACCGTCGCGCTTTTCGCCAAACGGCAAATGCGTCGTGCGTCCGTTGCGAGGGTTGAGTAACGTGGGTGTCATTTTGGCTGCTCCTTTTTTTACGCGACGTTTTTTGTCGCATGAATCGGTCGGATATTTTTTCCGGAACCGGGCGCGGTAAGGATTTTCCCATTTACAAAAACGGTTTCGCCGCGCAAAACAACGCGCTGTACGCGCCCGCGCATAATGCGTCCTTCAAACGGCGTCCATTGGGCGCGCGTTTGCATCTCACTGCCGCGCGCAATCCATTCCGCGTCCGCGTCCACTTCAATCCGCGTATTTTCTTGCAATGGCACATTGAAAATGCGGCGCGGGTTTTCATAACAGCGCGCAATCACATCGTCGAGCGTAAGGATGTTTTCGCGCACGAGTTCCAAATACAATGCGAGCGCGGTTTCCAGACCCGGATAACCGGGCGGCGGCGTTGGCGAGTCCTTTTCCTGTAACGTATGCGGCGCGTGGTCGGTGGCAAAACAATCAATCACATCTAAATTCGCGCGCAGCGCGTCCACATCCGCGCGCGTTGCAATCATAGGACGCACCTCACACCGTCCCGCGCCAATTTTCGCCGCATCGTCCATCGTCAAAAACAAATGATGCGGCGTTACTTCGCAGGTGACGCGAATGCCTTTTTCTTTGGCTCGACGAATCAATTCGATTTCGTCTTTGCGGCTGATGTGACAAATGTGGACGGGACGGTCGAACAAATCCGCAACAAAAATCGCGGCGGCAACGGTGCGCCCTTCGGCGTGACAGAGAACGGGAACGTCAGCGGGAAATGTTTGCATGTGAGAGACTAGAGACTGGAGACTGTCGAGCCGCAGCGGACCGAACGTTTGGTCGAGATACATTTTCAAACCCGTGCATTGTGACGCCAACGACGCGGCGGTTTCTACATTGTCCGCACCCGCGCCGAAATGAATACCGTAATCGCAGACCGCTTTTTCGGACGCGGCGCGTTGTTTGGCATGCAATGCGTCCGCGTCGGTGATAGGCGGCGTATTGTTGGGCATGTCCATCACGACGGTAAATCCGCCCGCGAGCGCGGCGCATGTGCCGCTGTGCCAATCTTCTTTGTGTGTCGCGCCCGGGTCGCGCAAATGCACGTGCGGGTCAATCAATCCGGGAAGGGTGAGCGTGGTCATTTTTGATTTTTGATTTTTGATTTTTGATTTTTGATTTGCGAATTAGTGCGATAGTGCAATCGTGCGATAGTGCGATAGTAATACGCGATTTGCGATTTGCGATACGCGATTCGCGCGCAAAAAAAAGAGAGCCAAATAATACATTGGCTCTCTCACATCACCGTAAAAGAAAAACGCCGCACCCGCCGCGCATTGGGCGACAGGTTGGGCGCCAATTGATTTGCAACGTGAAACGTCGCAAGGGGTCGTGCGTCATTCATATTTTGATTTTCGGGGGCGATTATAGAGAATTCTCGAATGCTGTCAAATTTCGTGACCCGCGTGTCACGGGGCAGGCGCGGATACGACGGGCAATGCGTTGATGTCCGCCGTCGTATCAATGTACTGCGCCGCGACCCAGCCGTCTTTGCCGAGCAGCGGCACCGTCACCTGATACCACGTATTATTTTGCGTGCGTCCGGTGAGAATCACAATCGTATCTTGTTTGAGCCCATCCACTTTGGCAAAAGTGGTCGCGGGTCCCGCGCGCAAATTCAACAATTCTGTATTCACTTTGCCGGTCGCGGGCTGCGGCGTTGCAGTCGGCGTGGGCGCCGCGTTCGCGCCGGACGCATTGTCGGCGTTCAAGGTGGGGCGAACCAATGCCGCGTTGAGGGTCGGCGTGGCGGCGGGACGCGACAACACATTGGGATTTTGCGCGATAAATAAAATCACAATGCCAATCACGACCGCGCCGAGCAAACCGAGACAGCCCAAAACGGACGGCGAAACAAAACCTTCTTGCATCACCGCGTTTTTCAAACGTTCGCGCGGCGATTGCGCCGGGCGCAGCCGCTGTTCAAATTCCGTGCTGCCCGAACCGGCGGCTTGACGCGCGGCTTGTTCAAAATCAAAACGTTCGGGCGCGCTTGCCGTTTCGGTTTTGTTGAAATCCAAAAGCAGCGGCGCGGCGCTGCCCGTGTACAGCGGAATACCGTGCCAATCTTCGACGACGCCGTCTTTGCCGATTCTACCGACGCGGCGGCGATAGCGGTCAACCACATTGCCGTCGCTGTCAATGAATCCGACCTCTTGATTGTGATGGTCACGCACGGTGCCGTTGCGCGTGTGAATGGCGCCGATTTTTTTCTTGTCGGCGTTGCGCACCGTGCCGTCACGGTCTTGATAGCCGACGACGTTGCCCTGCATGTCGCGAATCGTGGTGGACATCAAGTGCAAGTATAACACCAACTCAACACAAGGGCATCAAAAATATCGTGTCGGGGGGGAAATGTTCGGAATTTGACAAACTGCTCCCGATTCAGGACAATATAGCCAATCAAGCCATTATAGCCATATTGGGCTGAGGAGGACAAGATGAGTAAACCCGTAAGCGTGGCGGAAGCCAAAAACAATTTTTCCGATTTATTGAATCGCGTCATTTACCGCCGCGAGCGCATCATCGTTTCCAAACACGGCAAGCCCGTGGGCGCGCTCATCAGCACCGCAGATTTGAAACAATTGGAAGATTTGGAGAAACAACAAGCGCTCGCGCGCGTCAAGGAGATTAAAAAGCGGACGAAAAAATATACGCCCTACAAGGATTTTGTGAAGGAATATGAAAAGAACTGGGGCGTCAGACTCGATGAGGTGGAAGCGGAGGAATAAATGTACGCGCTTGAAATCACCGACGAATTTGATGCGGTCGCCGCTCCGATGCACCCAAAACGATTCAAGCAAGTGCATTTACGCGTTTTTGCCCTGAGGCGCAACCCACATCCGCCCGATGCCGAAATACTCGACGTGAATATCTATCGTGTGCGCGCAGGACCGTATCGCGTGACGTACGAAGTGGATGACAAAGCGCAACGCGTGCGGGTGATTTTGTTGGAGGAGATAAAACCGGAAGAATAAAGAACGGCGCGTTGTTGAAAAACAACGCGCCGTTCTCATTTCTTTTTTTTGATTCGCGATATGCGATAAGCAATACGCGGTTTCCTACACTTCGCGATACTCGCCTTCGACCGTATCGCTGCCGCCGCCGGCGCTGCTGCCGCTTGCGCCGCTGTCACCGCCCATGCCGTCATCGCCGCCAAAACCACCGGCGCCCGGAGGCGGCGTGCCAGCGCCCGCGTAGGCGGCTTGACCGAGTTTCATCAACGCTTGTTGGAGTTCATCCACTTTGCGTTTGATGGGTTCGACTTCGCGGCCCTTCATCACATCTTTGAGCGAATTCACTTTGGCTTCCACGTCCATGCGCGCGTCCGCAGGCACTTTGTCGCCCATGTCGTGCAAAAGTTTTTCGGCTTGATACACGGACGCATCCGCGTTGTTGCGCACTTCGACTTCTTCTTTGCGCTTGACATCGTCCGCCGCGTACTGTTCCGCTTGCTTGACCATCCTTTCGACTTCTTCTTTGCTCAAACCCGAAGACGCCGTGATGGTAATGTGCTGCGCGCGATTCGTCGCCTTGTCTGTCGCGCTCACATTCAAAATCCCGTTCGCGTCAATATCAAACGTCACTTCGATTTGTGGCACGCCGCGCGGGGCGGGCGGAATACCGTCCAAAACAAATTTGCCGAGCGTTTTGTTGTCCGCCGCCATCGGGCGTTCGCCCTGCAAGACATGCACTTCCACTTGCGACTGCGCGTCCGACGCCGTCGAGAAAATTTGCGATTTCTTGGTCGGAATCGTCGTATTGCGTTCGATGAGCGGAGTCATCACGCCGCCGAGCGTTTCGATGCCGAGCGTCAACGGCGTCACGTCGAGCAAGAGGACGTCTTTGACTTCGCCGCCCAACACACCGGCTTGAATCGCCGCGCCAAGCGCTACGACTTCGTCGGGATTGATGCTCTTGTCCAAATCCTTGTTAAAGAACGACTGCACCGTTTTTTGCACGAGCGGCATGCGCGTCTGCCCGCCGACCATGACCACTTCGTTAATGTCGCTCGGGTCGAGTTTCGCGTCGCTCAACGCCGCGCGCATCGGCGGAATCGTCTTTTCCACCAAATCGCCGGTCAGGGCTTCGAGTTTCGCGCGCGTCAATTTCATCACCAGATGTTTCGGACCCGATTGGTCTGCCGTGATAAACGGCAAATTGATTTCGGTTTCCATCGCGCTGGACAATTCTTTTTTCGCGCGTTCGCCCGCTTCTTTCAAACGCTGCAGCGCAAGCCGATCGGCGCGCAAGTCAATGCCTTCTTGTTTTTTGAATTCGTCACACAGCCAATTGATGATGCGTTGATCGAAATCGTCACCGCCGAGAAACGTATCGCCGTTGGTGGACTTGACTTCGGTCACACCGTCGCCCAATTCCAAAATCGAAATATCGTACGTGCCGCCGCCCAAATCATAGACTGCGATTTTTTCGTTGTGCTTTTTATCAATGCCATACGCGAGCGCCGACGCGGTCGGTTCGTTCACAATGCGCTTGACTTCCAAACCCGCGATGCGTCCCGCGTCTTTGGTCGCCTGCCGCTGTGAGTCGTTGAAATACGCGGGTACTGTAATCACCGCATCCGTTACTTTTTCGCCCAGGTACGCTTCCGCATCCGCTTTGATTTTTTGCAAAATCATTGCCGAAATTTCCGGCGGCGAATACTGTTTGCCGCCCATTTCGACCCACGCGTCGCCGTTCGGCGCGCGCACAATTTTGTACGGCACCAGTTTTTTGGTTTTTTCCGTTTCGGGGTCGTCAAACTTGCGCCCCATCAAACGTTTAATCGAATAAATGGTATTTTCCGGATTCGTCACGGCTTGGCGTTTTGCCACATCGCCGACGAGGCGTTCGCCGCTTTTGGAAATCGCGACGACGGACGGAATCAAATGCCCACCTTCCGCGCTCGGGATGACGGTTGCATCGCCGCCTTCCATCACTGCGACGACGCTGTTGGTCGTGCCCAAATCAATACCGATGATTTTTCCCATGTGTGTAATT
>CAZXYP010000160.1:0-11319 GCA_964644955.1 uncultured Anaerolineales bacterium | reverse complement strand
TTGACGCCTTCGGACAATCCTTTTAGCGCGGGAATAGCGAGGGCGAGCGGCGAAAAGGCAATCGTCTTTTTCGTTGCGGCGGGCGCGGTAGTGGGCGCGGGCGCATTGGTAGGCGCAGGCGCGGAAGTGGGCGGCACAGGCGTTGCTGCCGGGGAACATGCCGCGAGCGCCACCAGCGCGATTGCGGCAAACACGAATAGCTTGTTCATTCTCTCTCTCCTTTGGATTGAATTGGGGTTCGGCAAGGGCAAACCCTCTTGGCACAGCCGGGCAAACCGCAAAATTTTGTCGGTGTGTCAAACACGTATGAGCCGAAATAAAAAAAGCAAGGCGCGCTCGCAGCGGGCGCGCCAACAATGGGTAGAGCAAAGGGAAAGTAAATGGAGTTGTCAGAAACGCGCAGGGGCGCGAAACGGGGCAGCAGTGCGGTGAAAGAAACAGCTTGCGCCAAAACCGGACGTTGTTCGAACCACGCAGCCATGCGTTGCGCTCCTTCGTCGTCAAAAGAGGGGGGCTTGAATCTGTCGCAAAATCAGCGTATAATGCTTACACGATTAAGCATAATTAGGTTACTCGTGTAACCAAGATAATAGAGGATAAATTCGCGTTTGTCAAGTTTTTTTTTTTCGCGCAAACCGAATTGCCCGTCGCGCAAACTGCAATGAAGCCCAATTCCGCCAAACCAACCCACCCGCCGCCCAAGAATGTCCCCGCGCGCGCGCCCACGACCGCCGACATTGCGCGTGAGGTCGGCGTGTCGCGCGCCACCGTTTCGTACGTTTTGAACGGGACGCCCAACACGCGCATCAGCGCGGAAACCCGCGCCAAAATTCTTGCCGCCGCCGAAAAACTCGGCTACACGCCGCACGCGCTCGCCAAATCCTTGCGCGTCGGACACAGCAATACGATTTTGTTTCCGCAGCTCGACCATCCGATTGCGCCTGCCATCGGTCAATTCTATGAAGACTTGGGCAAGGCGCTGCGCGCGTTGGGCTATAACTTGCTCATTCAATTGAATCCCGAAATGCGCGACGTGGAAGCCGCGCGCGAATGGGCGTCGTGGCGTCCGGCAGGCATTCTGGTCGAAATTGACCGCGTTTCGCCGCGCGCCATCAAACTTTTGAAAACGGCAGGTATTCCGGCAGTGGTGGTGATTGGCGATACGACTTCGCCGCTGGTGCCTTCGGTGCTGGCAGACCAAACGGAAATCGGCGCGTTCGCGGGAGAGTATTTGGTCGAGCGCGGTTATCGCGAACTCGCGGCGGTTGTGCCGCGCGAGCAGGGCAATCGCCGTCTGGGATTGGGCAGATTAAAAGGCATCGAACGCGTTGCCGAAAAATATCGCGTTACCGCGCATCATTTCGACATGGCATTCGACGCGGCGGAAGCCGCGCAGGTCGCGCAGCAAGTGCGCGCCCTTGAAAAACCCATCGGCATTCTGGGGTACAACGACGAATACGCGATTCTCTTGATGCGCGCCGTCGAGCAGCTCAGCTTGCAGGTTCCGCGCGAGGTCGCGCTCGTCGGCGTCGGCAATCGTCCAATTTGTACGTTGGTGCGTCCGCAGTTGACTTCGGTGCAAAACAAAACGTCACACAATATCCAAGAAATTGCGAATTTGTTTGATGCGTTGATTCAGGGGCGCGCCATTCGCAAAAAAGTCGTGTCCTTGTTCAGTCCGACGATTGAAGTTAGAGAAACCGCATGAGGTTTGGGCGACCCATCCTTAATCGGCAGCGGCACCAACGCGTTCGAACTTCCGTATCGCGCGGAAAAATTTGAACAGGAATCTTCCAATGTCTGAATTTATTTTCCCGAACGATTTTTTGGTGGGGCGCGGCAACGGCGGCGCATCAAGTTGAAGGCAATAACATCAACTGTGAAAGTTGGGTGTTGGAACATTTGCCGGGAACGATTTATGCGGAACCGTCGGGCGATGCGTGCGACCATTATCATCGTTACGCGTCCGATATTGCGCTGTTGGCGGAACTCGGATTCAACGCGTATCGTTTTTCCATCGAGTGGGCGCGCATCGAGCCGGAAGAGGGCGAGTTCTCTTTGGCGGAACGATTCGTCATGCCGCGCGGGTCGCCAACCTTCCGGTCATGGTTACGGAAAACGGCATCGCGACCACAGACGATGCGCAGCGCGTGAAATTTTTCCAACGCGCCCTGCCCGGTGTGGCAGGTTGTTTACAGGACGGCATTGATGTGCGCGGGTATATTTGCTGGTCGGCGCTTGATAACTTTGAATGGGTGAGCGGGTATCGTCCGCAGTTCGGCATTATTGCGGTGGACCGCAAGACACTGCAGCGTGCGCCGAAACCAAGCGCGTATTGGTTGGGGCAGGTTGCGCGCGCGAATGGGCTGTCGTGAAAGCGTTCCGGAAACGTATAGAGCCCGTTGGCGGCGAACATTTTCGAGAAACAAAAAAATCCGGACGATGTTACGAATCCGCTGCCACACAAAAATTTCCCCTCGTGTCCTTCCGTGTCGGCGTCTTGCGACGAATCAACGCCGCCACCCTGAGCGTTAGCCGAAGGGGCATCCGGCATTTCGCGCGCAACGCAATCGAGAATTTCTGTCGTGACACGTTTGTGAAATGCATCGCTCGTGATTTGCTGCGCGTGCAGATTGACGCGCGCGAGCTGCGCATTGTCGTACGACATTTTTTCCAAGTGCGTCTGTCAATAACAACTCATTCCTCGCGCTCGAGTCCGAACCCTTTGCGTTCCTTACGCGTAAAAGCGGAACAAAGTCATCGCAGATTCCATATCCCATCGAAACACGCAAGAAACGAACTTGGGATACAATGGGACGCATTCCAGCAAAAGGAAACGGATAAAATGCCCAATCGTCTCATTCAGGAATCCAGTCCGTACTTGCGCGACCATGCGCGCAATCCGGTGGACTGGTATGCGTGGAATACTGAAGCGCTCGATAAAGCAAAACGCGAGGACAAGCCGATTTTTCTGAGCATCGGTTACGCCGCGTGTCATTGGTGCCACGTCATGGCGCATGAATCGTTTGAGGATGAATCCACCGCGCGTTTCATGAACGAACACTTTGTGAATGTCAAAGTGGACCGCGAAGAACGTCCTGACCTTGATTCGATTTACATGAATGCAGTGGTGGCAATGACGGGACAGGGCGGCTGGCCCATGAGTGTTTTCCTCACGCCCGACGGCAAACCGTTTTACGGCGGAACCTATTTTCCCAAAACACCGCGCTATGGGATGCCGTCGTTTATGAATCTGCTGCAAGGGATTGCGAACGCATGGAAAACACAACGCGCGGACATTGAGCATAACGGCGCGGTGATGCAAAAGGCGTTGGGCGAAGGCGGTGTACCGCGCAGTGAGCAAGCTATGCCACTCACGCCCAAAACGCTCGAATTAGCGCTGAACAATCTTGCACGCGCGTTCGACAGCGAAAACGGCGGTTGGGGCGGCGCGCCAAAATTTCCGCAGCCGATGACGTTGGAATTTTTGATTCGTGTGCACACACAAACGCGCGAGGATGGGCGACCACAAGGGTCGCCTCTACACAAAATGATTACGCTCACGCTGGACAAGATGGCGCGCGGCGGGATGTATGACCAACTCGGCGGCGGCTTTCATCGTTACGCGACGGATGCGATTTGGTTGGTTCCTCATTTTGAAAAAATGTTGTACGACAACGCACAGCTCGCGCGCGTGTACTTGCACGCGTATCAAATTACGGGGAATGAATTTTATAAACGCATCACCACAGAAATTCTGGACTATGTGATACGCGAAATGACCGATTCGAACGGCGGTTTTTATTCGTCGCAAGACGCGGACTCGGAAGGACACGAGGGTAAATTTTTTGTGTGGACGCCGGAGGAGATTCGCGGCGCGTTGGGCGGCAGCGCATCGGGCTTGTTGATTGTGTCGAACTCGAAAACCGATGCTTCGGACGCGGAATTGGTGATGGATGCGTTTGGTGTGACCGCGCGCGGAAATTTCGAGGGCAAGAGCATTTTGACGCGGGAGCGCGATATTGCGGAGTTGGCGGCAAGGTACCACACGACGGCAGAAGATGTCGAATCCCGCATCGCAAGCGCGCGGCAAAAACTATTCCGGGCGCGCGAACGCCGCGTGAAACCCGCGCGCGATGAAAAAATTCTGACGGGTTGGAACGGGCTGATGCTGGCAGCGTTTGCGGAAGCGGCGAGGACATTGAAACGTGAGGATTATCGCCGTATCGCAATCCGCAACGCCGAATTCTTGTTGAACAATTTGACGAGCGATGATTCTGAAATCAGAAATCAAAAATCAAAAATCCAAAATTCCCTGCGCCTGAAACGTTCCTTCAAAGACGGGCAAGCGCGCCTCAACGGGTATTTGGAAGATTACGCAAATCTGGCAGAAGGGCTGCTGGCGCTGTACGAAACAACATTCGACGAAAAATATTTTGTTGCGGCACGCGACCTTGCGGAACAAATCCTCGCGCATTTCACCGACGAACGCGGCGGCTTTTTCGACACGAGCGATGACCATGAAACATTGGTTGTGCGTCCAAAAGACGTGCAGGACAATGCGACGCCGTCAGGGAATGCGATGGCAGTAATGGTGTTGGCGAAACTCGCCGCGTTTACAGGCGACGCGCGTTACGCGGATGCGGTGGAACAGAGCATTGCGCCGTTACAGCCCGCATTGGCGCAAGCGCCAACGGGATTCGCGTGGTGGCTGTGTGCGTTGGATTTTGTGTTAGCGTCGCCGAAAGAAATCGCAGTCGTTGGCGATGACGCGCAAAATCTATTGGATGTCATGTTGAGTGAATATCGCCCGCATCAAGTCGTCGCGTGGAAACGCGCAGAGACCGGGTCGGAAATTCCGCTATTGGAAGGACGCGCGATGATAGATGGCAAAGCGACGGCGTATGTGTGTGAGAATTTTGCGTGTCAAATGCCGGTGACGGATGCGGACGCGCTGCGCGAACGATTAAGGCGCTGACCGTAAGCCGCGCGCTGTGCGAGTTTTCTATCCGTCGTGTTCACATCGCCGCGTGCTTCCCCCGTTTTCCATTCCCTCCAATCCGCGTTATCATTGACCGCCGCTTTTGCCGACGGTCAATTGTTTTGGCAAAGCTCAAAATTGAGTTTTCGCCGTGAGCGAAAACATCCATCCGATTCATGAATTCCATCACTCGTCTCAAACCATTGCTCTCTCGACATTGGCTCGCGGCGACCTTCGCGGGCATTGTGCTGCTCGTCCTCATCGGCTATGCGCCGATATTTCAAAAGCAATTCTTGCAAGAAGATTTTGTGCAAGTCGGCATTCGCCATTTTGACGCGCAGGTCGCGGCGCAGAACGGGGAATGGCTGCCGCTCGCGTGGAAGTGGGGCTTTCTCGCGCCCGTCACCAAACGCGCAGTCATTCGTGTCCTGCGCGACTTCACCATGTGGGCGGACTATTTCGCGTGGGGACTGAATCCGCTTGGTTATCATCTCACCAATTTGCTTTTGCACGTACTGACAAGTTTCGCCGTCACGCTCCTGGCGTGGCGCTTGAGCAAACACAAAATGACCGCCGCGCTCGCGGGGTTGTTGTTCGCCGTTCTTTCCATTCATCCAGAAGCGGTGGCGGACATTCCGTCGCGCGGGCATCAACTCGCTGCGCTGTTCATGACGCTGACGCTTGTGTTTTACACGCGGCTGCCGTCGCGCGCCGCGCTTGCGTGCGCGTGTGTATGTTTTGCGCTCGCGCTCCTGTCCGTCGAAACCGCGCTGACGCTGCCGCTGCTGCTCGTCGTCCATGACGCGCTGTATCACCGCGCGCAAGGGTGGCGCGCCATTGCGAAACGCCAAGCGCCGTTTTGGCTGATTCTGTTGGTGTATGCGGGCGCGCGCGTGTTGTTGTTCGGCGGGGGGGGGGGAACCCCGTCGTTCGATGCGGCGGCGACGCTCTTGTATTTTTGGTCGGGTTATACGCAGTACGCCGCCGACCCTTTCATTACCGACATTGCGTTGTGGCAAGTGGTTCTCGTGAACGTGCTCTATTTCGGCGCGTTGTTTGCGTATCGCAAACGGCGTGAGGTGGTGTTTGGTCTCTTGTGGATTCCGATTCCGCTGCTCGCAGCAATGGCGTTTCCGCCGCAGGAACGCTATTTTTATCCGCCGTCCATCGGGCTTGCGCTTGCGCTCGCGGGCATTTTGCGCGACCCGCTGCCGCGTTGGAAATTTTCGCGCGCGTTGGGCGCGGGCGCGGCGGTGGCGTTGATTTTGTTTTACACCGTGTCGCTGTATCGGCTCAATGAAAATTGGCGCAACGCAAGTCAATTGGCGCAAAACATTTTGGCGCAGGTGAAAGTGTTGCAGCCGACCTTGCCCGATAACGCTAACCTTGTATTCGTCGGCTTGCCGGAACGCGCGCGGCGTGCGCCGGTATTCACCGATCCGTTGAATATCCAATACGCCATCGCGCTGACATACAACAACCCAACGCTGCGCGCGACCCTCGCCGACGCGTTCCCGCCGTTTGTGGAACATCCCGAACGCGCGTATTTTTTTGAATACGACGACCGCGCGCTGACGGAACGCACCGATTTGGAAAATCAACTGCGGCAAAATTTGTCGTGCGCGAACGGCGTGAACGAAATCGCGTGGAATTTTGAAACGGACGCGCAGGACTGGACGACATGGAATGACATTGCGAATGCGCGCGTGGAAAACGGGATGTGGACGATGGAGGCGACGGGCGCGGACTCGATTTTGGGCAGTCCGCTGATAAATGTGCGCGGCGCGCGGCTCGGCTCAATCGAAATCAAAATGCGCGCGCGCGCGGACCGTTCACCGCTCAAGGGGGAAATCTATTGGCGGACGCGCGGGATGGACGATTTCAGTCCCGCGCTCGTGTCGAGTTTCGAGATTGTGGCGGACGATACCCTGCGCGCGTACGAAATCACACTGCCCGTCCAACGCGGCGATGTCATCGCGCAATTGCGTTTCGACCCCGCCGATGCGCCCGCGCAGCTGACGATAGATTCCATCACGCTCGTGTGCAAGTAGGGGCGAAGCATTTTCATTCACTGTCGTAGCTCGACGCGCGAACGCGACAGAAAATGCTTCGCCCCTACGCGTCATACGCCAACGCGGCGGCGAGCAAATCGAGCGCGCGCTGTTCGTTCCCGCTGACCGGTTTGCGTCCGATGCCCAGCGTGCCGCCGTCCATCGCCGCTTGCGCGACACTGCGCGCTACATCCATCACCATCTTTTTGTATGCGTGAATTTCTTCGTGCGTGGCTTTGGCGTTCAAAATCGCAAGGGTTTGCAAAGAACCATCGCGCAGCATTGTCCGCGCGTTCGCCGGCGTCACGCCCAACGCGTCAATTTGCGATGGCTCGTTGTAAGTGCGCGCGGCGAGACTCACCAGCGAATCGGGTTCGTTTGCGGCGGCGGATTTTTCCAACGCTTGCAGCAGCGCCGTGTATTCTTTATTCAAACCGACCGGTCCGGAAAGGTCCGTCATCATGACCGCCGACGCGGCAAGCGAGGGCAACCGCGCGAGCGTGTCCCATTCCTCCGGCGTAAAGCGCAGCATCAAGCGTTCCGCGCGTTCGACCGTGTTTTGTCCCAAATCGAGCGCGGCATTTAATTGACTCGCGAGCTGCGGCTGCGCGCGCGCGAACGCGTCCTGTTCCTTTTGCAAATAGGCCGCCAGTCCCGCCGCGTCGAATTTTTCCGCGAGCGCAATTTCTTCCAACGCGCGCATCATCAATACCGCTGCCGGCACGAGAAACGGTTCGACGTCCACTCCCACCGTGTCCTTGACCCACGCGGTCACTTTGGGATACCCGACGCCAAACAGAAAATTCAAAATCGGGAACCCGTGTCCCGCTTCGATGGCGCGCAGGGCATCCGAACGCAACTCCTTGTCCTGATTCAACGACGCGAGCAAATCGTCCGCGCCTTGCGGCGTTTTGCTTTGTTGATAGACCGCGCCGAGCAGCAGCGCGCCCGTCGTGCGCAAACCTTTTTGCAGCGCGTCTGTTTTGACGGCGAGCCATTTTGCCAGTTGTTCCATTTGCCGCGCGTTCAATTGCCGGGCGTATGTTTCGAGTAACGTTGCCATTGTCTATTCCTTCAGAGGTGGGATGTTTCGAGTATCTTGATTTTTCCCATAAATGCAAAACCGCCTTACCAGCGTCGCAAGCCGGGAACAGGCACGGCATGGAGGAGCAGATTGACGACGACGGGAACATACAGCAGCAAAACGAGCGCGGCGGCAATGCCAAACCACAGCCAGTAGCGGTCGAACCATTTCGTCAACGGGCGCGAATTTTTGTCGCGCAGGGCTTCCGCGAACGGAATTTCGATTTTGAGCGGCTTGGCGGGTTCGGGACGCAAAAGGGTGCCGTACAACGAAATAAAAATGCACAGCGCCGCGCCCGCGAGAATGACGCCGCCAACCGCTTGCATCACCAACGGCACCTTCGCCGCGCCGTACAATTCCTCGAACCAACCCGGCAACATGCCCGCGACCCACGTGCGGCGCGGCACGCCGGACAAGCCCGCAACCATTAAACCATTCGCAAAAAACAACATGCCGATAAACCACAGCCAATTGCCCGCGCGCGCGAGCCGGCGCGCAAACAAGGGTTTGCCTGTGAGGTGCGGCAGGAGCCAATAACTGACGCCGAAAAATGTGAGCGTCACCGCCGTCGCCACCGTCGGATGAAAATGTCCGGGAATGAACGTGGTATTGTGAACGGTCGTATTCATCACCCAACTCGCATTGACCATGCCGCTTGCGCCGCCGACAATGAACGTCAGCATTGCCAACGCCTGCGCGCTGAAACTCGGACTGCGCCACGGCAGCGCGCGCAGCCAGCCGAACCATCCTTTGCCGCCGCGCGCGCGTCCCGCGTGTTCCAGCGATGCGCCGACGGTGAACGCCGTCATCAAGCTTGGCACGACGACGAGATACGTGAGAATGACGACGACGAATTTCACGGCGGCGTCAATCCCCGCGTCTTGAAATTGATGATGAATGCCGACGGGCATCGAAAACAATAAAAGCAAAAGGAACGCGCCGCGCGCCAACGGGTCGGACACCAATTTGCCGCCCGCCTGACGCGGCACCAGCGCGTACCACGAAATGTACGCCGGCATCAACCAAAAATACACGAGCGGATGTCCCGTCCACCAAAACAAAGTGCGCGTCACCAACGGGTCCACGCCCGCAATCCAATCCAGCGACAGCGGCAAAAGAAAAAACGCAATCGAAATCATAATCCCCAGCGACGCCAAGACCCACAGACCCATCGTCATGAGCGACATCCACGCGACCAGCGGCGTGATTTCGTCCGCATGCTCTTGTTTCCATTCCTGCACCATGCTCAAGATTTGCAGCGCATAAACCCAACTGCCAAATACAATGAGCGCGAGTCCAAGATAAAACGCCCAATTCGCCAGCAGTGGCGCGTAAAAGGTGTACAGCACCGTCGCGGAATTGGTGAAAATCGCGCCCGTCGTGAACACAAGCCCGATGAGCATTATCCAATACGCGAGCCAGCCCACGTTCAAATTTGGCATCACGTTCAATTCGCGGCGCGTGAGATAAAACATCAAGCCGCACATGAAAAAGGTGGTGAAGGCGAGCGCGTTGAACACGCCGTGAATGGTCAGTCCTTGATAGTACGAACGCAGGATTGGCTGCAGCGGCGGATACAAATTCACGTTGGCGTAATTGAGCGACTGCAAAGGACCGAGCGCGACGCCGATGGTGAGCGCAACCAAACCGGTGACGCACAGCGTGAGGGTGAGCTGTTTCGACGCGCCGTAGGTGGGTTCGGCGCGCGTGCGCGGAACAGAAAACGTCACGTTCGAATTCATGGCGCTTGCACGATGACGCGCCCAATCATGTTTTCATGACCGACGCCGCAGTATTCATTGCACACGAGATAATACACGCCGGGGGTCGTGAACGTGTATTCGATTTGTGCGACTTGATTGGGCGTGGCGGTAAAATTGACGTTGGTGTGTTGGATTTGAATGCTGTGCAGTACGTCCGCCGAAGTCGCGTAAAACGTCACGCGCACCTTCGGCGGCACCACAATCGGGTCGGGTTCCCACTGCCACGTCTTGGCAAGCAAATACACGCTGTAACTGCCGTCCGCGTTTTGCTCGACGCGCGGATGTTCAAATTCGCCGCGCGCCAAGAGTTCCTGCGGCGACGCGTGTTGATGCGCTTGCGGAATCAGATTGGCGTATGACAAGCTGATAAAAATCGCGCCGAGAATAAACACCGCCACCAATCCAAACGCCAGCCGCACCCACAAGTCTTCGGCGCGCGCAATCCGTTCGGGTTCAATGTCTTGCGGCTCCATGTCCGGTTTGGGAGATGTCGCGCTCATGATTCGAATTCAGCCGCCGCGCGCGAGAAACACATACGCGGTCACGGCGAAACACAATACGGATGCCGCCATGACAAGTCCCACAATCAGCCACGCGCCGACCAGAGCTTGCTTTGGGGCTGCCGTTGTTGTTTGCGCCTTGTCGTTTGCGTCCAATTCCAATGTCCTCGCCTTTTAGCGCGTCCACTTTACCGGACGTTCGTGCGCGTCCTGCAAAACCCACGCGGCAATGTCTATCGCGTCTTGCGCGCTCAACGTTCCGCCCTGTCCGAGCGGCATGTTCGCTTGCACAAATTCGGCAAACGACTGTACATTCGCCAGTCCCGCGCCCCAGTTGAACGAGACCGCGCCATTTGCATCCACATAAGGGTTCTCGCCTTCGCCTTCCGGTCCGAGCCACTGCGCGAAACCGTCACCGCCCCACAACGGCGGAAACACATAGCCCGTGCCGTCGCGCGCGCGCGTGCCTTGTCCGTCCGCGCCGTGACACAACGCGCATTGGTCGGCATACAACTGCGCGCCGCGTTCCACATTCGGCGCAAGATTCGGCAGTTCCTTGAAACCGCGTCCTTGCAACGTAACGCCCGTCGGCGCGCCTTGCGCGAGCCACGCGGAATATGCCGTGAGCGCCACAATCACTTTGTCGTCGGCGGGCGGCGCTTTGCCGTTCATGCTGTTGACGAAACAACCCTGCAAACGCGTCGCGTATGTATTCACCAATTCATTTTTCGCGCGATACGCGGGATAATTCGGGAACGCGCCCCACAGCGGCGCCGAATACGGCAAGCTGCCTGCCGAGAGGTGACAATTTTCGCACGTCAAATTGTCGCCCACATATTCGCCCGCGTATTTTTGCGTGTCCACCATGATGAGATAACCCAACTGAATCGCCGCGCCTTCGGGCCCGGTTTGCGCGCGCACTTGCGCGGGAAACGGATAA